>NZ_CP064676.1:0-103445 GCF_015534835.1 Salmonella sp. SJTUF14076 | reverse complement strand
ATCACACCTTTAATCACTGATTGGGCTTTATCTGCTGCCCGGCATTCTCTGTTTAAGCACAACCATTTCCTGACGGCATAACACAGCAATAGCGGTCCTGACTCCAATTTGCTTACCAACCAGGTATTGCTTTACCTTGCGGCGACTCACGCCATCAAGAAGCATCTTTAACGCTTCAAGGGACAATTTGTTGTATTTGCGTGCCATTAATCTACTCCGCAGAACCATACAATCTACGTAACGTGTCGGCGACAGAAGATACAGATATCTCGCCAGTCGCAGCGCCTACAGTAAGGTCTGCCAGTTCAGGTGAATCAAATACCTGCACCCCGTTACGGCGTAGAAATAGCAGCGCACTGTTTAGCGCGGTACGCTTATTGGCATCATTGAATATATGCCCTCTCGCTGTAGCCACCAGGTAGGTGGCGGAGACTTCGAAAAGGTCGGTGATCTCTTCGTAGGCAACTCTGGCCTGAACTCTCCCGATAATGGCCTCTGCCCTACCCGGATCAGACATTCCCGGCAGGCCGCCGTAGCGGCTTATATTCGCATCATGAAGCGCAATAAGTTCTTCCGGTGATATATGCCTCATTATCGGTTAACCAGTTCCTTGTTGGTGGAGTCCAGGGTGTCAAACAGGGATGCAAATTCAGCATCCAGCGCCGCTTTTTTGTAGGCTTCGAAAGTAGCCTTGCTGACAATTACTGCTGGCTCACGGCCTCTGCGGGTGATTTCAACCTCTTCCCCGGCTTCAACATTGTTGAGCACTTCAGAAAGGTTGCCACGCGCGGTACGGAAGTTAATGGATTGCATAAACACCTCGTGTACTCGTTATGTGTACACAATTATAAACTTCACAGGCATAAAGCACCAGCACTTTGCAGCTTAAATAACCGGACAATCATCAAATTCCCCACTTCGGGCATCATTGATGACATGAGTGATCACACCAAAAACAGCATTACTGCCCGTGTATCCATCGTCATCTACTGGTAACGCCTCTTTCTTCCCGGTGCTTAAATCCTCCAGGTGCTGGCGCGGATACTTCCTGTATCTCTTTATGCGATATTCACCCTCCATAGCGCACACAAGCAGAGAACCATCAACCGGAGTAAGCGAGGAATCAACCACCAGCAAAGCACCCTGCAATATTCCCTCACGGTGATGGCTATCAGCTGCCCGCATGAAGTAGGTTGCTGATGGATGCCTGATTAGTTGCTGATCAAGAGAAATTCGGCTTTCAACATAATCCGCCGCAGGAGAAGGGAAGCCCATAGCGTTTTCACCTCAATAATACTGTTCATTTATACAGTATACATTAAAGAGACACCTTTGGTGCAAACGCGTTACGTACATCAACCACCGCTGATGATTTTGTGCTCTTTGCTACTATTCATCACCAACGGATCAGCGTAACCTCGTTGCCAATCAGTTAATAAGGAATTAGCTATGCCTAATCGCATTCCTCTCGATCCTGTATTGCCCAAAAATTTTGACTGCACTCCTAACGAGAAACGCTCTAAAGCTCAGCTGGACGCCTGGTGGGACCATCCATATGGGGTTACACAACCTGACGGGAAAATTGTAGTTTATTGTCTGAATGGTGGGGCGTGGGACCGTCCATCCGTGCTTTGTTTGGCAGATAACTATGATGAAGCCTGTGAACTTGCCGAAAGACAGCAGGCAAGCTGGGTAAAAACACGGTCTGAACCGACATTCATGTTTTCAAAAGAACCGCCATTTATACTGGCGAGGATGCCGCAGCGACCGGATCATCAACAAGAAATTGTTGCTGAATTTTCCTCAAGGGATGAGATAAATCTCTTCTCATTAAAGCAGGAAGAAAGGGATCGCGTCGAAGTGTCTCCAACTCTCGACCACAACCGGATGAACCTGGCCCAGCTCGCCTGGTACAGCAAAGAATTAGAGATGTCTATTGCCCGGCTTGAAAACGAAAAAGCCGCTATCCAAGTCCAGCACGAAGTAGTTCTGAACCGGATTAGAGAAATGCAAAACGATAACAGGGGATTTTGAATGGCTAAAATCGAGTACCATCGTGATCGCGGTAATTACCTGGAAATATACGATCATGAATCTCTTAACGATATCAACGATGCGTTATATGAATACTGTGAAAAAACGAGCATCACAGATGCACCTGATGCATTTGTCGAGCTGCCGGTATATCTCCGCGACATCTATGCAATACGAACACCGCCCGTATCGGTGATTCACATTGGCTATGTCCGCCTGTCCATCGAAGAAGATGAAGATCGTTATATCGTGCGCCACTATACATTGGACAGAAAAGAACTTCCTAATGAATGGAACATGAGTAATTTCTACAACGGTGAATATGGCTTAAAATCCGCTAATAATTTACGGTCATAATCTATACAGGCATGTATAACAACAACGAGCCTATTAGCTGTCAACAACGTTATTTCCTCAAATAAGAAAAAGCAGAAAACAAATTGTTTAAGGTCACAAATTGTGGCCTTGATGGAGGAGGGAGGCTTATTGGCTATGGCTAAAAATCAAATTAGACACTTCATGTTGCTGTAGCTCATCAAGATCCGAGGCCACAAAACCTTTTCCGAAAAACTTCACAAGTAACTCACTAGCCGCATCATTGTCACCTATTACACGAAAGTCATACGGCAACGTCGCAAGTTGACGATGTAATCCTGCTGAGAAAGTCGAATCTAACAGCACCCAGAATTCCCACCGCAGGATAATACTCGCCTCTTAATACTGTATATATGTTGTTACGATATGTTTTTCTGTCTCTAAAAAAAGATGTTAATAGAATGCTAACCATTGAAGGGGATAGAAATATACAATTCCAACAAACGTTATTTTTAACAATTTTTTTCTTTGCGTTGACTTTCCCGGACACCTTGTCTGACCGAAGGTGCGCGAAAGCCACTTTTTCCTTCCTGAGTTATCCACAAAGTTATGCACTTGCAAGAGGGCCATTTTCTACATATTGTGGTGGCTAACAGATGAAATGAATGTAGATTAATTGAAGATAAGGAGAAAATTTGAGATGCAATCATGACGTTAATAGATAGGGTCTGCATTACAGACCCCACCCGCATCAAGGAATTAGCCGTTCCCTGATGTTTTTCCGAAAACATGTGCCGTAAGCTCACGTTAACGACTTTCATTCACCGAATCCAACTATATAGGGGTTGGGTTTCTACGTCAACGTGAGCAAGTGCACCTTTACATTTGACAAGGAACCACCTGAATGAACGCTTTTTTTCAGTTCCTGAGTGCATTTTTAGATGCGCCTATTATTAGCCAGATTCTGGCTATTATCCTCATCATCGTTTTGATTTTGCTTTTAAGGTCAGTAAAAAATGGAATTATGCACTGGCTTACTTAATGTTTCAGTGAAACATTAAAATCTCCTTGATGTGGAAACAATCATTTTCTGTATGTGCTGGTGGGCACCTGTAGTTCAGCTTTCGTTGGCATTTAACTTCGTCTTTGCTTTCTCCACCAGCAACTTCCAGATGCCTATTTCATTAGCAGCCGCCTTGATGGCGGCATAAAAAGCATCTTGCTGATCGTAACGCTGGATCTGTTTTTTCAGTTTTGCCTCCACCAATTTAATTTCATTACGTGCTTTCTGAAGCCGCATCACCGCCCGGTTACGTCTGTTCTTGTATAGCGTGTTAATCTCTGACAATTGCTTTAATTTACCAGCCTGACTGCGGATTATCGCCTCCCTGGCTTCTGCCGTGCGTCTCATCTGATCTCTTAAGAGTTCACCGTTTTCGATAATTCTTTCAAGGTGTTTGATGTGATCTGCAACTCTCATACTTCACCCTCGCTTGTATCACCAGCGTCCACCAACGACAATAAAGCCATGGCCATCTTATGAACCAACAGTGCATCAATAATGCCAAGCGTATGCCCCGGCTTAATGTTTAATGCTGCCTCAAGATGACACCTTTCCAGACCGCTTTTCTCGGCTTGTTTATGATGATATGGCGTAATAACGTCGCCCAAAACACGGCTAATTCTTTCTCGTAATTGCTGGGTGCCAGCACACTTGATCGCTGTATCGTGGAGACGGTTAACCAGTTCGCGATAAACATGCGGCTTAATGCGGATACGTTCACCGGTGACGCCCTTTCCTGGCGCTGGCACCGAACTATCCGGAATATCCGGATAGTTGCCAGCCTCGTAAGCTACCCGCAGCCAGTGCATGAATGTTTCAGTGGACACACAACCACAGTCCACATCGATTTTCCCGCGTTGCTGTTCCAGCCATTGCCCAAAATCCAACCTGTAAGTCTTACTTTCAAGTTCATCACCATTGAACTCGACTTTCTGCGACGCTATGAGAGCTGATTCGTATTGTTCGCGAGTGACAACTGACTGGTATTCATCGCTATCAAGGTCACCAATTGGAAGCTCAATATCACAACAAAAATTGCGCCCAAAGAAAGTGTCTTTTTTGTGGTCTGAGCCAAAAGCAAAAGTCGCGCATGGTGCCATTAAATTGACACTGGGTAGGTAACAATAACTCATTCCATCAGGCCACCCGCCGCACTTAGGCAGCTCCTTCACTAACAAGTCGATAAACTTCATTTTTTTATCATCTTTGCAAGCCGCCAAAACCATTTGGGCAAGTGCCAATACTTCATCTGCCGTATATCCAGCACCGTGACCATACATTTCGATACGGGAAATAATCTCTGATATACGCTCTTCAGTGATTCTGGTCATTTCTTTTTGCGCCATTTCTTTTCACATTCCTTAGTCCATTTTTCAATGTTCATTTTGGCAATATCAGTCATTCCATCACCTAAGAAATACTTTCTCCGGTACGTCTTGCACTTAAACCACACTACAACAGCCACCAGCCAGAAAATAAAAGGCCATACAGCAATACCAACGACAGCCGCGATAAAGCCCAATAGCCATAAATGAAGCTCTCCAACTTCTGTTTCCGGCAATATTCTTAAAGAATTAAACAGCAGGCTGAACGAATGGTCGTATGCATTGGCAGTATAAGACATGCAATCCATATAATTAAAGTCATAGCCTGCGGCTGCCGCCCATAATGGGCGGTCAAGAAAATGTTTTAGTGTCATCATATAAATTTAAGGTTCAGACCAGTTATCTTCAATAGCAATGCTTAATCTTTGTAGCCATTCTGCTAATTTCAGCATTGCTTCTCTTTCGCTTAAACCACGAGGAAAATCATCAAGCGAAATTGTTGGCTTGAAGCCACCGTAATTATCCATTTCAACAGTCAGATTTTGCTCCAGCACGGTATTCCTTACGCGGCTATTGTGCCGAAGCAAATATACTGAACGTGATTTATTGGTTTTATGGTCAAACTGATATTCGGTAAGTATCATCTGGCTTTTGCCATGACTATTACCTCTCCACATACTTACCTCACTTAATAAAACAACTCCATGCGTAGTTGATGATTTTTTCCCACGCAATATAAATCTGCACTCCGGCAGTAAAACCAAAGCCAACAATTGCTGAAAAAATCAAAACATTTACTTTTGACATTATAAATTTTCTCTCGGTGTCGTAGGTGATAGCACCATAATTGATAATTTAGTGAGTTAGCAGTTCCATTTTTTTGATGATTTCCGCATGAGCATCATCGTTATCAACACTTAGCTCGTTTAATGCTTCTCGCACTACATCAACTTCTTCAGGCTGAAAGAAGTCGTCGCGGTAATCACCAAATAGAACCGAAACCAGCCTGCCACCAGCAACATCAAGATTGGCGCTAACAGGTGGCTCTTTGCCATCCTCAAATTCGACAACAAAAGTTAATTTTCCCATCGTTACCCCCAGAAGATAAAAATAGCGGCAATCGCCATAGCTACGCCTACAATCGCAAATGCTTCAGGCCAGCTCATTACCGCACCTCAAGTCTCCATACCGCCTGACCAATCCGGCTGGCATGGGTATCTTTGGATACTGTTCCGTCTTTAGCCAGCTCCATAAGAATTTTGCGCAAATCTGCCGAGCGCCATTCTTCATCAGGAAATTCCTTCTCCATTGCCAACCGCAGATTCCAGGTTGCTATCGTGAATGGATATTCACCGCCGAGAGCTTTCTCTTGTAGGGCAGCACGGGAACGCATCACCTGCAAAACCTTCTCTTTTACATCCATCATTTCGCCTCCTGCGGCGGTTCTGGTAGCGGCATCCAGTGTGATGGAATCCACGACGCACCAGGTATTACCCACCCATCATTAGCGTCAGGATGCCCCGGGATGTAAGTCGCCCATTTCATTCGCCAGTCACCTTTCCTGTCAAACTCCCTGGCAACAAGAACGGCTGTTTTGGTATCCGGCATTCGCTCACTACAGCTTATCCAACCATCCGGAGTTACCGGAACTTGCGGAATGGCTGTCTGCTCTCGAACGTCATTAGGCGCTATAGGTTCTGCTGCCAACTGACTGGCATATTTGTTAATGGTAACGATAAGCTCTTGCTCAGCCTCATCCAGACAATCACCGATACCTCGCCTGTCACCGTCAAAATCATCGAAATCGGCACGAATCTTGGCAACCTTCAAGATTGCGGACAACACCTCACTAGGAATTACCGGATAGTTGGTTGACGTTTCCGCGATTTCCCGAAAATTATTGGTTGACGAATTCTTGTTTTCCCGAAAGTTTCCGGACTGAAGCATGGCGGCGCGGCAGGCGTTCCAGCCATCAACATAATCAAACGTATTGCTATCGTCTGGCTCGATTTCATCCGGCACTACCGGCTCTGGTTGGATAGTGACGTTGGCAAAGGCAGCACGCAAACCGGCCTTAATTTCCTCTACTTCATCAGCGCCTAGCGATGAATCTGACAATGCGTGATGGAATGCGTAAGCCATGTCGTCGTTTACTGCAACCGGTTCGGCTTCCAGTGATGCCAGCGCAATTCGTGCCAGTTCCATTTGTTCGCCACGGGTAAGCCCGTTATCAAGCGGATTTTTAATGAATAATTCGATACGTTCTTTGGTTATAGCGCTCATATCACTCTCCTTTGATGCGAATGCCAGCGTCAGACATCATATGCAGATACTCACCTGCATCCTGAACCCATTGACCTCCAACCCCGTAATAGCGATGCGTAATGATGTCGATAGTTACTAACGGGTCTTGTTCGATTAACTGCCGCAGAAACTCTTCCAGGTCACCAGTGCAGTGCTTGATAACAGGAGTCTTCCCAGGATGGCGAACAACAAGAAACTGGTTTCCGTCTTCACGGACTTCGTTGCTTTCCAGTTTAGCAATACGCTTACTCCCATCCGAGATAACACCTTCGTAATACTCACGCTGCTCGTTGAGTTTTGATTTTGCTGTTTCAAGCTCAACACGCAGTTTCCCTACTGTTAGCGCAATATCCTCGTTCTCCTGGTCGCGGCGTTTGATGTATTGCTGGTTTCTTTCCCGTTCATCCAGCAGCGCCAAGACGGTAGCCGGATTGGCTGCAGCGATGAATTCAGCATTGGCCTGCTGTTCCATTTGGAAATCTTCATCGAAACCGCTTTCTGGATGCGCTCCTTCAATTCTGCAAATGGGAATATATCCAGCAACTTCACGATGAATTAGCGCATCATCACCATCAAATCGGCTCTCTCCATATTCGAGCGACCACTCACCACACGTTGCTTTCTCTGCCTTTTCACGCAGTGCCTGATAGTCAATTGTCATTCTCGCCATCCTTCACAGTTGTAATCACTACAGCCTTCAAAATCATATGGGCTGTACTGCCAGGTTATTTTTCCGCAATGCGGACAATTCCAACGCACCTTCCCGCTTCGCGACTTCTTTCTTCTGTTCTGCTCTTTCAACCAGTCAGGCATGACCAAACCTGCGCCCTGAACCATTGTTCTGCGGTTAAAGTTATTGATATTGAACGTCCGACGCTTTGCTGCATCAGCAATGGAAAATGGCAACCAAACTATTCCTGGTTCGTTTTTGTTGGCGACGCTAAAGATGGTCGCTTTACTGAAGTCATCTGTTGGCAATCCACCGTGTTGAAGCCAGTAAACATCGTTGCCGTTCCAGCTACCTTTTTTGTAGGCCACATACGCAGTGCAATCTGACTCAATCAGGCTTTCTGTGGGGATGTACTGGCAATCAACGTGCCACACAGCCATTGCATCCACGCTATCAGCGCAAACAGGCTGATCGATATCTCGTCCACAATTCCAGGCTTTTTGGGCTTCTTCCAGCGTGTAAACATGAGCGCGATCGATATCAGAACTGTAACCATTGCCGTTATGGCAATGGAATGAGGCGTTATTACCCACAGTTTCACGCAAGCACATCATGTAAAAGCGGTTATTCACTGGTTGCCTCCGCTTCCCACGTTTTCAGACTTTCACCACAGAACGGGCAAAATGAAACTCGAATAGGCGATTTAGAAAATTCACCAGACCGCAGCATGATCAGGTCTTGTGAATGAATTAATTCATGGTTATAGATTTTGTATTTCAGCAGACCTTTTCGCGTCGTGTATTCAGCGTCATGCTCCAGGGATTGTGCCAACGCCGCGCACGGTTCTATCTTGTTGCCATTAATTTGGCATTTTGACTCACTCACTGGTTGCCCCCTGAATACGCTCAAACTCTATTACCCACACCCAAGGATTAGCGTTCCAACTATCTTCGCCATAAATTGATTTCCATAGGCTACGGAAACCTGGGTAATGCTTATCGCCAATGAGGGTCGATTCTGTTGGTGCGCCCTCAGCCCTTGCATCGCATTCGCTGATATCGTTCAACCGCTCAACGCGCACGTTGGTAATTTCCAGAAGAATGCGCGATGCCCAGCGCGGCATGTGAATTGATGGCGTCCACTTTTCTGATACTGGTTTATTACAAACCTCGACCGGAACCCGGTGCGTTTGTTCTGTCCAGGAGTTACGCACGCTTGCGCGATAAACCAGCGTTGCGACGTCCGTCGCTTTGCCATGTACCCGGTAGGTTTCGCGAACCCAAATACGATCGCCCGGTTGACCATATGGACAATGCTTGGCAAGCAACTCTGCGGCCACTGCCCGTCCATAGAATTTTTCTTCAACAATCCTGCGAGTCTGTGTTTTATTCCCGCCAAGAATTGCCCGGACCATCTCATCGTTAAAAATCATGCCGCGCTCTTTCACTTCGCCTTTCATGCATCCCCCTTACCCATGTGCGACGATGCCGCCAAAAGTGATAGAGAACAGCCAGAAATAGATCGCGGCCATAATGATTTTGAATGCCGTGTTCATATTTTCAGCTCCTGTGATTGATTGGATACATGCCGCGCCTTGCGGCATGTTTTTATTTTCACTTCCTCTGTTTTAAAAATCAATATTTATTAGAGCAATTATTGTTGATGGAGAAGCGCGTTTTCATACTCCCTGACCATTAACGTAAGCACGCCGTGCCTCCTGAAAACACGCGCCACTTCAATCTTATCTTCCAGCGCGAACGCGATTTTACTTAGACCAATTTTCTTAAGGAGATCAATCTTTGCTGGGCCGTCATTTCTGTCATCGGTGGCAGGACGCATAGATAGCAAAGGCTCTGCCCCGTTTGTTACGTACTTCCGCAGCCAGGCTCGTGTTTTATCCCTTGCGATCTCACAGCGCCCGGTTACAAACCAGACCGTGTAAACGTTAAATAACTGGCGCACCATATCAATAACTGGAGTGATGGGAGTATCGGTGTCACAGGCGAGATTAAACTCGTTCCAGTCCTTTGTTAATGCACCTTTACCTGGTGGCGGAAGCAAATGCAGTCTGTCTTCAGTTGCCTCTGATATTGTTCCATCAATATCAACTATGACGATATACGGACGTTCCTGGTGTGCGTGTTTATTGAAAATACTCAAATGCCCTCCTCATTGGACGAAAAAAATGCTGGTGGGCGCACTCCACCAGCATTAAAAGTGACACTGTAACTGTCAGCGAACGTAAATAGTGCCGCCGTTCTCTTTTTCCCATGCATCGCTACGTGCATAGCAAACATCGAGAAGTCTTCTTGCCGCTGTTTCCTCTAAACCCAATTCGACAACCAACTGCTCATGACGGCGGGTAACCACATCAAACAGGGTATGCAGCCCTTTAGCTGCCAGATCATCAATAAATTCCGGTTCGAACGGCAGCTCTGCATCTGCCAACATAACCTCTTGCGCCCACTCGACACGGCGGACCAGTTCCGGGCGGCGGCTTTCCATCTCTTTACAGATCAATTCATGGAAGAACTCTACCCAACCTTCCGGCTGGAACTCGCGGAAAATGGCCAGCGGCTGGAAGTTTGGCATCAACCATTCGTTGATTCGGATATCAATGGCATAGCCCATGTCGCAGCAGAACTGATAAGCAAAGTCCAGCTTAGAAACGATATAAGGACGCTCGTTATTGAACTCTTTAGGCGATGAGATCCCATAAGCCAGGAGGCGCGGGAAGAAGGAGATTTGCCCTAACGTCGGATGAAGTTTGCTTGCAGGGAAACGGCGCT
Source organism: Salmonella sp. SJTUF14076 (assembly GCF_015534835.1). Classification (NCBI taxonomy): domain Bacteria; kingdom Pseudomonadati; phylum Pseudomonadota; class Gammaproteobacteria; order Enterobacterales; family Enterobacteriaceae; genus Salmonella; species Salmonella sp. SJTUF14076. The sequence goes on along the minus strand of NZ_CP064676.1, from coordinate 92,945 downwards.
CAGTAATGCCATACATTTCCTTCTTGAGCGTCGCAAATTTGGCATTCTCATTAACCAGCGCGGTAACCTCTGCTTTTTTATTAGCAAATGCCACGCGCGCTTCGCTTGCATCTTTAATAGTTTTTTTGAGCTGTTGGTTAAGGTCGGCGACCTGCTTACGCAGTTCCTGTCGCTCGCTTTTAGCTTTGTTATAGCGTTTCTCAAGGTTAAAAGGATCAAGTTTCATGATCTCTTTATATTGAGATTTTAGCGTTGAAATCTGTGAGTTCCGCAGTTCAACCATCGCGGTCATTTCATTGAGTTTTGTTTCCAGCTCAATGCTTATACGTTCGGCATTATCAGCACGCTGGTTGGCGTCATGCGTCGCATCGTCGATCGCGTCCTGTTGCTGGCGTTTCAAATGTTCAATTTGCAGCTGAAGCTCTTCAATTTCTTTACCCTTCAGACCGAGATCCAACTGCATATTTTCAGCTGCATCTACCAGGGAGTTATGGCTATCAGCTTCTGCGTTATAAACATCAATAAGCTGTGCGTGAAGCATCTCCGCTGACTGAACCGCATTATCAAAAAAACGTGCTGTGAGGTCATCACAACTAACGCGGCGTTGCGCGGCCCGGATGTTCTGGATAATGGCCGGGATACCGGCATTCAGGACATCAGGGATAGATACATTTTCGATTGATTGGTTTTGTGCTGAAGTGCTCATTTCAAAGTTCCGTATTAGCTTGTGCTTCGGTCATTTTTCCTAAGTATGAAGGAGGAAGGACTACGCAATTTGTATCCAGTCCCTCACCTATGGCAGCCTGTAAAATTCTGGCTAAGGTGAGTCTCTTGTTGCGATACCTGGTGATGACATGCCTGATACCGCCGGTCGGCGTAACAAAGGCGATCAGCCAGTAGTGATATTTCCGTCGGAATGGCCACATAGTGCACCTTGTAGATTGCTCTAATAAAAAACGTGATGAGTGTACATCACGTTTTAAAAATATGGAATTATTAGAGCAATATTATTCTGATTCTCGCTCAAAAAACGAGCTGATAAGGGGAAGCCAATCCTCTGACACTTCGCGAGGTCGCGGTTTGCCGTGGAAAAAGATTATTCGGCAGTCTTTTGGTAATGCCCCATTCCCCCTGGAGTAACGCGCGCTCGCATATTTTGAACCAGGTTCCACAACATCGGCCTTGTAACTTACAAACCATCCTGGATACAGATCCTGAAATGCTGGTGTATCATCGCCCATAACCTTTCGTAAGAACCCCTGGTCACCCCAGCACTCAGTAGTGACACAACGAGAAATCCAACCTTCCGGATCTTGCCAGAATGAACTCCAGATATGCGCTTTAACACTATTTGGTATCCACAGGGCACCGCTGCCACGATATTGTGGATGGTAAAAATCCCTAAGCATGGTGAAGCTGGTTGGTGGATGCTCTAGGATTGGGCGTATATCACCGGCAATAACCGTGTCCAAATCCAGATAGAACAGATCATCGGTTATATCCGGTCGGAACAACTCGATTTTCGCCCACCAGCCACGGCACTTTTGCCACTGGTTGATCAATGGGACAACTTTGACGCCAGGTACATGTAAACGCTTCAGGTCTGTCAGGCAAATAATTTCATAGCCTTTTGGCAGTTGATTAACCAGCCACTGCACATCGGAAGCGTTATAGTCACCACCAGAGCGAAAAACTAAAGCAATCTTCATGCTGCACCATCACCTTTCACTTTCATCAATGTCAGGTTTCCGCAAAATACGGCACCAGTGTCGATATACTGCTGATTCCAGAATGTCTTCGGGCTTTTCACCGGAGTGTGACCAAAGATAAAACGATCTGCGCCCGAAATTTCGCCACCAATATCATCCATCGAATCACTGATACGCTCGCGCGCCCAGACAACGTTGAAAAGCGGCACCTCCTTACCGAATTGGTATTCATTATCCGGATAGTCGGCATGGGCTATAACGATAGTTTCTTGCCCGGTGTTCAACTCAATGATATAGGGCAGACGCTTTACCAGCTCCACCAGCGCCCAAGCTAATATTTCCTGATCAGTGTCCAGCATGAAGAACCATTGTCCGCCATTCATTAGCCAGTTATTCACGTTGCCATCTGGACTTAACGCATCAATCATCAGCCGCTCATGGTTCCCCATCACTGCCCTGAACCAGGGCATCTGCAATAGTTCCAGACATTCGACATTTTCAGTACCGCGATCGATAAGGTCGCCGACCGATATCAGTAAATCCTGCGCCGGGTCAAAATCCACACGATGGAGTTCGGACATCAGTCTGGTGTAGCAACCATGCAGATCACCAACAACCCAGACATTCCTGTATTTGGTACCGTCGATACGGTGATAAATTGTGGGTGCCATCATGTATTCTTCAGCCATTCTTTAAGAGTCATCTGCGGAATACCTCCCATTTTCCCGCATGAAACAACGTCAATCCGTTCACGCGCAGACTGGAATAACAAAGGCAGGTGACTTAGATTTTTTGGCGTGCCGCCGGAGTGAACGCGTGGTTCTTGTGTAGCGTCAACGCCCACCAGGGCGACATGTTTGAATCCGATATGGAAAGCCAGGTTCAGAGCACCATATGCACTATTGCCGCTGGCAATTTCATTCTCATCTTCGCAAAGTCCGAAATGTGCGGACCAGCGCCACGCCCACCACTCGGGAGAATTCGTATTGTTTGGCTCCATGCCGCGTTCAGCCACACGACGGAAGCACAGAACGCCATCTCTGACTTCACGTTCTTTAACATCGGGTAGTGCCATGCAATAACAAACACCACGGCGACGGCGGCCACGACCAACGCGCCGCATATTGTCTGGCGATGGATCAAGTGTGAAAAAATAAGAAGCGCGGTTCAGCCAGTCGATGGCCCCATTGACCGCTATAATCGGCACTCCGCGCGGCGCAACAAAGTTTGCGGCGCTTGGGCCACTGCCGACGATAATAACGCGATCACTGCCTCTAAATTTATTCTTGGGAAACATTGAATTGCACTGCTCCTACTTGCATTCAAAATATGTAAATCTGCGTGTTTTTTGCGGGTATCCAGGAACTGCTGTTGCCATTTTGAAATAGACACCTGCGTTGGATTCCGTAGGGCTTGAGGGTGCGCGCCATGCCAATGAAGGCCGTTTTGCAGAGAACAGTCATAGCCGACTAATACCACTACTTCAGCCCCTGATTCAGCAGCCAGACTGATAGCCTGCGCGCCGCTATTTACCCCTTCCGCCGGTCCACAATATCGCCTGTACTCCAACGAAAATGATTTCGCCGCCGCCAGGTTGGCTGTCACTTTGCGGAATCTCCCTCCCGGTATGGTGGATCCGTATTGCTTCCACCATGACAAATCACCGGCGTATAAGGCATAAATGTCATCGAACATCTGCCAGGAATTGTTAACCGCGATGATTGAACAGCCAGTTTTTTCTATAGCAGCACAGTCCTCACGAGTGAGTGACGGACCGCTACCGACACAAAAAACAGTCCTAGTCGCCCTGGGTGGTATGTTCATTCTCAGCTGCAAATTCAGCCTCCAGGCGAGCATTCATTTCAGCGATTACAGGGTCCACTACAGCATCTGTTTCCTGTTCATTACGCGGCATGACCGATGCCAGCGACTCATAATTAACCTTGGATGACACGATTATTCTCCCGATGTTAAAGTGCACTACCACAAAGAGTGTACATGCACTAATTAATTTATTATTTTAAGCGACAGACAACCACTTATCGCCGTTCAATACATGCTCAATAGCCTCACCCTTTTTAAGGCTTATGTATTCCAGGATGGCGGTAATCGCTTGTTCTGCACCATACGCAAGAACAACGTAGTAGCCTTCCTCTCTAAGCCTGCGCATCCAGGCGATCTGCTCTTTCGTCGGGGCTTTACCATTTGGTTCTTTAAGCTCAATTCGCATGCCGTGATAAATACCGCATGCTTTATCGAGACTCATGTCCGGATAACCTTTTTTCTGCCCTTCAGCCTTCATTTTCCCAGCGGTTGCTTTTGAACGCTTCCCTCCGTTAGGCGTTGCATGCAACAGATCATAGATGTCAGGGTGCTTGCGTTCGAAGTAATCAAAAATGAAAACCTGCTCGAAGTGCTCGCAATTTCCGTCGCGCAGGTCTGGGTTCTTTGCCAGTGCTGCAAGTGCCTTCGCATGTGGAGAAACTTCTTTTACCGGCGCAAGCGATAAGAATGGATCCTTTTTGGTTTTTGGCCTGGACCGCCCCTTATTTCGACGCTCACTAAAAGCCTGAAACTCTTCCTCAGTAAAGCGCAACATAATCAGTCAAATCCTGCCGGTCGCATGCCATATTTACGCTGTTTTGCGGCCTGCTCTTCCCTGTGCCATTGTGCACACTCAGCGTCACAATAGATGCCTGATTCAATCGGTTCATTGCAGTAACGACACTTCCCTGTAAATACCTGACTCACGACCTGTGCCTGCTTTCTGATGTTATCGATGGCCATGTCTTTGAGAGCTTCTAACTGATTCATGCTCAGCTCTGCATCATCAACACGTTCTGCCAATTTTGTTTCCTCGTGAAGAACCTACTTAAGGGCAGAATGATACATTTCACAACCAAAATTGCACTAATAATTTTCTTTTATTGAGTTAAATAATCAACAAATGACTAGCAGTAGAATCACCATCATCTATTTCTGGCAGGCTGACTATGGCTACATCAATCACTACAACCCAAAGCACCCGGCAATATCCTCTGTCGCGGTATGACGACCGCAACATAGCCGATCCAATACTCAGGGCAGAGCTGCGCAAAGAGGTGATGCTTATGTGTGAATCGAACGACAAGAATCTGACGATTTATTACGTTCTTCCCGATGAGCAATATCGCCCGGATTTGCTGGCTTACCGTATGTGGGGCATAGCAGAGCTACGCTGGGTTGTGACGCTCGCCGCCGGGCTTGAGGATGAGTCTCAGGGTATGACTGTTGGCAAAAAATTAAAACTCCCACCTGCCACCTGGATCCGCGAAATGATTCGCCATTTCCAATACGACGGCCAGGTAATAGGGACATTATCCATTGCGTAAGGGAATTGAATGCCAACTGAATATGCTCGCGACAACCTTGGTCGCTATCAGACTGATGGATTAAGTGCAAAAGACTTTAACAAGGTCTTCGATCTTATCCGTAAACAGCAGCGTCAGAATCGGCGAAACGCGCGACGTACACTCACCCCAAGGATTATGGGGATGCGTAACCGCGAACTTGAGGCATTCCTCAGCCTTGGGAAAAAGAAAGATGGCACCTACTTTACGCCCGAAGATATACGCAGTTTCAACACCTCAAGGCAGGCTCATAAAACCAAATTCAAGAGCACGGTACCCGGCATTACCTATGCTCAGCTGGTGGCGCAGTCCACCAGCATTGATATAAAACGCGCTAACAACAAGGTTTCTGATGGCACAGGGATCAAAGCCGCGACATTCCTCGGGCTAAAACACAACCTTGCATTGATATCTGTTAATGCCTCGGATGAGTCGGTCCACCAGCATCACCGTGTCAGAATTCGATTTGAGGAATGGGATAAAGCCGTTGAGGAAATTGCTGAAGACGGTGCGAAAAAAGCCCGAATCGCTGCCGATCTCTGCAAGGGCCGGGTATCTTTCGACTGTGATTGTGGACGCCATCAATACTGGTATCGTTATATGGCCACTGCTGGTAACTATGCTGTCGCGCCGCCAAAAGAGTATGCATTCCCCAAAATCCGCAACCCTGATCTGACTGGTGTAGCCTGCAAACATGTGTTGCACGCTATGACGCGTTTTCAGTCTCCCACATGGCACAAGGCCATCATTATTGCCCTGGAAAAAGCAGCTGAACAGGTGGCCTTCGGCGATGACAAGCGGAAGACAACAACCTATTTCAAAGGCGAACTGGCTAAATCGCTCGCGCGCAACCGGACAACAACGACGGATCAGGCTAAAGCGGCGCGTGAGTATGAGTTATATCTGAAATCTCAGGATGCATTAGGCAAAAAACTACGCGCCAAAGATAGCGCCACGGACAACGTTCGCCGGTTGTTAAAAAAAGCTCGCACCACGGCAAACAGGAAGAATGCCGAACTAAAAGCCTCGCTGGTGAGGGAAGCCCAGGCTCGCGCTGAAGCCGACGCTCTCAAAAAAGCCCTGCAAACGCAGGCGAACAACCTCATAAAGTTTTTCATGAGTCAGGGAATGGACAAGGCCGCTGCCACCGCGCAGGCGCGAAGCATTCTTGAGACACAAATTAACGAAGCCCGTAAACGGAAAGGATAATCGATGGCTGGTTTCTTTGATGACATGTTTGAGGACACAGAACCATCACAACAAGTGACTGGTGATAACCTCCCGGACACCGAATCGGATCCGGATATTCCAGGCGAAGGTTCTGAACTGATTGAAGAGGAAGATATTGATGCTGAAATCGAAACCGATGGTGTTAACGTTGGTAATATTGTTGATCCTGTGGAGGACAATCACCTTCCCAATCTGGATCACGGCCTGCTTAGTGATTCTGGTGTGCGCCACCGTTATCAAGGTCATGCAGTTTTTAATAACCTTGTGCGGATGGACTGGCTCAAAGCAATCAAGCTAGACCCTGACTCATTCGATGCAGTTCTGTATCGCGCAATACCTTACAGAAACAAAAATGCACCTGAAACGGCACCTGAAATAATAGAACCGAACCAACGCATATATGACTATCAGGATCCAGAACTGATAACGGCCCTCGACTGCCCGGATGAGATGGACGCCTTCTACGCGCTATACGACGGCAGTGATAATACGGGAATTAGCGACAGTGCTTTAATCCTTCGGTTAGCCGCCGTCAATGTGCCAGTGGGTTCTATGCTCGAATGGCTGGAACAGCTGTCAGACGGCACAACCATTCGCCGCTTCTGGTACATCCATAAAATATTCAATTACGGCACTGCCAGGGTAGGCAGTTTGTTTTATTGCGTGCCTTCACGCGCCTTTGAAGGGAATTTCATCGGTGATTCTGAATAATCAGGAATGGCTACTGGCCATCTTTAAGAAAAAAGGTCTTACTCCAACTGGTAAGCTGGAATTTGCCACTATTGATGGCATTGATTCGGCGCTCGCACAGGCTTTAAACGAAGCGTTCGACTCACAAGTTGTCAGCTTTAATGATCGCATTAACCAGTCGTTCCGGGAGTTCCTGAAACGCACACCAAGAGATCGCATAACGCTCGGCACTTTTAGTGATGTGAAGGAGTGGTTGTCGTCATTTGAAGCCGATCGCGCCGGGCGCAAAGATACAGCCTCTGCTGGCCCGGTAAATAAGCTGGCAATGCCGCTTGTGAATCTGTCTCGTTCTCCCGCATTTTCAATTTATGAAGGTGAACTGTGCCGGGATAATTACGATGAAGGGCATGTCACCAATGAAAATGATGAGATTGAAGCCCTGGTATCGACTATCCCTTTCTCACTGGAATATTCGCTATGGATAGCCAGTGACGAGAAGGAATCTCTTGGGATGGTTACAACTGCATTAGCATTCTGGCTACGAATGTATGCCAGCCTCGGGCAGGCATCTTTCACTCACACTGCCAATGTCGGCGGTTATGAGATACCGGTTACCTGTTACATAGAAGGGCAAAAATCAATCGCATTTCAGGATCTGACCACCGGCACCGCCGACAACAGGCTGTTCGCGGTTGGATTGAACCTCACAGTAGTGGCGGAGCTTCCTATCCTGGCTTATATGCAGCAAACCACCGGCACCATAACGGTAAAAGCGAAAATTCTGGAGGAATGAGATGGCCACAAAGACCACCACAGCCCCGGAAACTGATTCAAAACGCACTCAGCTATTCCTGCAATCTGTTTCAATTGGGCAGAACGAAATCCCTCGCGAAATGATCGTAGGATGTACCTATGTCGAACCCGGGGAGCTATCTGGTCCCCAGCTTATGCTCATGGTCAGGGATTCAACGGCTTACGTGGTCAATAAGCTGGGGGTGAAATTTGGGACAATACTGACCGTTTCACTTGGTGATCCGGAAGGTCATGGCGGCATCCTCTTCTCGGAAGAGTTCTTTGTTCTTAAAGCGCCGCGCAAGGACGATACTGTACTGATTTACGCGTTTAGTAACCCGGTGCGGTTATTAAAAGTTCCGTCCACCAGCGCACAGTATTTTGTTGATAAGCCCCCATCAGCCGTAGTTTCCTCTCTTGCCCCTGGTCTGAAGGTAAATGCTGACTCATTCAGAAAAACATCCACATACCACCTAAATGTTGGAGAAAAACCGACCAAGGTATTGCAGGAGATAGCCAGGGATACCGGTTCTATGTGCTGGGCATCCAGGGGGACGATCAATTTTAAAAGTATGGAAAAAATGGCAAACGCCGCTCCATCGCTTACTTATGAGTCCGCCAATCCCAACACATCCGGATTTACAATTAGTCAGTTCAACATCCTGAATGCCGATTATGAATACCAGCGCCGCCATAATTACAGAATGGCCAGTTATGACATGACCAAAGGTGTGGTTTACTCAGGTAACCAGGAAGACCCCATTAAATTTACGAGCAATCCCGATCCTACCGCGCTGGCGAACTACAACAAATTCATTCTCCCCCGCCTCGATATGCTGGTGGAAGGAAATGCCGTGCTAACTCCGGGTACGACGCTGAAAATTGTCGTGCATAACACGGCAGGTGACGGAGAACTCGATGAATCTATCCCTGACAAAATGATAGTGATGTCCGTGACTCATTTCGAAGACCGCTTCCGTTTTGTCAGCCGTGCACAGTTAGGAGTGGTGAATGGGTAGTTTGACAGGGAAGTATCGGGCTGTAGTGGTAAGCGTCGATGACCCTAAAGGTCTGATGCGTACGCAAATACGCGTTGTCGGCATGATGGATGGGCTACCAGATGCCTCATTGCCGTGGGCAGAAGCCATATTGTCCAATGCAAACACGTTTTCACCATTTCTGCCCGGCGATAAAGTATGGGTAGAATTTCCCTACAATGGGGATTCGCGATGGCCATTGATAATCGGTTATGCACAGGATGCATCCGGTGGCGCTCCCAATGTGCCGCCTGAAGCGTCAGGACAAGGTGAAGGCTATGTACCGCCTGAAGTTGAAGGTGCACCAGCACAACCATCAACCAGCGCCAAAAAAGACTTTATTTCGTCGCGGAACGGACTAATGGAGATCCGGACGGCGGGCGGAGCCTGGGCCGTTACGCACTTGAAAAGTGGAACAACAATCGGGTTCAACGAGGCCGGGGAGTTATATGCCATTTCTCAAGGTCCGGCATTCATCTCTTCCGCAGGAAATCTCGATATAAAGTCAGGCGCGGATGTCGCCCTGAAGGCGGGGGGAAGTATGGCGATAGAGGCCAGCGGGAATCTATCCATAAAAGCCGCTCAAGTCTCTGTTGACAAGGCTTAAGAAAAGCCCGGCGTTCGGGCTTTTCTGTTATGACGGGTTCAATTTTTTATCCGTTACCGCACGACGGTTTCTGCGTGATAAACGTCTCAAGCATCTTTTCCGCAATTGCCGACCAGGTGTGACACTGGACCTTTTCAGCATTTTTCACGCGATCAACGCGAGCAATAACCTCATCCCAATCAATCCGCGACTTGATAACCATATGGTTCACCAAAGCCAAGCGATCTGGCGGAAGGCAATCGGGAGGCGTTAATACCAACGCCCCGCACATTGCCGCCTCAAGTACAGTTAATCCAAGGCTTTCGGGATGCGTAACGATAAACACGTCACTCTTACGCAATTCAGCTGCAAATTCGGTTGCTGGTACCGGCGTCCGTCTGTATGGGGTTACCGATATATTCCCCGGATCAATGGTAATCAATCCGTCATCGGTCAACGTTCTGGCCTCATACGGAACGGTCAGACGCTGAAGGTTCATAAGGATACTTAAGGAGTGATCAAACCCACTAACATCAAATGCAGCGTGGTCTACAAAAATACGCAGAACATCGTCTGTTTTGGTTTCCAGATGGAACAGATCCTGATTCGCTGCCCATCCAACATGTTTGTTAAAGCGATTATGACGCTCTAACCTGCCTGGATTATCCAGGTACCGCCAGGTATCATCGCGGACAGTAAAAGTAATATCGACTGGTGCCGAATCCAGCATAGAACCGTCGTATACCTGGGCTACCCATCCAGTGAATCGACGACGCAGTTGCACGCCTATTTCCCTGGGCACCGTAGTAAAATACCGCAATCCTGGCGCTAAAATGGCTTTCGCAGAACACGAGGTCGCAGCGGTCAACACAGCTTCAACATAATCCTCCGGGCTTTCGACGCCGGGGGAATATGGACGATGGTATTGCAATGTTACCCCTGCCTCACTAAAGGCGCAGGCCAGGTTGTAAGCCCACATTTCCGTATATGTTTTCACATCACTGATAGCTTCAAATTTTCGCCCAATGATCAGGATGTTCATCGGCTTTTCCTCATTCCATTGCATTAATAATCCTCTTGCCAGTCAGCACCAGCATAGTTATCAAACCGTGAGTATTGGCCGTTAAAAGCCAATCTCACCGTGCCAATTGGGCCATTTCGTTGCTTTCCGATAATTACCTCGGCAATGCCCTTCATTTCGCTATCCGGGTGATAAACTTCGTCGCGATACAAAAACATGATCAGGTCTGCGTCCTGCTCAATTGCTCCTGATTCACGTAAATCTGAATTTACCGGTCGTTTGTCCGCACGCTGTTCAAGCGATCGATTAAGTTGTGACAATGCCACCACCGGTACTTGTAATTCCTTCGCCAACGCCTTCAGTGAGCGAGAAATCTCGGCAATTTCCAGCGTTCGGTTATCTTGCAGCTCCGGGACGCGCATAAGTTGCAGGTAGTCGATCATAATCATGCTCAAACCACCATTTTCTTTATAAACACGACGAGCGCGGGAACGTAGCTCTGTCGGCGTCAGGGCGCTTGAGTCATCAATAAAAATATTCTGCTTGTCCAACAGAATACCCATTGCGCCAGAAACCCGCGCCCAATCCTCGTCGTTAAGTTGCCCTGTTCGAATACGAGTCTGATCAACGCGTGCAAGAGAAGCCAGTGAGCGCATCATCAGCTGGTGGCTCGGCATCTCAAGGCTAAAAACCAATACGGGCTTATCGTTACGAACTGCGGCATTTTCGACGAGATTCATCGCAAACGTGGTCTTCCCCATAGATGGGCGGGCGGCGACAATGATGAGATCGGACGACTGAAGCCCTGCCGTCTTCTTATTGAGATCGGTAAATCCGGTATCAAGTCCCGTTACACCATCATGCGGTCGCTGAAACAACTCTTCTATGCGAGATACCGTTGCATCGAGAATGCTGGCGATATCTTTTGGACCACTACCGCTCTTTTGTCGTTTTTCAGCTATTTCAAAAACGCGGCGTTCGGCCATATCCAGCAATTCATTGCTGCCCCGGCCATCCTGCGCATATCCAGCTTCAGCTATTTCATTTGCGACGGAAATCATTTCACGAACAACCGCGCGTTCACGAACGATATCCGCATAAGCACAAATATTTGCCGCGCTGGGCGTGTTCTTTGACATCTCCGCAAGGTACGCAAAACCACCGGCGCGTTCTAATTTACCGTTCTGTTCAAGTGCTTCAGCAAGTGTTATCAAATCAATCGGTTTGCCATGACTTAATAACCTCTCCATCTCACTGAAAATTTCACGATGAGCATTGGTATAAAAATCATCAGCAACTATACGATCTGCCACTTCATCCCAGCGGCAGTTATCAAGCATTAAGCCACCAAGTACAGCTTGTTCTGCACTAAGGGAATTTGGCATGGATTCAAGAGGGGATGCAGACATTAGCACTCCACCCAGGCGTGCTGAATGTCAGATATAATCGGCATACTCAAATCACTCCTAACGATATGAGTCATCACCAGAAAATCAGGATTAATTCGCCGGACTCTTCCCGGCTGTCACACCGAATCGCCAAGATGGTGAATCCGCAGTCCGACGCTATGAACGGGGCTTGCACATTCCGGCTACCTGGTTTGTTGCCTGAGCTAGGGGAAAAGGTAACCCCTTTAACGTCACCAGACCGCTAACGACGCATGTGCCAGACGCCGTGTTACAACCAAATATGGTGGCCCCTACCGGACTTGAACCGGTGACCGTGCGATTATGAGTCGCCAGCTCTAACCACTGAGCTAAAGGGCCGGATTACTGTTTCCTAAGTGCTTCAATGGCGCTAACAATACCGCCTACAACTATGGCAACAATGATAATGAGAACAATTGGATACTTATCTGCAAAATCCCAGAAGCTCATCACTGATCCTTCGAGGCTGGTTTAAATATCGGCCATACCAATGTTACAGCTACTGCTACCAACGCCCCGTCGGATAAAACCGACAGGATTGTGCTGGTGAAATCCACCAGCACAGATAGCACGAGAAAAACCAAAGCCAGAATTAGACGTGCTTTTATAACCATCAGATATACTGTTCCAGTGGCAATTGAAGAGCCTGGGCAATTTTCTTCAATTGCTCCTGCTCTTCTGCCCCAATGCCATCCTGGTCAGCAATATCAATGCATAGGCACAGAACATCTACCGCATCATTAGTTCCAGACACGTCAGCCAGTTCACGTAAAGCCTGGGCATTCGCTCGGCGCGGCGAGGCTTCATATTGAGCGCGAATATTGGCGCTCATCTGGGCAATTTCACCGGAGAACGGCGCAAAGGCAGGAAGTGCTGCAATGGTTTTTTCCAATACTGCAATTTCTTTCGCATCGCAGGTGCCGTCAGAGTATGCAATGGAATATGCGCCCCAGACAGTCGCTTCCACCGCATCACGGTTTTCCATCTTCTTGACTCCGCCAGCCGCTTTGCGGAATTTCTTTTTGAGAATGCCGAGCATTTATTAACCTCATTACTGGTTGGGAAATAAGGTTGCGGTGCCGGGTGCCTCCCGGTGTCCTTTGGCTGGTTATCCACCGTGGACGTGGAAACAAGGAGAAATAATGGACAGATATAACCATTTCCCCGCGTGCGCTTAGCCGCATTCACCGCAACGGAAAGAGCATTCTTGGTGGACCTGTAGATTGGGATATGACCCCGTTACGCCAGTGTTCTCAACGTTGTAGTGCCGGTTACGGTTCCGGCCAGGCCTCTTCCTCAACGGGGTGTTCTCCATACGGACTACCGTTTATTGGTCGTTCCTGCGGTTTATGTTGTGAAGCCAGATGCTTATCTTCTGGTTGCTTCAAAGAGCTGCACTTCATCACAACGGTAAGGGTACTTCGTAGGGATTCGAACCCTCTGCCAAGCTCGGCGATCTCCGACGTCGCAAAATACCCTTACCTGTTGTGCTGGTGCCGATTAACGGACTCGAACCGCTGACATCCTGCTTACAAGGCAGGCGCTCTACCAACTGAGCTAAACCGGCATTGGCGATGGTGGATGGATTTGAACCATCGACCCGTTGATTAACAGTCAACCGCTCTAACCGCTGAGCTACACCATCACTTGCCGGGTACGTCTCCGGCGAGGGCTTCCACCTCCGTATGCTTTTCGGCGCACCGCGCCCTGACTGCAATTCGGTAACAGGGGATGCATAACCCTGGCTTCCAGCGTGATTAGCGCCTTCAGCATGACGGGATATACCCGTAGCAAGACGAAATTCCTGAATTGCTAAAAGCAATTGCTGTTACGCCGAATGAAAAAGGACGTAACAGGTAAGGACGCTGACCAAAAAGATGGCCCCTTCTCGCTCATCTGGTTAATCGAACCAGCGCCCTTGCCTGTTATGCCTCCCCGTTCCCTAATACACAGACGGGGACACTCTGCGGTCGATTTTTTGACGGGGGACGACTCATACCCCGTGGCGTCTGGCTTCTTAGGCCGCTACCATCATCAGATCATCGTTTGCATTTACTTTAATGGTCAGTTTCTAAACCGCCGCAAAGTCGCTAACCATGACGAAAACCCTGAAAAAAAACGCCCACCCGAAGATGGGCAAACTGGAAGCTCGTAACGCACTTCGGAGTTGCCACTTAGGCGCATGGTCAACCTGGCAACTCGGTGGTTTGTCTGGGAGGACTAGGCCCAGCCATGCTTACCGCCGCGCCTGTCGCGGCTAACAGCTAAATCGCTCTATAAATCACGATTCATTGAGGCTATATTACACTAATAAATTTATTAGAGCAATATACCTAGAACGTCATGAGCTACACCTCGAGTGTCCCCCTTACAAGACACAGAACGTCTGGCAAAAAGAGGTTCCACTCTGAAGCCACTGTCATGATAAAGCTCTCTGATATTTGGCGCGCCACTGTTAGTAATTAGAACCTTTGCACCTCGGCGATGTGCATCCGTCAACAGAGACACCAGGCGTTTTTGCTCTTCAAACTTAAAGTCATGACCGGAATAGTTCGTGAATCCCTCTGTATTTGGAAGCGGTTCATATGGCGGATCGCAAAAAATGACATCTCCTTCTCCGGCAGCTTCAATCACCGCAGCAAAATCACCACATACAAACTCAGAACGCCCTTCCGCACCAAGGAAGGCTTCCATCTCCTGCAATGGGAAATACGGAGTTTTATACTTCCCATAACCGACATTGAACTCACCGGCCTGGTTGTAACGCGTCAATCCGTTAAAACAATGTCGGTTCAGGAACAAAAACGCCGCTGCGCGATGTAAATCATCATAGACTTGTTTGTTAAACGCATTCCGTACTGCCAGGTATCCTTCCTGTGTGTTGTAGTCCTGGAAAAACCGATGTGCCAGTGTGATAAGTGAATGCGCCTCGCGTTGCAGAGTCTTGTAAAAGTTAATCAGGTCAGCATTCACATCATTTAGCAGATTTTCCTGGTATCCGGCATTCATGAAGACAGCTCCGCCACCGACGAAAGGTTCAATCAGGCGCTTCCCTTCTGGCAAATAGCGAAAGATTTGTTCCAGAACACCAAATTTTCCACCAGCCCATTTGAATATGGACCGTTCGAATTCTGCCGCTGGTTTAACTTTTCGCTCTTTTGTTTCATTCCCTTCATTCTGCCGACATGCAGCCTTGGTAATCCGATCGCCAATCCAGCGCATTACTGGTATCGCCATACTATTGCCGATCGCTTTGTAACGCGGTCCGTCAGTTGCAAGCATCGCGGCCTCTTCTTCGCTTAAATCTGGATAGTGATTGCGAAGATATGCCAGTTCATCTGAATTAACTTTTTTACGCTTTTCCGTCGGGATCAACGTATGCCCATCAGGAAAACCTTGCAGCCTTTCACATTCGATAGGGGTAAGACGGCGAACACTCATCATATGAGGTAAGTAACCATTATCACCTAATTCGCCTTTTTCAATACTTTTCTGCCCCCCAAAAGATAACGCAACGGCGTCAGCTGTAGCGCGGGAATCAAGAGTAAAACTTATCTCTTTTTGCCACCCTTTACCCTGCGGTCCAGCATCATCTTTTCGCCCAATTTGTGCATGTTGTAGCGAATACGCAACAGCTGGTGGGCATCCCGCGTTTTGATTGCTATTAGCAGAGTTACCAGCTCGTAAAGTTGGGGAAATCTCAACACCCGCATCCTGCCCATAATTTTTGCTTGTAAACGCAATAGTTTTCTTGCAAGAAAACACAATTGGAGCTTCATGATTACAAGTAAGAGTAGGTGATGTCCCATCATTTTTTATTTCTGCCCCCCCTTGCCCATGCGCCATGCAATACACAAGTCCGCTGCCTCGCTGCGCAAAAATCTCCTGGTTACTTGCACCGATCCCACCAGTATTGTGTGACTGGTTAAGTGTCGGGTGAGGATTTACAGGGTTATCCCAATGGCTCCCGCTTTTAATGCCATTTCCAACATTTCCGGCAACTTCCTTCCCCTCGCCTCTGCTCGGCGCAATATTCCGGCGCACGCCTTCGAACTCAAAAAGTACCGTTGCGGGATCGAGGTCTGTTCGAGCACTTGCGACAACAAACACGCGTCGGCGTCGTTGTGCCACTCCGAAGTATTGGGCATCAAGGATTCTCCAGGCCACCTTTCGCTGCGGTCCATAAATACAACCACACTGCGGCCACTTTGGAACATGGCAACCGGTTTTGCCATCCCACCGCCAGAACGCGTTGCTTTTTCCTGATTCAGGTCGATCACCTGGTTCAAATGGCACATCTTCTCCAGCCAATCCAGCAAGGAAACATCCGAAGGCGTTATCTGCCGATGACAAGACTCCTGGGACATTTTCCCAGACGATAACTGTCGGTTTGAGGAAGGACTCAGACCGTTTGTCGTCAATTGCATTTGCAAGCTCCACATACTTCAAAGTTAGCGCGCCGCGTTCATCATCAAGCCCACCACGTAAGCCCGCGATACTGAATGCCTGACAAGGCGTACCCCCGACGAGCACATCAGGGGATTCGATTTCCCCAGCCAGGACTTTTTTGGCAAGTTTTGTCATGTCGCCAAGGTTGGCGACATGGGGCCAGCGGTGCGCAAGAACGGCAGATGGAAAAGACTCGATTTCAGCAAACCACACCGGACGCATACCCAACGGTTCCCAGGCAATACTCGCGGCTTCAATTCCACTGCAAACAGATCCATAGCACAGCTCTTTCACTGCTTAGCCTCTCCACCAAGGGCATTTACCAGAGCATCAACCAGGCACGAAATTTCACTGGTCAACAGGAAGAAATCTGCGTCCAGTCGCTGCGCAACATCTTCACTATCAATATCAGAATTCTGCTCAAGCAATTCATCCGCAAATTTGACGCTGGTAAGGCTGAAGTTATGGTCCAGTGTAAATTTAATGCGGTTCTGCCAGTCGAGTGCCAACTTAGTGACGAGCTTGCCAGCTTCCAGGTGTGTGGATATTTCATCACTTCCCAAGTCCTGCTTTTTCACTCGGGCAATACCGCCATCCTCAAGCACTGCCTTAAGTTCTGCCGCATCCCCCATTTGAAATCCCTGTGGAGCACTACCATCACGTACCCAGTCGGTCAGCGTTAATTCAATGGGATTTTCAACACTCAGGGGAACAACAGGAAGAGAACCCAGAGACTTACGCATAAGCGCGAGCATATCCTCTGCCTGCCGCGCGCTGGCATTGATATAGATACGTTTAGTTGAACCGTCGTAGATCGCCTGGATAACAGAAAACTTTGAAAAAGCCCGTGGCAGAAGAGAATGCAGAACTTCGTCTTTCAGGGAGTCCTTCTCTGTTTTCTTCAGTTTACGCGCTTGTTCTTGCTCAAGTTTTTCAATTTTTTCTTGAATAGCTCGCTGGATAACCGGCGGGGGAAGAATTTTTGTTTCGCGCTTTGCTTCAACAAGGATAAAACCATTTCCATGCATAGCGATAACTTCGGAATTATCACCAAATGGAGATACAAAACCGAACTTGGCCATATCCTGACTACCGCATGGCGTGAAAAGGATCATTTTCTTTTTATCTTCTAAGTCGGTCAGATCCGCCTCACGAGAAAGTTTATAAATAGTAATGTTTTTCCAGTGCTTAAACATGTTGTAACCCTTGAATATCAACCACAGAAAGCTCGTCTTTGTAGAAAAAGGCCAGGTTGTGGCACCCCCTCGTTTGAGCGTATGAGCTGGGACCAATTTCGTTCTTCCAGACAAATGGCTTCAAATCCGTACGGCGAAGCATAAAAACGCGATTTGTTCCGCTCTGATTCCCAATGAGGCAAAAGCCTTCTTTCACCTTGATCGCCTGCAAGTTGTCGAGTTCACCGCTGGTTACACGGCTATCGAACTCCTTGCGGCTTATTAGCTCCATCTGCATCTGACGACTCCAAACAAATGCCCATTGAAGGGCGATGGCTGAATGGTACCGAAAACACGACATAAAAAACAATATTTATTAGAGCAATTTTGCAATAAGTAAACGCCACACAGACCACAAATAACCTAAGTTAAAATAACGAAAATCAGAGCAAATCATTGGTGATGACGTGGCAAGTATTGCAACAAAAGACAGCATTTGTTCGGGGCACGGAGGATTCCCATCCAGGCCTCCCGTAGAGAGCGAACCACTACTTAAAGTCAACGGAGTCGAAGTGTTAGTTGATGGTAAGCAATATGCACAGCATACCGATGGGAACAGCACGCACGGCGGGCAAGCTATATCAACCAGGGCATGGTTTACCGTCAACGGGAAAGGGATCGTATGCGTTGGTGATCCTGTTTCATGCGGCTCTACCGTTGCAGCCGGAGACGGCCTGGTTCAGGTAAGTTAGGAGATATCATGCTGGAAAAAGACTACCAGTTATCCGCATATAAAAAATTGGCCGCCGCCGGTGGGATGAAAACACCTGGTGCCATAACATCGGCACGAAACAGTGCTAACACAGCAAAACTGCTTGCAGAAGAATTGACCGGATTAATTCTGGATACAATTGTCTATCCCGACACTATTACCAGCTATGTTTCAACGATCAGAACAACCGCAACCGGTTTAACGAATATTGGAGGGCTGGCAACTCAGCACGCGGACCTGTTGGCTGGTTATGCTGATCTGTCAATGCTCCTTCAACTCGATATTGGTTGGGATGTTTACTGTCGTGCTAATGAGCGAGAAGTTTCAGAACTGCCGATCTCTATTGCCATTGGTGATGTGACTATTACTAAATCGCTTGAGGACGCTGTAAACGCGCTTAATACATCAAGTTTAGTCGCGGCTATGGGGGAGATTAACCAGACCCTTAACACTGGCTCAGGAAGCTCGTCAGGCTCTGGTTCAGGCGGCGGCACTGCCACTCCCCCACCAGCACTAACAGAAGAGCAAATTGAATCTCTGAAAGTAGCAACTGAACAGTTTGGGGTTGTTTTCAACCAGACAACAGCACCCACAACTGCGTTACAACAGCAGTATGAACGAGCGAATGAAAGCGCCAACGTAGCCATAACTGCTTATAACCATGCTATCGGTACCGCGCTTGCGGAAGCATCAGCAAATAAGGCCAGCACAGCCAGCGCAATCGCCGCTTTGGTTCCTGATTCTGTTCTTGATGAATTAAACAAAGCGACACAGTAACAAAGGACTTCATTGATAATTTTTCTTCAGGAGGAAGACATGTCATTCTTTTCTACATTAAAAACAGCTTTGTCTTTGAAGGAGAAACTTGCTGCTACTGGTGTTCTTGTTCTGATTTGCGCACTTGTTGGTGCTGGGTTTGCGTGGGAACGTCATCAGCTAAAGCAAGCCATGGAGAAAATTGGCAGTCTTGATCAGGCTGTTAAGGAACGTGATAAGTCAATAATGGATCTTAACCAGACCATTGAGACGATGAACAAAGCAGAGCAACATTTTCACAGCCAGGAAGTGAAAAATGAATCAGAACAAGCCAAGTATGCTGACAGGCAAATGGAACGAAAAGCTGAAGTTCAGAAACAACTTGTTGCGGCGGGTAATGTTCGCCAGCGTATTCCTGCTGACACTCAGCGGTTGCTCCGGGAGTCGATCAGCGAATTTAACGCCGACGCCGACAAAGGTTAACCACCCTGCCCCAAAAAGTGCATTTATGTGCAGGATGCCAGAGTTTAGCAGTGAATATTTTGATGATCTGCCAGCGTATATCCTCGATACAGAAACGATGCTGATGGGGATTAACAGGAAGAATCGCAACGTTAATGATTACAACCGCGCTATCAGCGGTAACTAAAAGGGATTTTTATGTCTGATAAAGTAACAGTAAAGCAAACTATCAACAAAGCGACTTCAATCTACAAAATTGAGCACATCACTGTTGGCAAGCCAGGATCTGAACAATACCGTCATGCTTTCGAGCTTGCCGATCAGCTTGGTTTAAAACACCCGGATTGCATCGAGCATGTATTTCCGACCTATGCTGATGAGCAATGTACTCATGTTCTTACCGAAGAGGATTTTTTCAGCACTGAAGAACGAGAAGGCGTTGATCGCTGCATTGGTGTGATTTGTTCTTCGGTAAGTGATGAGTTATTCCCTAATGTGCCTGAATATGGTGGTATTGGATACCAGTTCCTGTATGAAGGCGATGAGCTTAAATGCTATGAACATGGTCTTCTTATCGAAAGCGTAGAATAATACGGCTTCCTTCCAACCGGCTTTATTGGCCGGTTTATTCAACTTATCCACAGCATAGATCCAATAAACAGATCCTAAAGAGAACCTAGGAAGATCCAAAGAAGATCCCGGATCGCTGTAAGCCGCGCCATTTCTGGCCTGAAATGGGATCAACATTGACTATACGCGATTTTATGTTGACTGTGCACGATTTATTGTTGACTGCACGCGATTTATTGTTGACTATACGCGACAGAAACATTGACTGTACGCGATTTTAGAGCCTGACTATTCACAGTTGTTGATAACTGCAATCCAGATGACGCCAGGCCGCGCCACATATGGAGAAACCACGATGCCGGAAGAAAATAAAGGCTTCCTTAGCGTTGAAGAAGTTGCTGGAAATACAGGAGAAATCCACAGCCTGAAACCCAATAACAATAGCACTATACAACCCATCGCTTTGTTGCGCTTAGGTGTGTTTGTGCCAACCTTAAAATCTACCAATGTGGCACTACGTCGCGGATCGTCAGTTACTACAAACACAACGAACGCAACCGAAGAACTATCAAGCCTCAAAATTGTTGAGCAGGAAGGCTATGAGGGAATTGAAATTCATGGTCCACGCCTGGATATGGATACTGATTTTAAGGTGTGGGTGGGCATAACCTCCGCGTTGTTTGACTACGCACCTGATGATGACGGTATAATCACCCTGCCATTCTCCGAGTTTGCCGATCGATGCGGCTATCCACGTAAGCGCCTTTCAAAGGCGTTCCGTAAAAGTATTGATGATTCTCTGACACGCATTCAGCAGACAGTTGTCAAATTCCGCTTCCCGGCGGCAAAAGGTCATCTCAATAACATTAACGTCAACTTGTTGGCATATAGCAGCCTGAATACCGAGCTTGATGTTATCGAGATCCAGCCGCAGAAACAGCTATCTGAACTTTACTATGTTGACTATAAGCGAATCCTGAAGCTGAAGATGCTGGATAAACTAGGGCGCAAAGAGACGGCCAAGGTACTGTATACATTCTTTGAGGCTCTACCCGCCAACCCGGCACCTGTCAGCATTGAGCGCCTTAGAGCGAGGCTTAATCTCAAATCATCCGTTAGCGTGCAAAATAGCGTTATCAGAAAAGCCATGAAAGATTTGGAAGCTATTGAATATCTTAAATTTTCAGAGATAAAAAACGGCAGGAAAATCGGCTTCCAGATCCATAAGCGCAATCCATAATATTGACTATATGCGATAGCGAGAAGTTGACTATAGGCGACATTCGTTGACGCTGGTGGATTTTTGCTGGCGTCAATATTCTGCAAGTCGCTATTGAGATGGCTTTTAGGGGCATTTCATCGCGTATAGTCAACGTTTCTCCCGACAATATCTTACATAGTCGATCTTTGGTGGAGTTAAATCGACTACAGTCAACTTTTGACTGTAGTCACATCGCGCATAGTCAACTATTCACATTAACCTTCGCGCATAGTCAACATTTGCGCGGTTCTCATCAAGCAGTGGTATTGATATGCAAGAAGAGAAACAACACTACCTCTACGTTCTGGTGCCAGAGAACGGAGATACTTTTAAAATCGGCATTTCATGTGGTCCATTGGCACGGTTTAAAGGGCTACAAGTGAGTCCCGATTTTGCGCTTTCACGGGTCTATCGTGGTACGCGTTTGGCAATGGTTAATCTTGAGCGGGCTTTACACGCAACCTTTTTCCCCTGGAATGCGCCGTGGGAGAAAAGCGTCGGTGGCGGGCATACTGAATGGTTTACACGAGAGTGTCTTGATAAGGTTTTGGCTCATATCGAATATCTAAATGATATGTGGGGAGGGATTCTCGAGCGCATTAAGTCGAATGATTTACTTCAGCGTCCAGTAGATGCTGCTTGCTCTTTCGAAAAAGAGCTGGATGTTACTTCTATCGTGACTTTCAAAGATGACGCAGGAATGAGGGACGTGGCTTATGTCTCCATATCTGGCTATGAACCGGACGCGATCCGCGCTCAATGTGAATTGCTGAAAGCAATGTTTATGCTTCGGACTAAATATCCCTGGGATACAGGGCGGGTGTGCTTCCCTATGGAAGAGTTAACCGCCACCATTGATTCCCAGCTTTACCACGATAATCCAGAGAAGTTTTTTAGCCTTTTAGCCGGTAATGGGCTTAACTGTGTGTCCGGGCTGGGGCGAAGTAGAATCTAACATGCCTCGCTCTTCGGTCCCTTCTTTTACGATCGACACGGGTACTTTGAGGCTGAACTTCCGGCGCTTACGCGTGCTATAGATACTATCGATTTCGAACGATTATTCGCTGCTCTTAGCAAATAACACTGATGCCCCTGAACGGGGCTTTTTTGTGCCCTCCTTGTAACTCTCAATCGTGCAAAATGAACCAAACATGCAGAGAATGCTATGTACAAGCATCTACGCATACATTATTATTTTATGCAGCATTTTTAATTAAATTCAAAAATACAGCATAAAGGATGACTTTCGATGAGTGATTCCAGCCAGCTTCACAAGGTTGCTCAAAGAGCAAATAGAATGCTCAATGTTCTGACTGAACAAGTACAGTTGCAAAAGGATGAGCTACACGCGAACGAGTTTTACCAGGTCTATGCGAAAGCGGCACTGGCAAAATTGCCTCTACTGACTCGTGCGAACGTTGACTATGCCGTAAGTGAAATGGAAGAAAAGGGTTATGTTTTCGATAAACGCCCTGCTGGCTCTTCAATGAAATATGCGATGTCAATTCAGAACATCATTGACATATATGAACATCGCGGAGTGCCAAAATACCGGGATCGCTACAGCGAAGCGTATGTGATTTTCATCTCTAATCTTAAAGGCGGTGTGTCAAAAACTGTATCGACGGTTTCTCTGGCGCATGCAATGCGTGCTCACCCTCATCTTCTGATGGAAGATTTAAGGATTCTGGTTATTGACCTTGATCCGCAATCTTCAGCAACGATGTTTTTAAGCCATAAACACTCTATTGGTATCGTAAACGCAACATCTGCACAGGCTATGTTGCAGAATGTAAGCCGTGAAGAGCTGTTAGAGGAGTTTATTGTTCCTTCTGTTGTACCTGGGGTTGACGTTATGCCTGCGTCGATTGACGATGCCTTTATTGCATCCGATTGGAGAGAGCTGTGCAATGAGCATCTACCGGGTCAGAACATCCATGCAGTCCTGAAAGAAAATGTGATTGATAAGCTGAAGAGCGATTATGACTTTATCCTCGTTGATAGTGGTCCTCACCTTGACGCCTTCCTGAAAAATGCTTTGGCCTCGGCCAATATACTGTTTACACCTCTGCCGCCTGCAACGGTTGATTTCCACTCATCGCTTAAATACGTTGCCCGCCTTCCTGAGTTGGTGAAACTCATTTCGGATGAAGGCTGCGAGTGTCAGCTTGCAACTAACATTGGTTTTATGTCCAAGTTGAGTAACAAGGCAGACCATAAGTATTGCCATAGCCTGGCTAAAGAAGTGTTCGGTGGGGATATGCTTGATGTTGTCCTCCCTCGCCTTGACGGTTTTGAACGCTGCGGCGAGTCTTTTGACACTGTTATTTCAGCTAACCCGGCAACGTATGTTGGTAGTGCTGATGCATTGAAGAACGCGCGAATTGCTGCGGAAGATTTTGCTAAAGCAGTTTTTGACCGTATTGAATTTATCAGATCTAACTGAGGAGTAAGAAACCCCCATGTCAAAGAAAAACAGACCAACAATTGGGCGAACCCTTAATCCTTCAATATTAAGCGGATTTGATAGTTCTTCAGCCTCTGGCGATCGAGTCGAGCAGGTATTCAAGTTATCAACTGGTCGCCAGGCCACATTTATTGAAGAGGTAATACCTCCGAACCAGGTAGAAAGCGATACCTTTGTTGATCAGCATAACAACGGGCGTGACCAGGCATCTCTTACGCCAAAATCATTAAAAAGTATCCGAAGCACTATTAAGCATCAGCAATTTTACCCTGCAATAGGTGTTAGACGGGCTACAGGGAAAATTGAAATTTTGGATGGTTCCCGGCGTCGAGCTTCTGCCATCTTAGAGAACGTAGGGTTGCGGGTTTTAGTCACGGACCAGGAGATCAGCGTTCAGGAAGCGCAAAATTTAGCGAAAGACGTTCAGACAGCATTGCAGCACAGCATTCGAGAAATAGGTCTGCGTTTGATGCGAATGAAAAATGATGGGATGAGTCAGAAGGATATTGCAGCCAAAGAAGGGCTGTCTCAGGCGAAGGTCACGCGTGCTCTCCAGGCAGCGAGTGCTCCGGAAGAATTAGTCGCCCTTTTCCCTGTGCAGTCGGAATTAACCTTTTCGGACTACAAAACGCTTTGTGCTGTTGGCGACGAAATGGGGAACAAGAATTTAGAGTTTGATCAGCTTATTCAAAACATATCCCCGGAAATAAACGACATCTTATCCATTGAAGAAATGGCCGAAGATGAAGTTAAAAATAAAATCCTGCGCTTGATAACAAAGGAAGCCTCACTACTCACGGATAAAGATTCTAAAGATAAGTCCGTAGTTACTGAATTATGGAAATTTGAGGACAAGGATCGCTTTGCAAGGAAGCGCGTGAAAGGCCGTGCATTTTCTTATGAGTTTAATCGACTTTCAAAAGAGCTACAGGAAGAACTCGACAGGATGATTGGGCATATCCTTAGAAAGAGCCTCGATAAAAAGCCGAAGCCTTAAACTTTCGCCATTCAAATTTCACTATTAACCTACTGTTTTTAAAGTAAATCCCTCTAAAATTTCAAGGTGAAATCGCCACGATTCCACCTTGGATTTTACCTTCCTCCCCTACTCCCGAAAAAAATAAAAAAATTGCTTGTCACGAGAAAGTCAACAAGTGACTTTCAATAAAATCTCTTCCGAAAAGGGATTCACACAAGTGCCTTGTGTTTAAGGAAGAGTAAATTGAGTAACTTACGCGAATACCAGAATCGTATTGCAGATATCGCAAAACGCTCTAAAGCTGTGCTTGGCTGGGCAAGCACTGCGCAGTTCGGTACTGATAACCAATTCATTAAAGATGATGCCGCGCGTGCCGCATCTATCCTTGAAGCTGCACGTAAAGACCCGGTTTTTGCGGGTATCTCTGATAATGCCACCGCTCAAATCGCTACAGCGTGGGCAAGTGCACTGGCTGACTACGCCGCAGCACATAAATCTATGCCGCGTCCGGAAATTCTGGCCTCCTGCCACCAGACGCTGGAAAACTGCCTGATTGAGTCCACCCGCAATAGCATGGATGCCACTAATAAAGCGATGCTGGAATCCGTCGCAGCAGAGATGATGAGCGTTTCTGACGGTGTTATGCGTCTGCCTTTATTCCTCGCGATGATCCTGCCTGTTCAGTTGGGGGCAGCTACCGCTGATGCGTGTACCTTCATTCCGGTTACGCGTGACCAGTCCGACATCTATGAAGTCTTTAACGTGGCAGGTTCCTCTTTTGGTTCTTATGCTGCTGGTGATGTTCTGGACATGCAATCCGTCGGTGTGTACAGCCAGTTACGTCGCCGCTATGTGCTGGTGGCAAGCTCCGATGGCACCAGCAAAACCGCAACCTTCAAGATGGAAGACTTCGAAGGCCAGAATGTACCAATCCGAAAAGGTCGCACTAACATCTACGTTAACCGTATTAAGTCTGTTGTTGATAACGGTTCCGGCAGCCTACTTCACTCGTTTACTAATGCTGCTGGTGAGCAAATCACTGTTACCTGCTCTCTGAACTACAACATTGGTCAGATTGCCCTGTCGTTCTCCAAAGCGCCGGATAAAGGCACTGAGATCGCAATTGAGACGGAAATCAATATTGAAGCCGCTCCTGAGCTGATCCCGCTGATCAACCACGAAATGAAGAAATACACCCTGTTCCCAAGTCAGTTCGTTATCGCGGCTGAGCACACGGTACAGGCGGCGTATGAAGCACAGCGTGAATTTGGTCTGGACCTGGGGTCCCTACAGTTCCGCACCCTGAAGGAATACCTGTCTCATGAACAGGATATGCTGCGTCTTCGCATCATGATCTGGCGCACTCTTGCGACCGACACCTTTGACATCGCTCTGCCGGTTAACCAGTCCTTTGATGTATGGGCAACCATCATTCGTGGCAAATTCCAGACTGTATATCGCGACATTATTGAGCGCGTTAAATCTTCTGGTGCGATGGGGATGTTTGCTGGTGCTGATGCAGCATCTTTCTTCAAACAGTTGCCGAAGGATTTCTTCCAGCCAGCCGAAGACTATATCCAGACTCCGTATGTTCACTACATCGGTACCCTGTTCGGTAACGTGAAAGTGTACGAAGTACCTGCTGGTATTTGTAAGAACTTAACGACAGAGAACATTCAGTTCAGCTCGATGGATGTGCTGTGCTACGTCCGTGATGAAAATCCGGGTAAAGCAGGCTTCGTGACTGGTGATGCTGTCCCGGCCATCCCGTTCCAGCATCCGACCACTCCGGCGCTGGTCAATCGTACCACGCTGTGGGGTTCGGCTATCAATGATATGCACCCACGCAACGGCGCTGATTACTTCACTCGTGTAACGCTGACAATGGCCAAAAAAGGCGGGCTTAACTTCATTAGCGGCGACACGATTGATGCCGGTGACTCTGAGTAATCAGGGGAAGTTCTCCGTTTAACATAGCGCCCCCGTGCGGGGCGCATAACAGGGAAAGTTATGTCTCAATATTCAATTCAACAGTCATTAGGTAATGCATCCGGCGTCGCGGTTAGCCCGATCAATGCCGATGCGACGTTATCTACCGGTGTTGCATTAAATAGCAGCTTGTGGGCTGGTATTGGCGTATTTGCGCGTGGCAAGCCGTTTACTGTTCTTGCGGTTACTGAGTCCAATTACGAAGATGTTCTCGGCGAACCGCTGAAGCCGTCTTCCGGCTCACAGTTCGAACCAATTCGCCATGTATACGAAGCTATTCAGCAAACATCTGGTTATGTTGTTCGCGCTGTTCCGGATGATGCGAAGTTCCCGATTATTATGTTCGATGAATCAGGCGAACCGGCTTACAGTGCGTTGCCATACGGTTCTGAAATTGAACTTGATAGTGGCGAAGCCTTTGCTATCTACGTTGATGATGGTGATCCGTGTATTTCACCTACCCGTGAGTTAACCATCGAAACAGCAACAGCGGACAGCGCGGGTAATGAACGCTTCCTCTTAAAACTGACCCAGACGACTTCGCTCGGCGTGGTAACGACCCTGGAGACACACACTGTGTCTTTGGCGGAAGAAGCGAAAGATGACATGGGCCGCTTGTGTTATCTGCCTACGGCTCTGGAAGCCCGTTCTAAATATCTGCGCGCGGTTGTTAATGAAGAGCTGATTTCGACAGCGAAAGTAACAAACAAAAAATCGTTGGCGTTCACTGGCGGTACCAACGGCGATCAGTCGAAAATCTCAACCGCTGCGTACCTGCGTGCGGTGAAAGTGCTGAACAATGCGCCGTACATGTACACCGCTGTTCTCGGCCTGGGGTGCTATGACAATGCGGCGATCACTGCGTTAGGTAATATCTGTTCTGATCGCCTGATTGATGGCTTCTTTGATGTCAAACCGACATTGACGTACACGGAAGCGATCTCTGCTGTTGAAGATACCGGTTTACTTGGTACCGATTATGTAAGCTGTTCTGTCTATCACTACCCGTTCTCCTGCAAAGACAAATGGACCCAATCCCGTGTGGTCTTCGGTCTGTCTGGCGCGGCGTATGCGGCGAAAGCTCGTGGCGTCAAGAAAAACTCTGATGTCGGCGGTTGGCATTACTCACCGGCTGGTGAAGAACGTGCCGTCATTGCTCGTGCGTCAATTCAACCGCTGTATCCGGAAGATACCCCGGACGAAGAAGCAATGGTCAAGGGCCGTCTCAATAAAGTATCTGTTGGCACCTCTGGCCAGATGATCATCGACGATGCTTTAACTTGCTGCACGCAGGATAACTATCTGCACTTCCAGCACGTCCCATCCCTGATGAATGCAATCAGTCGTTTCTTTGTCCAGTTAGCCCGACAGATGAAGCATAGCCCGGACGGTATTACTGCGGCTGGCCTGACTAAAGGGATGACCAAACTTTTAGATCGCTTTGTCGCCTCCGGCGCTCTGGTGGCTCCTCGTGATCCTGATGCTGACGGTACAGAACCGTATGTGCTGAAAGTTACGCAGGCGGAATTCGATAAATGGGAAGTAGTCTGGGCCTGCTGCCCGACTGGCGTAGCCCGTCGTATCCAGGGCGTACCGCTGCTTATTAAGTAAGGGAATACAATGAGCAAAAACTTTTTTCAATCCGGGGCATTTTTGGGGAATGGACTGTCTCGTTTCGCTTTGAACTCTGATCCTGTGCAGCTGATGGAGTCTGCCCGAGCAAGCGCCGAACCGCCAACAGATCCGGTTATTAATAATAATCCGGAACCGGCGGCACAGACTAACGATAACATTCCATCTGCCCCGGCTCCTGAGCAAATCCTGGAAGGGAAAGACGGTAAAGAATGGACCGTCGAACAGGCGCACCAGATGATTCTGGAAGCTGCAAATCGAAGTGCTATGCAGAATGCGTTGAGTGATGCGGCCGACGCCGTTTTCGCCTGGGCTGATAGCGGTGATCTGACTTTCGACTCCCTTGATGGTTTCGTTCAGGCTATCGCTGGTATCTCTGATGACGACGACTCCGAAGTTACAGAAGAACAGGACGATGCCTATAACGAAGCATGGGCAAATGTTGCTGACTTCCTCGCAGCATGCGGTGTAGATGATGACCTGATCGAAGCACTGGCTGACGATGAAGACGACGACGCAGCTGCTGATGTTGGTGCCTCTATCGCTGGTTTAGATAGCGACGACCGCGACGAACTGGAAGCGGCGTTTGTTGTTGCTGGCACTTCTGATGAAATGCTGACTGAAGCATTTAAGAAGGTTGTTCGTAACGGTGAGATCAAACTCATCCGTAAACGCCTGCGTAAAAAACGTCTGACTGCGGCTCAAAAATCGGCGCTGAAAAAAGCGCGTCGAAAAGCCCAGACCGGCGCGGCAAAACTTGCCCGCAAAAAGTCAATGAAACTGCGCCGTAAGCGCCTTGGCTAAAGGAGGAGGCCGGGGAACTCCGGCCTTTAACTTGAATGGCTCCTATAGCTTATGGGGTTTACAGCCAGGCTGACGGTGTATCGCCATATCTGAAAGTTACTTTAACGAACTCTCAGTACCAGGTTACCGGATATATCAGCCAGGGAGCGGCAATGAACATGGCCCAGAATTGGGAAGCGCCGTTTACCGGTATGTCCATGGGATCTGTTTCTGGTGCTCTGGGTGGTTTTGTGCAAGTAGGTACTGAAACAACGTCGGTTGCCCGTTGGAATAGCTTAATGGTTTGGGAAGGGGGGACACCGCCGACGTTCACGCTGCCCGTAATTTTCATTGCTTTGAACAATCCATTCATTGAAGTTTCAGGCGCTATCGCCGCGTTGACAGCCATGATTAGCCCGGAACTAAAAGCGGCCAATGTTGGTGGTCGAATCCCGGAGCGTGTGACGCTAAACATTGGTCGCCGGATCAACATCACCGATGTCGCTATCCAGGACTTAAGTTTTGATCTCGATGCGCCAAGGGACAGTAATGGATATTTCCTGAAAAACACCGTCAACCTCCAGTTGACCGGTTCTTCGATATATAACAGCTCCGATATTGTTCGGGCGTTCCAGTAAAAGGATTTTATATGGGGCACAATAACACTAAGGGAAACCGTAAATTTATTAAGGGCCGCTATACTGCCAACGCGGCCAAAGGCGAACGACTGGTATCTTCTGAATTCCAGCTCACTTTTGCAGGCCATGAAGATATCAGTGTACTGGTTCGTACGTCGCAAATCCCTGAAATGACTCGCGAGGATGTGGAGGACTATGG
The DNA here is from genome assembly GCF_015534835.1 of Salmonella sp. SJTUF14076. Classification (NCBI taxonomy): domain Bacteria; kingdom Pseudomonadati; phylum Pseudomonadota; class Gammaproteobacteria; order Enterobacterales; family Enterobacteriaceae; genus Salmonella; species Salmonella sp. SJTUF14076. The sequence continues at coordinate 62,932 of NZ_CP064676.1, read as the reverse complement.
TCCGAATGGTGTGAAGTTCAACCAGCACGGACCAATTCGAAACTCTGGGGAAATCCAGGTCCAGTGCGTGGAGACTATCGAAGGCGATATTCTTCAGTTCATTAAGGATCGCATTGCGGCGAAGGACTATGTTGATATCACGATGGCTGCTACCCCTGAATCCAAATCTTCCGGGGTTAACGCTGTGACAAAAGCTGCTACAACAATTGAAATGTTGGACTGCAAAATCTACAGTGATGCAATCGACTTTAGTACCGAAGATGTGACTGCCGCTGTGCGCCCGTCACTTCGTATCGTCTACAACTGGATTGAGTGGGATTAAGAGTCATCCCTTGTATTTTAAAGCTCCTTCGGGAGCTTTTTTTATAACCTTTTTATATAAAAATGCATCGATAACATTGTCTGGAGTTTTATGTTAGATTATTAATGTTCTAATAAACTACAATTATTGAGGTAGATGTTTGTGCCTGTACTGTTAAAGGGGGACTCTAAAATGGCTGTGATTCCAATGTCGTACTCCCCGGGTACTGTCGCTCGTCGATTTTCGATCCTGGACGGAGTTACCATCCAGGGTGTGCTTTACCAGGTTATATGGGATTCCAAAACCCCATTTGCTGCCGTAATAGAGGCTGCTCCTTCTGTTATCGATGGTGATATGCGCCATAAGGTTGTCGCTACTCTTGAACTTCAACGTCGCCCACAGCTTGAAGGCGTACTGGTGAGGAAGTTCTGGGAAGATAACGATGTTGCCCAGATTGAAGGTATCGTGGTTGATGGAATCGTCCGGGATGTCGGTTTAGCCACTTTTGTTTATGAAACCGTAGCTTCAAAAGCCGGAGTTGTTTTGCTAAGTGACAATGAGCAATACGAAGGCGGAAAGGCTCTTTGGCAGCACATCGCTCGTCGTTCTTCTGAACTAAAAGTTTTTATCCTGGACACCGATACTGCTCAGTATTACCCATTTGATGGCGAACGTGTTTGCTATGACGGGAAAAGTATTCCTGAATCCGAGATATGGAGTGAACATCCGGATCGAAGTAAGCATGGGGTTGTTCTTGTCGCAGAATCCATAACTGGAAAGGCGGCATAGCAGTAAAAAATTCCTTGCTCCTTGACAGAGGAGAGGATTAATCTAAGTACGCTAAGCATAGGTATGGCCCCGGTTAATGTTAAGCGTTGTGCGGGACGCATAATGTTTACTGGGGCTTTCTTTTATCTATTTTGGGATAATCCTGAATTCCGTAGTATTTGGCATCGGCTGCGGCTACATCAGCGTTTGACTCTATTTCTATAGAAATCACCTGGAAGGGTGAATATCCACATCAGAAGAAACGTTGCAGCAAACATGATCCCTAATGGCCAGAATATGCCAAAAAAAATCATTATCCAAAAACGATCCCACCAGGCCATTTCTGCATTAGCTCGCAAAATATATCGACTTAATGCGTATATCAGTCCACCAATTAGTATATAGATGGGAATAGATACCAGGATAGTCATAGCGTTAGTCTCAATGAACATAACGAATATCACCAGAGCAAAGTATAAATCCCTCTGCGTAGGGCAGAGGGACTAAATAGTTAAAATCGGTAACCGACACCAAGCATCCAAATGCTATTGCTTAGATCACCTGGTTTAGAACGTTCATACGAGAGATCAACTGCAAACTGCGGAGATGGGTTAAATTGAAGCCCAAGTCCATAAGCAAAATCGGTTCCAAAGCCAGCATATGACTGTCCATTCAGTTTTGCTGTTGCATCCGCATGGCTTAAACCCACCAAGCCGTATGCACTCATTAATTCATTGAATCTGTATGACGGACCAAAAGTAAATGAGGCATACTCAACCTTGGCTTTGGCGGCATTCCATAGGTTTGTGTTTGACTTTTCGTAAGTGACCGAAGCTAATCCACCCCACGTAGAATCCATTTCGTAGCGATATTTAATATTCACGCCTTTTGGATCTTTTATATCTCCGCCTTTAACCGTTGCGCTTCCTTGGGCAAAGTCTAAGGAGAGTGTGTGCTGATATGCGGAGGCAGTCCCAGCAACCCCCAAGGCACATGCCAGAAGGGCCGTTAAAACTACTTTTTTCATGGAAAAAGTTACCTATAAAAACGTTAAAAATAATACTGGTGACAAAATAGTGTGTATTGAGCGTTAAATACACGTAAAGATTCTATCATTCGCGATCATCCGCGAAAACCAGTTGGAATATAAAATTCCTTTTCTTTTCTTGTAGATAGGACCATATCCAGAGCTTCGTTTACCGTCATGCAATGCGGCAGATTATCGAAGTTTGATATCCCGCCAATATCAGGAGAACGCTTGCTCTTCAGGTAAGCATATTTCCGGGCCGCTGCCTCAACTTTCTGCTGGAACTCATGTTTTTGAGCGCGTTTTTTGGATAACCGCAGATTGTCGGCCTTTGCTTTTGCACCAGCGATCCATGAAGTCAATTTTTTGAGTTTGGTCGTTCCGGCAGCGCCGGAAACTGATCTTTTTGTTTTTTTAACTTGTGACTTCTTATTCTTTATTGCCACGTCATCCTGACAGGGGGAGGGGGTATCATTTTGACATGGGGGTGTGGATAAAAAATTAAATAAAGTCAATGTCTTAGCGAGAACAGCTTTAACCTTGGTTGCCGCTGAAGAGATCTTTAATTTGCTTTCAATCAGCGCATTTTTGGCTTGTTGTGCGAAGGCCAAAAAGGATGGTGTAAACCGGTACAGGTTAGCGCGACGTTCACGGTGATCGCCGATAACAATCTCTACAGACAGGATTCCTTTGTTTACAGCTTCACGGAATGCACGAACGACGGTTGATTGGCTATAACCAGTTTCTGCCGCGATCAGGCGGTGAGGCTTGTGAATGAAGTATTCACTGGTTGTTGCCGCGAGATTTGCACATTGCGACAGGATATGCCCGGCGCTACGGGATAGACCGGAGTGTGTTACAAAGCAGGCCAATTCATAGCCAGAAAAAGTAAAATCGCTCATCGTTATACAGCTCAGGAAAGTGACTTTAGCCAGCATTACAATGCTGGTGGTTCTTACTACGTCTGTTAGCGCGTTGCCGCGACAGGTACCAGCACACCAGCATCAAGCAATCGCTTCATCAGCCACTGCTGACCTTTGCCGGTTATACGAGTCGTGAAAGAAATCCTGCTTCCGTTGCTTGTGTCGATCACGGTTTCTTTGAGGGTGAAGTACCCACGGGATATGTATTCTTGTTTGGGGACGTTCCTGCGTTCACCGGTTGCGATCAGAATTCCGTTATCACGCAACCAGGTGAAGAGATAGTTTTGGCCCAGGCCGAGCACTTTGGCATAGTTGCCGATTAGAACCCCGCTGGCGGTAGCAACGCGTTCGGCGAATTCGACTTTAGGTGCATCCATAAGCATTTTTTGCTCCAGCCGTTGCTTTTGCTCTGCCAGGTCGGCAGCCAAACGGAGAGCTTCAGGGAGACTCTGCGGAATAGCAGGTTGTAATCTTCCGGCTCGATAGTCGATAAATGTCTGGTTTACCTTCAGCCGAAATGCGGGAGAAATCCAGCCTGCGTACTCCACAGCGAGCAATTCATGGGCAAAAGTGCCGCCGCCACGGCCTTCGAACGAAACTATGCAATTCTGCATAGTTTCTTTTTCAAGCTCTTCGATGAGCTGTTTGGCTGACAGCGTTCTTAGCCATTGAGCTGGCGCTTTATGGGCACCGAGTCCGCTCGCTCTGTGTAGAGCATTAAGGTTGTAACGGCCAGCGCGGTCGGTCGTAATTTCAACACCACAAATAACGGGCAGAGTGGTTGAAGGATCGACATTTTGATGAAGGTTTGATATATTCATATCCGCATTGAATGTTTGTTGCATTTTTTCTCCAAATTTGCATCAACCTTCAATCACCAGCTCGAAATGGTGATTCTTTGCACTTAGAAAACGAAATTTATTAGAGCAAATTTTTCTGACTCGATCCAGATCGGGTTGGTCGATCTGCTCAGAAACCTGCCAGTTTGCTGGCAGGTTTTTTTCTTTTGTTAACCTATTGCTACTGGTTTTAACAAACCAGCATCAAGTAGCTTGCGAGTTAACCACTGCTGGCCTTTACCCGTTAATTGGGGCGTCAGCCGTATCTGGTAGCCATTTTCATCATCCAGCACCACTTCTTTCACCGTGAAATACCCGGCGTTAATGTACTGCTGGCGCGGTACGTTTTTGCGCGCACCAAAAGCCATGAGAATGCCGTTCTGGCGCAACCATGAGAAAAGGGCGTTTTGCTTAAGTCCAACGACCTTTGCAAAGTTCCCGATCAGGATTCCATTGGCCACTGATACCCGGTCGGCAAACTCGACTTTAGGGGCTGCGGCCACCAGCTGTTGTTCCAACTGCATTTTCTGCTCTGCCAACTCGGCAGCCAGGCGTAGAGCTTCTGGTAATGTTTGGGGGATCGATGGGGCAGGGGAGTTTGCCTGCTGCAATTCTTCCAGTTTGTCGATCAGCGAACGGCGGACCGCTTTCGATTCGCGAGCAGCAACGCGCAGGGCTTGTTTGTATGTCATTACTATAACTACCTGATCCGCTCCACCTTTTTTCTTATCCATAGGGGTTACGAAGATTTCGTAACCCTCCCCATCAAGCTCATCCTTAACTCTGGCAATGAAATCATTGTTGCGAACTGGTTTTTCGCTACATAATTTCCGTGCCTCATTGACCATCTTTAACAGTGTCAGGCTGTCGATTGTGTCTCCGGTGTTGGGGATAATATTCACGGCTGGTGCTGGCGTAGCTGACGTAACAGGTGCTGGTTTTTCAACATTCAAATTATTACCGGTCATTCTATGTGCCTCCTTTCTCATTTCTGCTGCCACTGTTGCGTAACGTAGACGTCCTTGTTCAATCAAATAATCCCTGATCTCGGCTATCAGTAGCCTGTTGATCACAGCCTTATCTGTTCGGGTATAAAAACGCCTGGTTATCATGAAATAGTTAGCAATTGCGCCGGGGATCTCCCGTGTCGGCATACAGGCAGTATGCAGGGCGATCGCTTCGGCTATGTCATTACGGGTGACGAGAGGTTTTTTCATAAACCCCCCTGAACGTCGGCAGAGAAGGGGAGGCTCCAGTAACTAAGTGAATTGCGCGAGTTAGTTGAAAAACGGGCAGTAAAAATGCAGGGGCCATCAGGCAATTGAGAGCGTGCTTCGTCTTCTGTTGCAGCGATAACGAAGTGATAGTGGTGTTTTTTACAGGAATAGAAACGCCAGATGAATTCTTGGCGTGCGCAAGGATTGGCATTAACCATAGTTACGGCCTCGTAAGTTGATAAACAACCTGCGACCCGCTGCTAAACAGGTGGCAGGACGTGACGGGGTTAGCAGACTGGCACTTACGAAACCAGCAGGCCGAAGCCTCCCCATCACGCCCCACCATAATTCGGGCGTAACGTGGTTTACGGACACAAAAATACCGCAATATCGGAAATCTGCGGTTGTCCGCGTAAGTATTCAGGCTGCTAAACCCGGTCGCAGAATTTGCTACGACGGCGGAACTATAAGCCTGAACGATTAAAAGGTCAATATGATGCGAAAAGATAGCATTCGCGACTTAAAAATACAAATTTATTAGAGCAGTTTAGTGTAGTGCAATAGATATATTATTTGTGATGAAAAATAATGCAGAGGGATATTGTAACTTTAAGATGGATATCAATAGTCGATACATAAATTAAGTTAGCAATAAACTATTAACTTAAGAAATAATGCAGATGGTGAACTTGTCTCTGACTTTTCAGCTATACACAATAAGTTAGGGATAGCTTATAAAAAGTTGATTAATTGATATAAGTCAATGGGAGTATTCTTGTTTACTTTCCGTTCTCGTGGTAACTTCTCGCCGGTTTTTGTTTTTCTGGGATGATTCTTATGTCTAAAAAGTATACTTTATGCGCTCTTGTTGTATCTGCAATTCTTCTTTCTGGGTGTCAATCTAGCGGTGCTGATTATGCTGCCGATGTTTATGATACCGCTCAATTGAATTCGAAGCAGGAAACAAAGACAGTCAATATTATCTCTGTGCTTCCAGCTAAAGTGAAAGTTGATAATAAAGCTAATAAAGAAGCGGCACAGACATTTGGTGCGGTACTGGGAGCTGTTGCTGGGGGCGTTGCCGGTTATAATGTTAAAGGCACATCGACACTGGGTGCTGTAGCTGGCGGTACTGGTGGTGCGGCTCTTGGTGCAGCGGCTGGTTCTTTGGTTAGTGATAAAACAATTGTTGAAGGTGTTTCACTGACTTATAAAGAAGGAACTAAGGTGTTCACTTCAACTCAAGTTGGTAAAGCATGCCAGTTTACAACGGGGCTTGCTGTGCTTATTTCAACTAAAGATAATGAAACTCGAATTCAGCCAAATGCTACTTGTCCAGAAAAGAAATAATTTATGAATAAAATTATTTTATTTCTAATCTTTTCTACGTTTAGTGTAGGCACTGCCTTGGCTAACTCGTTGCAAAGTCAAATTGCTGCTATTGCTCAAGCGGAAAATGAAGGGCGAGCTAAAGAGCAGCAAGCTGAGGATGCCAGAAAAGAACTTATTCGCCAACAAGCACAAGCTGAACGTATTAGAAGAGAAAAAGCAGCATCTGCCGCTGCTGCACGCGAAAAACAGCGTGTTGCTGCAGAAAATGAACGTAGAGCGAAACGAGAAGCCGAGCTAGCAAATGACAAGAAGCGAGATCAAGCTTATGAGGATGAGCTTCGCAAGCTGCAACTCGAAAGTATGAAACTCGAACTGCAAGCAAAAGCGGCTCGTGTCCAGCGAGAAAACGATTTTATAGAGCAGGAGTTGAAGGAGAGAGCAGCTAAGACAGATGTAATTCAGTCTGAGGCTGATGCAAATAGAAATATTTCTACAGGAAGTAAAGATTTACTGCAAAGCGAAGGAAAAGCTAGAGAGAAGAAAGCTAGCAGTTGGTGGTAGTAATCACTACGATTGCGAGCATACTGTCACAAATGACAACTCGTAGAATCTGTTAACAAACTAGATTCTACGAGGTTTCAATGACACCACGACAATTACTCGAAGACGTCAAATCCCGCTTCACACCTTTGATTGCGGATGAACCTGCCTTACTGGAATCCCTGCTAAGAAAAGCATTGGGAACCTACCAGGATAGGGCGGGACACATCAAGCGGATACGCTTCACTGATCAGACCTGTAAATCACTTGCTTGCCCTGCTGATTTTCTTGCGCTCGTATCGGTTACGGATCATACCGGGGATCTTGTCTACTCCGATGTTTACGATGGGAATATCGGGCTTGAAGATACTCATCGAGCGGTATACCCGCTGAATGTGTCATATCTGGCTAATTTACGTGATATGGATCTGGATAATGGGGAAGTGCCACCTGAAATCATTGGGTTACTTTCTGACTATCTGGAAGTGTTAATCGCGATACCTAACACTGATCGCCTGCGAAGAATATCTATCGCGGGGAAACTCGATGCCAGCAATTTATCCGATGAGAACACGCTGTATCAGCGAAAGCTGGATCTGGAAGAGAAAATGAGCGCAACAAGGGCAATTATCCCGGGAATTGTTCTTTTCTCATCCATGTTGAAGTGAGGGAGCTGATATGGGGCTTAATGTTGCTTCAGTAAAGTCTTATGTATCTTCGGCATTAACGACGACATTATTTGGCTCCGGCGTTGGTGAGCGGGAAGTTGGTAAGCTGACGTCAATCATCATGAACAAAATGCTGTTCGCGCAAGGATGGCAGTTCTCTGTCGAAGTTGATGGTCTGGAGGGGGCAGACTTCTTTGCTAAAGACATTACCTACCACGATTACAGCATCGAATATGAAACGATTAAAATCGGCGGAGGGAATATCCTTCAGCCAACGGAGCGTTCGCCTGGGCAGATAACAATGATGGTCAGGGATACCGTTGATGGCCTCGTTTTGGACTGGTTTAATACGGCAAAAAGTCGGGTGATCAATCCGGACGGTACCGGGAATATACCGTCTAAATATTTGCTCAATGTGCGTATTTATCGGTTGCTGTCCTCCGGTTTAACCAAACTGGAAAATGAGATGACGGTATTCCCGGTCACTACCGGCGATGTCACCTATGCGCGGGATCAGGTTACGGAATTTAAGTCATTCCCAATGACCTTCGCATTGCACAGCACGTTTAACCAATCCTCAAGTTCTTTGGCTTCCCTTCTGGGCTTTAGCTTTTCTCTTTGAATTAAGGAGCAAGGATGCTTTTACCTCTTTTCCCGCTACCATCGCGGCCAACTGAATTGATCCAGTTCCGTCAGCCAAATATTGCTGATGCGATGCGTTTCAACTCGATAACACCGGAGGAACAAGAACAACAGACAACGGCGTATTTAAAAGCCTTGCTGGCTGAACCCGCGAAATATGATCCCCTGACATGGACGGCGCAGGACCGGATTACCGCGTTATGGTGGATATTTACCGGCTCCCGTGAAACACCGGTCGAGACATTCACCTACACCTGTAAACATTGCGGTAAAGAGCATTATTACGATTGCGATATGAATGCTCTGGCTGAAGATATCCAAGTCCTGGAAGTGGAACCTTTCATTGACGATATTGAGGTGTCTGTAGAGGGAGTACCTTATCAATGGCGTATCGTGCCGCTTGATGGTTGGGCAATGGAAATGCTGGAGATGCGCCGTGCAGCATTGCCACCTGAAGACGACGCGGAATTCAAAGAAGCGATCGTTGATTTGCGTTTTTGGGAATTCGCTTATCAGTGTGAGCTTTATAACGATGTTAGCGGTACTCGTGAAGATCAGGCTGAGCGTCGTTATGAAACGATTAAACGGATGGCCATTGATACTGAATTTATGAAGCTGGCGGCACACATCCGACTGGCTCATGAAAAGCTCGAACATGGTTTACCGTGCTACATCGATAAAGGTGAAATGCGTCTTCGTCTCCCGCCGCATAAATGCCCAAATCAGGATAAAAAGGAGTCCACAGAGGGTGCATATACCCGTCTGTGGGTGCCCTTTCGGGCTACCGACTTCATTCCACAGGTGGGGATTGAAAAGCTATCAGACCTTAGTGTCCAACCTGGTTTTGTATGGGGGTATACCGATTCAGGACGCTGAAAGGCTTACTGAATCCTATGCGTTTTTCCTGTTGGAGAAACTGGAAGAAAAACTTAAACCGAAGCGGTAGGCGATAAGATCATGGAAAGAAAAAACGCCAACATTGACGATGTGATAAGGACGGTTGAAACCGCCAGCGCAAAAGAGCTGGAAGAGCTTGCAGGTATTCGGGAAGCCGTTGAAGATTTGAAAGGTGGGCGAGTTGCTACAGTTGATCCTGTCTCTCGCAGTGTGTCGGCATTAAATCGCACAATCGAAAATTCCCGGCCAGACTTTGTGGCCAATGCGCCATCAGTGGACCCTATTGTTGAGGCAATGAAACGGCTTAATTTAGGGGACGTTTCTCGTGTAGTTCAGGAGGATGTTGCTCTACAGGAACCGCAGGCCAAATCAACTACGCGAAAGGGTAAAAAACGACGCAAGAAGGCTATAACAGAAGATGTAAAGGCGCAACGGACCGAAGCAGCCGAACACGCTCGCGAAATGTTCGGTCAAAAAGGCGGTGCGCAAAAAAGCCAAAACCAACGCGATGCGCGTGGTCGTTTTATTGGAAAGTCAGGGAGTAAGGCCGCAGCGGAAGATGCCCGTGCTGAACGTGCTGAAAAGGCCAGGCTCAAAGAGGATGATGAGCGTCTAAATGCTGAATCAGGTTTATTAAAAAAACTGTCAAAAGTAGCTGAAGGCATAGGTAACCCTTCAGAGACTCGTGCCGTCGATGCGTTAGGTTATGCCGTTGCTGGTCCATTGTGGGCAGCAGGAAAGGAGCTTGGCGGAATATCAAAAGAAGTTGGCGGTTCGCTTAATGGTGCCAGAAAGTCAATTGCCGATGTGATTCGTGGCAATGACGATAACAGCCGTAGAAAAGGTTTTTTTAGGCGTAAATCGCAAAGTAGTGCCGATGTCGTTCAGGTTAACACCCAAAAACGGACGGTTCAGGAACTTCAGGATCAGACCAGCGAAATTAAAGAGGGCAATGACAAGATTCTCAGCGCCCTTGATCAGATAGCCAAAAACACCGGGAAAAAGAAGGGCGGCTTGCTATCCAAATTATTTAGCCTGTTAGGGAAGGGGGCCGGTGGTATTGCTTCCCTTATCTTTGGCCGTGGGGCACTAAAGAAAGTTGGCTCGATGGCACTAGGCGCTTTAGGTATAAAAAAAGTTGCAAGCTTATTGGGCTTTGGTGGGAAAAAAGCTGCTGCCAAAGAAGCTGGCGAATTGGCTACTCGCGGTGCCGGAAAACTTGCAACTAAGGGATTGGAGAAACTAGGTGTTAAGGCTTTTGCAAAGGGGGCTTTACGCGCAATTCCGCTAGTCGGCACGGTGGCTGGAGGTATCTATGATGCGGTAACCGGTTGGAATGATACAGAAGCACAACGTCGGACCTTTGGGCTTAAGGATGGGGAAGATCCATCTTTTCAGCAAAAAGCGGCTTATACACTGGCTAACGTTCTCGATATGGGAGGACTGGTATCTGGTATTAGCAGTGCTATTGGTGGCGTTCTCAAATCACTTGGATTTGAGGATATCGGCAATATGTTGCAATCATTTTCGACGGAAAGTATTGCCCAGGCCATTGATAGTGGGATTACCAATTTAGAAACATATATTTCTAACCTTGGTGACACCATATCCACAACATTCAACGATTACACAGCCAAGATTGGCGATGCTATTTCAGCCTGGTTCAGTGACACAACCAAGAGTCTGAACGAAAAATTAGACGCCATCAAAGACTTCTTTACTGTCGATAACCTGAAAAAGGTTTTCAGTGATGCAATTGATAGTGCAATTGATTTCATTAAGAACCCGGGAAAATACATTAAAGAGGCTGGTAGTAATCTATGGAATGCCGCAAAAGAGCTTCCTGGTAAGGTTGCCGATGCCGCTGTTCAGAGCACCCCTGTGGCCTGGGTTGCATCAAAGCTAGTCAACAAAGCGGATGCGAAAGAGGTTACACCTGAATTAAAAACACCAGCTAAAGAAAGTCAGGAGGACAATGCTCCTAAGACTGAATATACCCCTAAAAAGGCTAATATTGTCACTCGTGTTGTAAATGCATCCCTAGAGACGGCGAAAGATAGCAATAAAACAGTTAAAGAAACTGCCAATCAGATTATCAATGCAAATGCCGTAGAAACGGGCAATCGCGCGTTGCAGAAAATTGATAATGCTATTGGTCAAAATAGCTCATCATCATCGTCGCTTAATACTACTGGCACTAGGAATGACATTCAGAAAGCTGCGGATACCTACAACAATGGCAACTTAGATGTAAAAGTCGGAAGCCTTGGCGCTGAAGGTAAGGCAAATCTCGATAAGCTGGCTCCGTATTTTGCTGAACTAGAGAATAAATATGGCCTTCCTGAAGGCACTCTTCATTCTATTGCAGCTACTGAATCTAATGGCAATCCGTATGCAAAATCCAAAACTGGTGCGCTAGGAATGTTTCAGTTTACGGACATTGCTCGTAAGGAAACTGGATTATCCCGGGAAGATTCTTTTAATCCGGAAAAATCGGCAGAAGCTGCGGCTCTTCTAATGAGCAAGTATTTGAAACAAGCCAAGGGAGATTGGAACGAGGCCATCACCGCATATAACGCTGGTTTCAGAACTATTAACAACTGGAAAAAAGGCACAGGTGACTTATCGAAGGAAAATCGCGAGTATGCGATCAGGGTCAATACTCATCGTGCTCGCTATTTAGGTGGTGAAATATATACACCTAGAGCAGGAACACAAGGGGGAAGACCGCAACAAAGTGGCCAATCACCAAGAATGGATAACCTTCCTGAAAACGCCTTTGTTGATCAGTCTACGGGCCTGGCGTTTACCCCTGGCGAAAACCCGTTTGAAAAAGGGGGATTAGTAGACCGGATTGGTGAACTTACGGGGGTGAACGATCTGGCCAGCAAATTCCTGAATGGCCGGGGGATGCGTCGGGAAGTCGTCCAGGGAACCCTCGAAGAACGTGCACGAGGAAGGGGAACCGCAACGGCAGCTGGCAATGTGTATGTTGATACACCTATGCCAGTTGAAGAGGCACGTCCGGTGGCCAACAACTCAAGTTACTTTGACCAGCTCGGCGCACAAATGGGGATTGATGGACTGTATGACAAACTCATTAATGCCCGGGGAATGCGCTCAAATAATTCTCCTCAACCAGCTTCCACGTCCCAGATGACGACTGCCGCCAACGATTTGCAGCAACCAACCGGTCGTATGCAGATAGACGGACAGGTTATTAGTGACCTTGGCGGCTCCGGTGCCAAGCCGACAATGCAGTTGGCTGATAATACCGTTTCACTTGATGGTGAAACGAAGCGGCTGTTTGCGCAGATGACCTCATTGCTTGCCAGGATTGAAGAGCACACTAAAGACTCGGCGAAAGGCCAGGGAACTGTCGTAAAGGTCAGCACGCCTCAACCGGGCGTTATGCGCACGGTACCACTGTCAATTGATGATCCGTTGATGAATGACTACGCGAGAGTTGATTGATGGCCAACAATAACGAAATTGATCCTTTGCTGACGCTGGAGTTATCCGGCGTAAAAACGTATGAGTCCCAGGAGGAGGCCTGGGGCGCTCGTTTATATGAGTGGCTAAACACTTATCAGGGTGAGGTATACGGAGATCCGTCATGGGGCAATGTTTTACCGCAGTTTAAACACGAACCGACCAACTTGTCGCATGTTCAAATTGCGGTTGAGGCAATGCTTTTGCAAAAACTGACGGTAGATTTACCCGACATACCGATTTCTGGCTTGTCAGTAGCCGAGGGAGATGCTTTTGATAAGTTGAAAATATCCATTCGTATCAGGGATATAACTATCACACAGGACGTGGTGCTATGAGTAAAACAACACCGACTAAAGACAGTATTCGTGCAGAGTTTGAAGAGCTTGTCGAGAAAGATTCATTCTGGTCGAAGTTTGTCGGCTCTCAATTTGTCTCGATGCTGACATTGTTTATTACCCAGATTGTCTACAGGTGCTTTCAGTATGCCGATGCGGCGCTGGCTGAAGGCTTTATATCGACCGCGACGCGGCGTTCCTCTATCCTGGCTGCGGCAGAAACGAACAGTTATGTTGGTACCAAGCCAACACCGTCATCGGGGATGATTGAGATCACCGCCACAAGTGAAGATGCCCCAGCGGTAATCCCCAAAAATATGCCTTTAATATCTGACGACCAGTACCCTTACATGACTATGGATGTATGCAGGTTGGTTGACGGCACCGGTACGGTAGAAGTGGCACAGTTGGAAATCCAGGAGGTGACATATACCGTTACGGCAGCCAAAGAATTTCTGGAAGTCGTGTTATCAAAGGCTCTCACTGCTGTCTGCTATAAGCTGGAAGTATTCGTGACGACCGATGGTAAGACCACGCAGTGGTCTTCCAGCACTATGTTCCGGTTAGCCGGTAGTAAAAGCCAGGTCTACGTTGAGTTTTATAAGCCATCCGAGCAGTTGGGGGTTCGATTCGGTGATGGGCTAATTGGGCAAATACCGCCAGAAGGCTCGACCATTACACTTAAGGTATGGTGCACCAACGGAGATATAACCCTGGTTGCTGGCCAAAACCTGACTCCTGTCGATTCTGCGGCTAATTTAGCTAATTTGATTTCAGTTAAGACAACGACACCCATAACCGCAGGTACCGATGCCGAAACAACGGAGATCACACGTAATCGTGCACAATATTACCTTGCCTATGATGATCAGGTCGTATGGGGCGGGGACTATACGTATTTTCTGGTGCGTAACATCCCGGGACTGTCCTGGGTAAAGGCATGGGGCGAAGGCCAGCAAGAGAAATTAGATGGTGCTTATAATGTTCGGAATATCAATAAGATATTTATTTCAGGATGGCATCCAAACAAAAGCCAGTCAGAGCTTGAAGAAATGATCCTGGCTGCCTTTAAGAAGGTGCCGAATGAGTTGAACAAGAAATTCTCGTATAAAGAGGTCAGAAAACTACCCTTTAAGATCACCATCACTGGGCGGATATCGGCAAGCCTGACCATTGAGAACGTGACTGATGAGCTGAAGTCGGCACTGGAAACAAAATTTGGGCGTGACTCAACTTTCTTTGATCCGAACCGTGTCGGCAAGTACATCCTAATCAAGAAAAAAGACGTTTGGGCATTTATCGAAACGCTGGGTTATTTCCGCGACTTTTATCTGGAATTTGTCGAGTGGAATGAGTCCAACGGCTTTTACGATTTCGTTTATCTGGATACAGAAAACTCCACCTTTAATATTTCGTATGAGGAGGAGTGATGCAGCGTTCCTGGTTTAATAACCGGCTTACATCAGCTAAGCAAAAGTCATTACTTTATAAATCATTGGCTGATTTGGTTCAGTCAATGATGGACACCTTTGTTGACCCATGGTTGGAGCGAATTACCAACCGGAAGTCTATTTTCTCCATGAGCAAGGAGGATCTGGAGACTAGGACAAATGAACTTGGCCAGTTTTTTACTATCAGAACGTCGAATTCATCTTCCGTTCCGATGTTGTTACAACAGCGGTTTGATGAGATCCATTTTAAGGGTACTGAACGCCCTATAAACCAGACAATTTATCGCGAATTTAACGGTATATCGGTTTTATGGGATCCCATATATGCTCCGGTGGACTTTGAACGTCATCCCTATGGCACGGTCCTGATTCCAGAAAGCACACTGGAAACCACCGGCGGCACATTCGGCGAGATGTTTCTGACTTCCAGAGGAATGATCAGTATTCCCATAAACGACCTGGCCCGGACAATGGGTATTACTGGAACGATAGATCAGTCCGCAATTACAGAAGAAATTCTCAGAAAGTTTAATCAGTTCGTAAAGCCTCTACTGCCACTGCATATAGTGTTTGATGGGCTTACGCTCTATTTGTCGGTTGTTGTAAATGAACAGGCCGACATGATCACTTTGAATGAGATTTCTGATACCGAAAAAGCATTCTGCTGGTTTGAAACTTCGGATACAACTTCGCTTACTGAAGTTACGTCGATTAACGCCCCGATCACTGCAACGCCGGGCGGCACTATTGTGAAAGCAACGCCTACGTTTGATCGCACCCGCGCAGATGATTTGCTGTTGGATAGCGATGCGTGACAATCACCCCGTCCGCAGGGCGGGGTGACAAGTTACTTATCTTACAATGAGGCTTCACAACATTGATTAGGGAAAATCATGTCTGACGTCTCAACAAACCTCTATAAGAGTCAGTTGTTGGACTATTACTATCAGCGGCGCGCTGAATCGTCCATTAACAAAGGCTCTCGATTTTTAATCAGCAAGGCCGTTTTCGGTACCAGTTCACTGGTTACTAAGAAAGGAGATGGCACTTATGAGATTGGAGAACTGCCAAAGGCTTTCGATCTGGCAGAACTGACCAGTCAATTTTGCACCATCAACCTCGTCCCAACCTACTCAGGCGGGATAATTACTGTCCGAATGGACCTTGATCAAAGTCAGTTGCAGGAAGGGAAAAACTACCCATTCAACACTCTGGTTGTTCTGGATAACGAGAATAAGCCAATCGCCATTATTTGTGTCCAAGAAGACTCGCTGTATGTGGGCAAAACATATACCGCAGTTATGGCCATAAACACGACAACAGCATAAGGATATGCTTGATGAATGACGTTACAGTTGTTACATCAGTTACTTACCCATCACCCGAGTCGTTGGCTCTGGTGGCTGATGTGCAATACCACGAACCATATCTGTCAGCCGCGCTAAACCGAAAATTCAGGGGGATTGTTGACCCGGGATTTTATGCCGGTTTCTTACCTAAGCCTGGCGGTGGGATGAACCTGTTAATCACCTCAGTGGATGGTGATAAAACCGCAGGCGCGGCGTCGGTGGATATTGGTGAATTCTACCAGGTAACTATTCAGCAACGTAAGGATATTTCTCTTGCACTTAGTGCAGGCAAGAAATATGCAATTGTGCTGAAGGGAAGATACCTCCTTGGAGAAGATACCTATCAGGTGAATACCGCGTCACATATTCATGCGGCTGAATTTGTTGCCAGAACCTATACCGATTCATATCAGTTAGGAGATGGAGAGCTGCTTGTTTGTACGGTGAATATCCCTGCTGGCGTATCAGCCATTACCCAGGAGATGATTGATACATCCGAGCGTATTAACCGCACGATCGGCATTGATATTTCAGACTCTGTAACCAGTAGCAGAAGTGATGTTGCTGCAAGTTCGCTGGCAGTTAAAAAAGCCTACGATCTGGCGAAAAGCAAGTATACGGCGCAGGATGCAAGCACAACGCAAAAGGGATTAGTTCAGCTCAGTAGCGAAACTAACAGCGACAGCGAAACAATGGCGGCTACCCCTAAAGCCGTTAAGTCTGTAAAAGATCTTGCTGATACCAAAGCGCCAATAGAAAGCCCGAGTCTGACAGGAACGCCAAGCGCGCCGACGGCAGCGCAAGGTACAAACAGCACGCAGATAGCAAATACAGCCTTTGTTAAGGCAGCTATAACTGCACTTATCAACGGTGCACCTGGCACACTGGATACACTTAAAGAAATAGCTGCTGCGATCAATAACGACCCGAATTTCAGCACAACTATCAACAATGCCCTGGCTCTCAAAGCGCCTTTGGCAAGCCCTGCATTAACGGGTGTCCCTACTGCGCCGACCGCCGCACAGGGCACAAATAATACGCAGATTGCTACGACCGCTTATGTAAGAGCTGCCATATCCGCATTGGTTGGTTCATCACCAGAAGCTCTTGATACCCTGAATGAGCTTGCCGCAGCACTTGGCAATGACCCGAACTTTGCGACAACAATGACAAATGCGCTGGCAGGCAAACAGCCTCTGGATGCAACTTTAACCGCGCTCGCTGGCCTTGCGACTGGTGCAAACAAACTGCCTTATTTCACTGGTAAGGATACGGTAGCTCAGACTGATTTAACGTCAGTCGGTCGCGATATTCTGGCTAAAACAAGCACACTGGCCGTTATCCAATACCTTGGTTTAGGAGAAACGATAAATCTCGCTGCGGGTGCACTGCAAAAATCGCAGAATGGCGGCGATATTCCGGACAAAAAACAATTTGCGAGAACTATCGGCGCGGTAACATCGACTACCATTACACTTGGTGAATCAGGCTGGTTCAAAATCGCCACGGTTGTAATGCCGCAGGCTACATCAACAGCGGTGATTAAACTGTACGGTGGGGCGGGGTTTAACGCTGGTTCACCTGAACAGGCGGCAATCAGCGAACTGGTATTGCGTGCCGGTAATGGCTCACCTGTTGGAATAACTGCCACGTTGTGGAGACGCTCGCCTGCTGCGGCTAACGAGGTCGCATGGGTTAATACATCAGGCGACACCTACGATATTTATATTAATATCGGCCAGTATGCGTACTGGTTAATTGCGCAATATGACTACACCGGTAATGCAAATGTCACGTTGCACAGTACGCCTGAATATTCATCAGTACAGCCGGGAAACTCAACCAGCGGTCAGACATATACAATTTACAGTAGTCTGATGAAACCAACAGCCGGTGATGTGGGTGCATTGCCGATTACAGGGGGACAGCTAAACGGTCCGTTAAGCATTGGTACTGACAATGCACTGGGCGGTAATTCAATTGTACTCGGTGATAACGATACCGGTTTTAAACAGAACGGTGACGGGATACTGGATACATACGCGAACAACCAGCACACCGTTCGTGTCGCTCCCGGTGAAATGATGGTTCTGGGAGCTATTCGCGCAGGCAAAGAAAAAAAACTGTCACTAACGAGTAATAATAATTCGACAATGACAGCCACGTTTAAATTATGGGGCGACGCAAACAGGCCCACTGTAATTGAACTGGATGATGATCAGGGATGGCAGTTATACAGCCAGCGAAACCCTGATGGTTCAGTCCTGTTTACGGTCAATGGCGATATCACCGCTAACGTACTGCGTGCAGGCGGGGCCATCTATCAGAATAACGGTGATATCTTTGGTTCGCTATGGGGAAATGGCTGGTTAAGTACCTGGATTAATAATAATCTCGTCTTAGATGTTCAGTTAGGGGCCGGCACATCAGTGACTACCTGGAACAATGCAGGGTCATGGCCTAACACTCCCGGATATGTAGTTACCTCCGTCTGGAAAGATTATCAGGGCGAAAATATTGATGGTATTAATTATGCGCCTTTGCAAAAACGAGTCGGGAATCAGTGGTATACCGTACAAGGGGGAACGGTATAATGAAAAAATATCAGAATATCAAAAATTTCAGACTGACTGACGCGCCTGTAAACAGGGGGAAAACTCAGGCCGAAATAAATATAGGTGCATATTTTCTGAAGTCAGACGACGGACAGGACTGGTATGAGTGTCAGTCATTATTTTCTGATGATACTGCAAAAATAATGTACGACCATGAAGGGGTTATCTGGGGTGTTGTTAATAAGCCAGTCCCGCAACGTGGCAACACATATTCTGTATCAATGTTGTGGCCGGTTAATATGTCTGTTGCGGAAATAGACGCTGCTGACTGTCCTGATGATTGCCGTGGTGATGGCTCATGGTTGTACAGGGATGGTAAGGTTTTACCCGTTCCGGTGGATTATCAGGCTAAGGCCGAAACCACCCGACAGAAACTACTGGATGCCGCTAACAGCGCCATTGCCGACTGGCGAACCGAACTGGCGTTGGGTGAAATAAGTGACGACGATAAGGCCAGCCTGACTAAATGGATGGCGTATATCAGGGCGCTTAAAACGCTGGATTTGAGCGGCGTGAAAGACTCAGCCACCTTCACGGAAATCAGGTGGCCTGAATTACCACAATAACGACTACTGGCTGGCTGGCTTATCCGGCCAGTCAGGATTTGAGGTATCCACCCGGTTTACCAGTACACTGTAGAGCTCCCAGGCGTCCAGCCGTTTAATCTCTTCATCTGTGGCAATTTTTAGTTTTACTGCCCGTGCCAGTGGCGCAATGACTGACTCTGCTCCGGCAAGGAGTTCCGCTTTTCTGGATTCAGCCTGTGCAACCAGTTCTTCAGGCGTATATTCGCGATGTTCAACCAGTACTGGGCCTCCTTTCCTGTGCTCAATATATTTTCCGTCCACCTGACCCTGCATAAGTTCATGGTAGTGTTCATCAGTCAGAGGAATTAGATCAGTCGGGCAATCTCCCGATTCGGTATCCGGCTTGTAGAAAAAACCTTTCTCTTTAAAGCTGTAATAATAATCGCTCATTTTATCTCCCAATCGCAAACCAGGCTACAGGGTAGTTATTTATATGATTACTGCTCGATGAATCTTTTGTAGCGGCAAAAAACTGGCTTTTACTCACCGGATATCCAAACGCGTTATCCACCGCCCCCCCCTGCTGATTATTGTTGGTGACAAATACAGCAAAGCAGGATGCCGGAAACTCTCGCGGGAAATTGTAGGTTCCGTTTGAGCTACCAAGTGTCCCCCATTGCATTATAAACCCGGTGCTTTCGTCACGAACCCATCCATAATCACCCAGACTGGCAGTATTTTTGCGGTTGTAATTGTTATTAAGGAAGTCATTCAGCCAGCCACCCCACACATCACCATATAAATTACCATCAGGAGCAACACGGCTTTTACCGCTCAATAAAATTTCTGTAGCTGTAATCCTGCCCGGCGCGCGAAATTCTCCGGTTGCAACATCAAATACCCATATTTTATCGTTAACATCAAAGTCTGTTTTCGCGTGAATTGCAATTTGTGGGAAATTAGTATTCCCACTAGTTAATATTCCGAAAGAGGCGGCTACAGGATAGCCAGACTCCAGTGAGACCTTTCCTTTCAGGAGCGGGAAAAAATTATTATCATTATTCTGACGGTGAACCATTGGTACACTAAACGGTGCTTCACTGCTTAACTGACCAGAAAATCCCCCCGCCCCCTCCGGCCAGTTATTATCAACAAGAGCCTGAAAATTTTTAGTCAGCATCTTTTTACTGTGCTGCAATTCATTTTCATTAAAATATCCTGCCAGCACGTTGTTAGCCATAAATGCCAGATTACCGTCGCCGTTCCCTTTGAGCCCGGTATCGTTATCACCGATAGCGATGGAACTACCGCCCAGTGTGTTATTAGTATTCACGCCGAAGGAAGATGTCTGTGGCAGGGTTAACTTCCCGTTCATCTCATCGCCAGTTTTCTGGACTGCGCCCGCAGCCAGATTTATCGTTTCGCCTAAACCAAGGTTTTTGCGAATTGCCTCCGTGTCGTCTGAACGATATTTTTTCCCGCTTTTAGCAACAATCGCTGGTGATAAAGTATGCAATATGGTTATGCGAGAGTGTCAACTTTTGACCAAAATTTAGAATTACAACTGGAGGCGCTCAGGAGTTCAGGATGTGACCGGATTTTTGAAGATAAAATATCCGGTGCGAAGTCAAAACGACCAGGGCTTGATAAGCTGATAAAAGTGTTGCGGCCTGGCGATACGGTTGTTGTCTGGAAACTGGACCGAATGGGACGTTCTCTGATTCATCTTGTTGAGTTACTGAACTTTTTTTTATCAAACAACATTGAGTTTATTTCGGTTACAGAAGGGATAAAAATTAGCACATCAATTGGCCGCTTTGCTTACACGATGCTGAGTGCGGCTGCAGAGCTGGAGCGGGAAAATATTATTGAAAGAACGCGTGCAGGATTGGCTGTGGCAAGGGCTAACGGCAGGATAGGAGGACGCCGTTCAAAACTGACACCAGAGCAATGGGAGCAGGCCGGACGTTTATTAGCGCAAGGAGTCCCCCGCAAGCAGGTCGCATTGATCTACGATGTGGCTCTGTCAACTTTGTATAAAAAACACCCCGCCAAACGAACGTGCATAGAAAGTAACGCTCAAACCAATTGAATCGGTCGGCAACACAGATTGATTGTGCCCCAATAGCCACACTCAACCCACGATGTTTTTTTCGATAGTGGCGAATTGATGTAAAGGAGGTGAGATGAAATCAATTCGCTGTAAGACCTCATTTTCCAACATCACAACCAAGTAACGCTGCTGCCCGCAAAATGATCTAACGCCCATACGACCAGGGTGTCACCTCTGGAAAGCATACGCAAAACCTTTTTTAGCCCTGGGCGTTCAGCCTTTTTGCCGCTCGCCTTGTCCTCAAAAATCAGCTCACATCCTGCGCTTTCAAGGGCATTTCGTTGCAAAGCAGTGTTTTGTTCATTTGTTGATACGCGTACATAGCCTATTAGCATATTTTCTGCTCACTATCGTTATTTATAGCAAGCTGCGGATTTTAATTAACAAAAACCAGTATGTGTGGAAATCACAAAGTACATACCGTTCCCCAATGACGAACAACTCAAAATTGGCAAGGTTTTTATGTCTGACTTAACAATTTTATTTTTATCTATCTTTGGCGGAGTGCATTCGTTTCTGAATGGGGTTCGTGAAAAACGTTACGAAGCGTCATGCAGGCAATTGCTGGCCGAGTGTATTGCTGCCGTACTTGCAGGCTTTATTGGCATGTATTTCGCGGAATATAAGGGCATGGATGAAAGCCTTCAGCATTGCGTGACTATTATTTGCAGCATCAATAACAGGCTCATTCTTGAAAAGTCACAAAGGATTATCGATTCGTACATCAATAGAAATGCCTCTTAAGCAACAAATGACCGGTTGAGAAGTTACTTTGCATACCATTACCTCCTGACAACGTAGGAGGGAACTTGTGCTTGACACACAGGAATTAGCTCCAGTTGCTATTGCGCTCCTGCTTTCAGTAATTGGTGGGATAGGCACGTTCCTGATGGATGTCCGAGACGGTCGCCAGTCTGGCAATTTGTTGGGATTGGTTACGGAGATCTTTGTTGCAGTGACAGCTGGCGCGGTGGCGTACCTATTGGGGCAACACGAGGGCTGGGAGTTATCAATTACGTACTTAATGGTAACGATAGCCAGCAATAACGGTCATGAGGTGATTTCAGGGATGAAACGAGTGAATATCGATAGCATTCTGAATGTTCTTACAAGTTTGGTGAAAAAGGGAGGCGGGAAATGATTGGCTGGGGTGTATGCGTTCTTGCGTTAGCCTTAGCCGATCGCTATTTGCTAAAACGCAAGGACATCACGCATTTAGAACTTGGTGATGTGGAAATTAAACCGGGTTTCATCCGGGTGCCGTTCAAATACCGGTCTAAATTCCCGTTTTTGCGCGGCGCAACGGTCAGATATTGGATCCGCGATGTTCAGAAGCCGACGACAGTGATTGAAGGCGAACAACGTTGTTTGACGTCGGCTGAACAGGGCGAAAACAGTGAATGGTTGTACATACCCACTGAATATATGGGTAAAGGAGAGCGACTGTGGCATTTCAACGTCATGGTTACGCATGGCGACTCGTTCATTAACCCGTTGTATCGGATTTTCCCTGTTACTCAGCAAATCCGCAGAAGTTACGTAATAAATCTCGCACAGGATGTGTCAGATGACGAAAAATAAGTATGCAACGGTCGATTTTGACCAGGTTAATGAAAAGGGGCTGAAATCCCTTATCGCGGCGATCAATAAAACCGGTGTTACGGTAATTGAGGTTGACTCCAGCAACCGCGCAACAACGAAAGATGGCGTTAAAGTTAAAACCGCAAAGCTGGTTCTTAACGACGGACAAATTCTTGCCATACAGGTAAACGATACTGGCGATATATCGTCTGTGAGGCTGAATGGAAAAGCTATTCCTAACGCTCAGTCGCCGGATATCAAGACGCTTGGTACCGTCATGGGGCAAGCGGCCCGCAAAAACTCCGCAAAATTCCAGAAATCACTGATCGCCAAAGCGAAGCGTGTTGCCAATCCGGTAGACAAGAAACCGGCAGTTAAATCCAACTTTCAGCGTCTGCAAGAAGCAAAACTGCGGAATGCTCAGGTGGTTGCCGCTTATAAGTCCGCGCAGAATTCGGTGTCTTTCAATCAACAGCAGATCACTGATTTGCGGGCGAAGCTGGATAAGGAGACAGGCCGACTCAATAACGAAAAGGCCCGAAATGGCGAACTCAAACGCCGTCTTAAGCAACTGAAAGCAGGAAATTAACATGGAACAGTTCAATATCAATAAAGGGGTGACGATCAAGCCTGGGCTTGACGTGCTTCCCCCGCCAGTGACTGATGATGAATATCGCGCATTAATGGCCGGTGAGGACCGCTATCTGATGACGGAATCCAACACCCTGGAGGAAATCGAGGCTACGTTCTTCTATGACACGCCGATCCACTGGTGTGCTACGGATTTACTGGAGGCGATTAGTTCTACTCGTTTGCAGTTACACCGGACCATGCAGGCATTTGTCCGGGCATTGAACCAGAAGCTGAATGGTACCGGAATCTCTGCGGGGAGTGATAAAACGGGGGATGTGGCCCAGAGCGGCGCGCGCGCGATCGGCGGCGCTGAAATTGGCCGGGCACGTAACGTTAACGGGCTGCCGGTCTTGCCAGCCATTATTCCGCTCAGTGATGGTCAGACTATCAGCATTCTGTTTCATAGCCCGACAGCGGAAAACCGGATCACCAATAGCGATACGCTGGTTGCTTTCCAGTTCTTACTGAATAAAAAAGACGTTACTCACACCGTTGCTCCGATGAGTGGACGTGATATGACGCTGGCGCAGGTCACCATGAAACTTGCCAACCTTGCAGAGAAAAACTCGGCAAAATTCCAGCGTGCGCAGAAGAAGAAAAAAGCCCTTGTTGATGAAATAACCCAACTACAGGCTGACAGTGACCAGAAAGAGGATGCCATGAGCGACCTCGCGGATCAGGTGGCAGCGGTAGAAGGGCAGAAGGCAGATCTGGAGCAGAAAATTAACGCTGTTGCATCGGAAGCGGATTCTCTTTATGAAGAGAATGAGCGTTTGCAGACGGAGATTGATCAGCTCAATCGCACTGGTGGGCGCGATACCATTGCTCCAGCGGGGATGACTGGTGGGCACTCTCGCGCGCTGACGGATCGCCTTGCCAGTATCAAAAATCGTATGCATATGAACGGGGAAGTGACGCTCAGTAATGGTGCATCAATGAAGCAATTCATTGAGGACGGCGAAGGGTATATCCAGTTAAGCGATTCGGATGGCAGCGTGTACATGATCAAGGCTAAATCCATACAGGGTGTGGACATGGCAGATGCGATCGGCAAGCTGTTTAAAGCCTATAAAGCGGGTAATGTATCGGAATACCTGGTCCAACCAGAAGAACATAAACCGGAAAACGTCGAACCTGAACCAGCGGAGGATACCGGTAGCTCTTCGCCTGAACCAGAAGTCTCTGTAGGTGCATATCGATATGCCCTGCAAATGCGTCCGGCGGCCCCTGGCGCAATACCTGAAGGTAACAAAGCAATTCTGCCGCGCCCTGATGAAGGTGACCCGTATTATGAATATGCACGCTACGGCA
Source organism: Salmonella sp. SJTUF14076 (assembly GCF_015534835.1). NCBI lineage: Bacteria > Pseudomonadati > Pseudomonadota > Gammaproteobacteria > Enterobacterales > Enterobacteriaceae > Salmonella > Salmonella sp. SJTUF14076. The sequence goes on along the minus strand of NZ_CP064676.1, from coordinate 38,368 downwards.
TTGCTACTTACGATACCCCGCTTTCTGATCAGCAAATGAGTGAGTACGACCTGAAGTTATTGCCTCACGAGGATTCTTTCGACTTCCTGGCGAAGACACTTACTAATGGTCCGTTTGGCAAATATGCACAAAAAGCTCTGGAGCTGGCCACCAGCTCACCAGACGAGTTCCGCGTAATGCTGAAAACTCAGTTTCAAAAAACTTTCCCCAATATTGCGTTTCCGGGGGGCGCTGGCACCGAGAAAATGGTGCAGAGCATGATCAATGCATTGCAGGCCGAAGTCGGTGAGATTACTCAGCCAGAACCTGCCCCGGCACAGCCTGATGAAACGGTTAGCGAAGCAGATGCAGCGGCTAATAAAGCCATTGAATATCTCAATAACGTGATGGATATGCAAAGCACTGACATGGCGGAGATCCGTAACGCCCGGGGTAATGTCCGGGAAGCGATTGCAGCCCTTCAGGCTGCCGGGCGTTTTGAGGAAAACGAAGAGCTAGTTAATGGCGCTGCTCGCCACCTGGCTGATCTGCTGGTAGCAATCCAGAAAGCGGGGGTAGCGGCATGACACTATCAGCTATTGAGTTAATGGATCTCAGCGATAAGTTGGATGCTCTGATGTCCAAAGCGGCTACCGCGCGTGGCATGGAGTTGCTGGATATCAGCGATGAAATTGACCAGATCATGCAACAGATGGGGTACGGTGTGTCCGGCGGCAGTAGTGGCGAGGAAAAACAACCTTCGGTACATGATGGCGTGCCAAAACTGGTTGCTGATTTCCTGGCTGATAAATTCGTCGATCAGAGCACCGATGCATTTATCGGTACCTTGCAGGATTTGAGTCAATATGTTGGCACATACATCGACCTGGACCAGGTTAAACAGCACACGGCGGCATGGATAGCCGCCAACATTAAAGAGGCAGCGTGACATCCTCCACGCCCTTCGGGGTGTGGATTCCTGCTATGTTCAGGCTGTCGCCTGAATCATTTCGGAGGGTTCCTGCTTCAACGGGCGGTCTGACTGCACCATCCCTCCACAGGCAAGCACGGCGTGCCCCGCCGCTAAAATGTTACGAGCGCCGTTTACATCGGCGTTCGCTGTATATCCACAATCCCGACACACGAATTTACTTTGTGACAGGCGGTTTTCTTTCGCTGTATGGCCACAGCACGCGCAACGCTGGCTTGTGTACGCTGGCGGCACTGCCAGTACCTGACCGCCACGCCAGAGCTGCTTGTACTCAAGCTGGCGGCGCATTTCATACCAGCCCTGATCCAGTATCGAACGGTTTAAACCTGATTTTGCCCGGACATTGCGCCCCGGCTGACTTATCGTACCCGCCGCTGACTTTGACATGTATTTAACCTTCAAATCCTCAATGACAATCATTGCGTGGTTTTTGCTGATGATCGTTGTGATTTTATGAAGGTAGTCTCTGCGGATGTTTGCGATACGAAAATGCAGTCGCTGTATTTTGCGTTTCTGCATCTGCCAGTTGTTGCTGAATCTGACCTTGCGGCTTAACTGTCGCTGAAGTCTCGCCAGCTTCTTCTGGTTTTTCTGAAAACTATTTACAGGTTCAAAGACTGTGCCATCTGACAGCGTGGCGAGTTTAGCCACGCCAGCATCCAGTCCGACCATTGATGCTGAAGGGTGAACAGGAGTGGATACCTCTCTTTCTGTCTGAATACTGATGTACCACTTACCGCAGGACTGGCTGACAGTGACATTTTTCACAACACCCGTGACCTGACGGCTATTCCGGTAGCGCATCCAGCCAAGTTTCGGCAGAAAAATACGGCTGTTTTCCTGATCGAGCTTAACGCCCTGCGGGTAGCGGAATGCATCATTCTGTCCCCGCTTTTTGAATCGGGGAAAAGCAGCCCGATTCTGGAAGAAGTTTTTGTAAGCCCGCTCAAGGTCTTTCAGTGACTGTTGCAATGGCTGTGAGGGAGAATCTTTAAGCCATTCGGTTTCAGTGTCTTTTTTCCACTCAACCAACCAGGAAGCCATTTTCGTGTAAGGGATGTATTTTTTACCGGCCTCATGATTCTCATTCTGAAGCGCCAGAGCACGATTGAAAACGAAACGACATGCGCCTGCGAAGCGCCTCATTTCACGCTCCTGTTGACCATCTGGTCTTAATCGGAATTTGAATGACACCTGTTGTTTCATGTCACTATTTTAAGCAAAAATAGCCGGGAGGAAAACTGTGCCTTATATCCCCACTATGAGGCGCGTGGGGAGCGGCACATTGGATAAGGCGTAACAGGGATGAGCTTAAGCGATCAGGTGGTTATGGCCACCAGCATAGAAACGCTGATCGAGCTGCTAAAGAACCTGCCCGATTACGGGCGGGTTTCGTATGTGGTGACAGCGAAGGGAGACGAGGTAAAAACGGCGTTTGATATCGTCGATGCCTCAGCTCTTTTGGTATCCAATACTCTGGATGGGAAAATTAATCCAGACTATCCCCAGGAACTTCAGCCGCGCGACCGGACCCGCGCATCCAGCCTTCTTCAGGTCAACCAGATATCCAAGGATTTGCGTCCTGCCCAGCTTACCGATTCCGGTTTATCCAGCCATGGCGCGCCGATAATTGGTGAGGACAATGCCGTTGAGTCAGGTAATGGGCGGACCATGGGGATCATCAAAGCCTATCAGGACGGCAATGCGGATCGGTATCGTGAGTACCTGATTGAACATGCGACCGAATTCGGCATACGACCTGAAAAGGTTGAATCAATGACGGCTCCGGTACTGGTGCGCCGCCGGTTAACTAAGGTTGACCGCGTTCAGTTTGCCAAGGACTCAAATATTTCTGATCTTCAGGAAATGGCAGCCAGTGAAAAGGCTTTTGTTGATGCCGACAGCATAACACCGGCGATGATGGCGCTTTTTAACCCGTCAGAAAGCGGAGATCTGCTTAGCCGCAGTAATGACGCGTTTATTCGCGGATTTATGACGCAAGTTGGTGCCACACAGGCGGCTGGCCTTGTAACTGAAGATGGGCGACCAACACGGCAACTTGTAGACCGTATACAAAACGCGATCTTTGCCAAGGCATATAAGGATGCGCGCCTGGTAAGAATGGTTGCAGAAGAACCTGATCCGGATATGCGTAATGTTCTGACGGCGCTTAATGCGGCAGCCAATGATTTTGTCCAGATGCAGGCTTTATCAGGAGAAGCGCACAAGCAGGCTGTGACAACTATTGTTGATGGTATTGAGACAGCGGATAGTCTCGATAAAAAGGCGCTGGCGGCATTGAAAGATGCGGTAGACCTGGTAAGGCAATCGAAGGAGTCAGGCCAACATATTACCGATGTTATTGCTCAGGGGGATATGTTCAGCGAAACAGCCCCGGAAGTGAAAGCTCTCGCGTTGTTCATCGTCGCGAATAACCGTAGCGCGAAGCGTATGGCCACCGCCTTTAAATTGATGGCTCAACGTATCAATGATGAGTTACAGCACCAGGGCCAGGCGCTGGGGGATATGTTTGGCGGTGGTGATGTGTCGTTACAGGATATCCTTCGCCAGGTGTCTCAGGAACTGGAAAACGAAGGCATGCAAGGGATATCCGGCGGTCTTTTCGAGTCCGTTTCCGGCGGTAGTTACAACGGTGTTGCTCCATATACCAGTTTGCTATTACATCGGGCATCCGGCATCAAAGACATTATTCATCTGATCAGGCTGCTTTCCCGTACAGATCCCCAGGATGAACAGCTTGTACAAGTGCTTGCGCATTTTGTTCGAATGCCTGTTGCCGACGTGAATAAATGGTGCCGATTATTCGGTATCAGCAATTCGTTACTTCGCGGATTGTTAAATCACGCATCCTCCCTTGGGCGCGACGGCTTTGATGAGATAGCGCAGGCGATAAAAAACGGAGATATGCCACCAGCTATTGACTGGTTTTCCATTCGCCCAACCAGGGTGAAAGCATTCCTTAGCGCGGCGCATTCGGCATCACCATTGGCAGAAATGATTCAGAGGTTGTCGCTCATATTCACAGACCATACCGCGTTGGGTGATCTGACTCTGGACGAGATGAAAGAAGCCTCCATTCAGTGGGCCGATCAACAAAATGAGGTTAACTCAGACTTCTTGCCAGCATTCAGGAAGGCCGTTAGTAAAGCGGATGATGCCCGTGGAATTCTGAAGGCATTTAAGGCATTGCAAAGTCGGGTTAATAAACATGTCGGTGATATCGATGGGGTAACGGCGGAAGGCAGGGATATCCTTAAAGAGCACGGCATAACGCCAGAGTTTATTGATGAGATCAGGACGGATATGCAGCGTGAGGTCGTATCGTCCCTGCAAATCGTAGCCAGAGCGTTGGCGGATGCTAATCCGAAGAGTGCGGCCATTGTTAACCGGGTTATTGGTGATATTGAAGCATCGGAGGGCATGGGGGCGCTGAAACTCTTCCTTTCGCGAGCGTTTAATCCTAACGGCAATATTCTCCCTGGCATTATTGGTGAGGCTAAAAAGTATGTCAGTGAAGAAGAACTTGAGCAGCTTGACCAACTACTTAAGCGATTCTCATATAACCCGCAGATACGCTGGCAAATGAATCAGCGAAGTATGGGTTCGGTCCACGAGAAAGTGTTATCTGCCATGAACAGTGCGATCGCAAACTCATCCGTATCTGAAGAAAAAGCTCTTGAGTGGGCCGACTCTTTTATCACAGAAGAAGTGGAAGAAGCCCGCGCTGGACAGAATGGTGGGATAGACCTGCGCAAGGAACTTGCTGATATTTATCGCCTGACCGGCGGGAAAATATCGACCTTATCAAAGGTAGTTCACCACCAGGGAAGGGCATATGCAAATCTTAATGGTGTTGTTGCTGTCAATTTGAACGATGAAAATGCAAGTGCACTGTGGCACGAGCTGGGTCATCATCTTGAGTACAGTAACCCTGGTTTGTTAGAGAAAGCCCGGTCATTCCTGAAGGCCAATGTTGAAGGGGATAAGCCATCTTTCGTCAATATCGGTGGGCGTGGCAAGCCTGAATGGTGCTTCAGATCTCGATTGAGTAATATTTATATGGCGAAGGTATACCCGCCAGCCTCAGTAAGTAACACCGGGAAAATTCGGCAGAAATCACCGACTATTTCCAAAACGTCAGCAACGGAAGTATTCTCTATGGCTCTTCAGTTGTATCATGACAAAGAGGCCGCTGCCGCATCACTGATGAATGGTGACGGATTGCTGGAACTGTTATTAGGTGTGGCAAAGGAGCTAAATAATGCAGATTAAAATCGCAGCGCCATTAGGTGGAGATGCCATTATCGAATTTGATGATAATGAAGAAGTTTCCGGGCGTTTAAGCATTATCTCCGGTGACATTACCGAGGACATGATCGCTGAAGCCATAGCTGGGGCAAATCCCAATAGCTATATGGGATTCGTTAACACCCTTGATGCTCCCGCAAGTGATGTTCTCCGAACGCTGCATCTTTACGCTGGCTGGTTTGTTGATTGGCCAGCAGTAGATGGTGGCGATGAGGACGACGACGACGATGATTTTGGTGATCATGTAGACCAGATCGTATATTGAAGAAATCCCGCCAGTCGGCGGGATTTTTTTTAATCGCTTTCCACTTCTTCCGTGGTGTTTTCTTGCAGTTCTGTTAATGCAGCACGACATAGGTTCCGGGCATTGGCTATAGCCACACTTTTGACTTCATCCGTCATCGTGCAGGTAATGTACTGATCGAGTTCTTCAGCGCGGATGATGCTTTTGCCAATCAGAAACTGTATTTGCCAGAGCAGATCGGCATCCATAATCAGAATTTCTGCCGGGCCTTCAGGGCCAGCCGGGAAGGAAACATAAGACTGTTTGCCCAGGCCGACAACTCGACAACTTGCTTCAAGAATTGCGCGCTTGAGGTCTGACTTTATAACGGAAACAGGTTGATTTTCACCAGTGATTACGCCGTTGACATGGAAAGGCATGTAGCTTGAAATACGCTCCACTTTCCACACGCCAGCAAGCGATCCTTCATGCAGCACAATGGGGGTAACCGCGAGTTTCATCTCACCATATAGCTGCTGGCAGATAGCTGGATTGCTGAATACATCTAAAGGCTCACATTCAAACAGCGGCGCAATCTGCATGAGGTCCATCATGGTCATCCCTGGGGTACGAGCAGTAATGAATCTGCGCATACCAGTATCCATTGCGCTCCAGATTGCTACACCATGCTTTTTGCTCACTTCTTCAGTAAAGCCAAGGTGGCACATGATGGTTTTTTCGATAGCCAGATCAGAGATCGAAACCTTTTCGCCAGGCACACCATCATTATTGATGGTCACTTCGACACTCTGACCATTACGCAGGCGGTATTGAATTGCTTTAGTATTTTCCACGTTAAATCACTCCACTACAAACCAGTCACATGCCAGTAAGTCGCCTACAGAAGGAACCCACGGAACAACTACACCTTGTGCATTTTTTAAGGCGAAATAAGCACCATACGGAACGAGGTCGCCGGGGAAATATCCCTTAATGGCTTCCATTCGTGCCGGGTACTGTCCTTCAGGAACCAGCCAGCAGAATTGGTTTTCGCCGTTCCACCCGCGTCGGGCAACTTTCTTGCCATCCTTCAGCCACATCAGCGCGTCAGAAAAGTCGGCTGCTTCAAGGTCGATTTCTTCTTGTAGAGTAGCGATACCGCCAGCAGAAATAGTTACGTCCCTGGCTGTAATGAATGTCACCCCATTGTGACCTTCAATGCTGAGCGATACCCCATTTTCGAAGAAGTCGTTAGTCCGACTAAAGCCTTCTTCAAATGTTTTTTCTGGTGAATAGGACAGAGAACCGTCCTCATAAGCGACCAGATATCCGCCAATTTCTGGTCGGTGTTTTTGCAAAAATATTTTATCAACATGGACTTTTACCCCTTCTGGCTCAACGACTTCGATGTTGCAAAAAAGGACCACATCCATTAGGGCGATAATTTCGATATCTTTGATTTTTGAGGCGCGAACTGTTTTATGGCTTTTGTATTTTGGAAGTGCCGTAAAAAGCTCTTTCGTTGTCATGTTATTCATAGTCTTTCCTCTGCTTAAAACCTGATGTATTGCGCCTTCAGGTGGGTCAGGAATGTTTTCCCACCAGCGAACGCAATATCTCGGGGTGTTCTTTTCGTGAAAAGCGCGTGCCATTGCCAACTTTGGCGTTTGTTTGCGAGTTCGTGCTTTTGTCGGCGTCTGGACCACCGCTTTTCTTTCAGTCGTTTTTTACACATTCAAAACGGAATATCGTCGTCAAAGTCCATTGGAGGTTCGTTATTGGCGTTGCTCTGAGGTTTACCGCCACCACTGTATTGCTGGTGGTTTTGAGGTTGGTTTGATTGCCCCCAGCCATTTGAGGACTGTGAATCGTCACGGCGAGCGCCGATCATTTGCATGGTGCCGCCCTGGCTGACGATAATTTCCGTCGTGTAACGTTCTACACCGGCGTCATCTGTCCACTTACGGGTTTTAAGTTTCCCTTCGATGTAGACCTGAGAACCTTTTCGTAAATACTCACTCGCAATTTCAGCAAGTTTTCCGAACAAAACGACTTTATGCCATTCTGTTTGCTCTTTCTGTTGGCCCGTTTGCTTGTCGCGCCATGATTCATTCGTTGCGATGCTGAGTCTTCCGACCGCTCCGCCATTTGGTATATACCTGATCTCCGGGTCTTGCCCCAGGGTACCAATCAGGATGACTTTGTTTACACCGCGTTGTGCCACTTATCTTACCTAATAAAATAAATTAATTAGAGCAATAATGTATATCTTTGAAACGTAGCTAACAAGTGATTTGCATTATCCTGTGCCTTCTAAAGGGATCGAGTCAGTCGGTATTGGCTGTGAATGGGTGTTTGTCCTGGAGCGTAAAAAATTCGCTTATGAGGTCTTTATGAAGGGAAAAACAGCCGCAGGAGGCGGTGCAATTTGCGCTATCGCGGTGATGATTACCATCGTGATGGGTAATGGCAATGTGCGAACCAACCAGGCGGGGCTTGAGCTGATTGGTAACGCTGAAGGTTGCCGACGTGATCCATACATGTGCCCGGCAGGGGTATGGACTGACGGGATCGGTAATACACACGGGGTAACGCCGGGTGTGCGAAAAACAGACCAGCAAATCGCCGCTGATTGGGAAAAGAATATCCTGATCGCTGAACGCTGTATTAATCAGCACTTCCGGGGCAAAGACATGCCCGATAATGCCTTCAGTGCAATGACAAGCGCGGCATTCAATATGGGATGCAATAGTTTACGGACCTACTACAGCAAAGCGCGAGGCATGCGAGTCGAAACGTCCATCCACAAGTGGGCGCAGAAAGGGGAATGGGTGAATATGTGTAACCATCTCCCTGATTTCGTGAACAGTAACGGCGTGCCCTTGCGAGGTTTAAAGATTCGCCGTGAAAAAGAACGCCAGCTTTGCCTGACGGGGCTGGTCAATGAATAAACTCAGGCTGCTCCGCCGACTTTCGACAATGAAGTTATCGCTGGCGGCGATAGTTTTCGACTCGATTTTCATGGCGGTATATGTGCTCAATGAGACGTGGCCACTGGAACCGCTATTGTATGCCGGGCTTCGGCTGTGCCTGACATTTTTGAGCATGGCTGCAAGATTGATGCAGCAGAAAGAAACAGCTTCAGATTGTCCAGGCCGCGCGGTGCGCAAATATATGGCACGCAGGCGAAGGTGATAATAGTTAACGAGAACCCCGGCAGCTGCCGGGGTTATTTTTGGTGGTTATTTGAACGGATTGATTGAATTATTAAACGTGATGATGCTTGTCTCACGCGGTGCCTGGACGTTAGCCGCTTGCGGAACCTCCTTAATTTTCCTGGTGACAGGCAAGTTGCGTGCGCCAACTTTGATCAGAGATTCGAAAAGTGTGGCAACGATTTTTGCATCACCAGGTTCTTTGAGGCGGAATGCGTCTTTTTGGGCGGCGGAGACGAAGATCGGGAGGTTATCCAGTTCGTCTTGCATTGCTGCCAGCACATCGTCGCGGATACCCGCTGTTTCCTCCAGCAAAGCGATTCGCGCTTCAGCATCTGCGATCTTGGCCATTGCTTCGAGGTGGCGGCCCTGGCTTTCGAGTAGTGCGGTTTCCAGTTCTGCCGTACGCTCTGTCGCCTCCACCATCATTTCCAGTTCAGCCATTTTACTGTAATGGGATATAACGGCCTGCACTGACTCGTCAGAGTATCCATGCGCCGCCAGGGACTCTGCCAGTAGAGATTTAGAATCCGCGCTTTCAAACATTCCGGCGCTGGCAGGATGATCCAGACTGATATAGTTCGGCGTTGTCACATAATCCACACCATGGAAGCTGGTGGTTACAGCGATTTTCCCGGACTCGCGCCCGCCAGTGGCCCAGCTCCAGCCACCAGCTCGGCTTTCGATCATCGCGGCGACAATTTTACCCGGCTCTGTGTTAAGAATTTCCTGTGTATGGGTAACGATGCCGTTGTCGTCAACAGATATAGCCACTGTGCGGCACGCTGGAACATTGTCGATTACGACCGGGCGACCTTCCACCATGATCACGCTGGTTTCTGGTACTTCCAGTTTGCCAGTCAGCTGTCGGCGACCGTGGCCGTAGTAGCCGAAAAGCTCACCAAGGCGTAAACCTTCCTGAGTTTCCTTGCTTTCAAGCATGGCCTTTACCGCGCTTAATACATACTGTCGCCCGTTCTGGCGACCTTTTCGAGCATTGCTATAGAGACAAAAGCGGTCAGTGACCGTTTTCAAAACATCAGTCATTATCGTTTCCCTCTTTAAAGACCGATTCAAGGATTTGCGCCAGTTCCTGTGGCGGTGTTTTGATGATGGAATCCATCAGGTGATCGTCGTCCTCGCTTTTCGCTTTCAGTTCGTTCACCAGTGCTTCGGAGATTTTTTCGTCAATTTCCAGCACATCGCTAAACAGGTAACGTTTGAATGCATCGGAATTGGCGAGGACGCTGTTATTGCTGACGGCATCGAGGATTTGCGTAACGATAGTGGCGTAGTTCGCCTGCGAGTCGCGGTTATCGTTGTGCTCTTGTTGCAGAGCGGTATTAACGGAGTGGAATTCGATTTTGTACGGGCGATCACCTTCCGGGTATACCTTGCCGTACTTGAAAGCAAGATGAATATCGATAGCCCGCAGAATGAACTCATCTACGCCCTGCTGGATCCATGAGGCGCGCATGGCGGCCTGAATTGCCGTGCGCAGGAATCCACCTTCACCAAGCCCGCCGGACATTTGATCTGCCCACCCCAGGAGGGTGTAATCGAGGCCAAGTGCTGCCGCCAGCTGGCGCATATAGGTGAGAATGTCTTCAATGCCGTTGATGTCAGCCTGGATGGTCTGAGTATCAATAGTCATCTGTCCCTTGCCGTCGCCCATAATAGGCAGCAAGGTATTGGTCACCGTAGGCATGTTATTCGCGCCGCGTGCGCGCTTTTCCATCAGGTCAGCTGCTCGTTTAAGCGTCTGAGTAATGGTGCGCGAATAATCGGCTGCTTTTACCGGATCCAGACTATTCATCGCCAGGCCGATGATTCGGTCAATTTTCGACGCATTAAAACGCGTTGCCTTCAGTGAGCGGATCGCCGAACGCAGATTCATGTACGGCTCGTAGGCGTATTCGAGCAAGCTGGTCCCGTAATTCTGGGTTTCAATCGGTGTGCGCTCTTCCGGATTATCCAGCAGGCTGTAAGCCTTATGGCCAGTGTGCACAGGCATAAGGTTTGACTTAGGCCGCCAGTAGGGGATTTTCATAGGGATAATGGCCCACGGATCGGCGAAAACCATTTTCCCTGACGCGTCCTTCAGATAATCGCCGCTAAATCCCGCCAGGTTACCGCTGACCTCGAACTCTTTGATGAAGCCCGGAAGGGTGTAATAGGAGCACTCAAAAGACGTGATCCCTATGCCTTCTTTGGCGTATGGCCTGACATAAGCCACCCCAAATACAGACATGATAAATGCCCACCCGGCGACCTCTTTGTTGATGGTTCGCCCGATGTCGTTCATCAGCTCGTCACACAACCCCTGCGCGGCGTCATAGTCACTATCGTTTCCGTTGTGTACCGGCACGATAGAGAAGGTTTGTCCGGTCTTCTTATCGAAAGAGAGCGCGTGCGTAATATGGATATTCAGAGCGGTGGCGATCGTGCTGTAAACCGCCATTTCTTCGAGTAGCGGATAGCGTTGCAAGCGGTCTTCCGGCAGTTGAACTTCATCAAAGATAAAGCGACTCCCATCCACCAGCCCATCACCAGCCATGCCACTATCGCCCGGTTTGCCGCCTAAGAAGCCGGACAGTTGTACCGGTGCCCCTGCGCGAGAAAACAAATACCCACTTCCGCCGTGCACAGCCAGCGCGGACAGGAGGATGTTGTCCCGTTCTCCGTTGTCTTTAAAAACCCCCGCCAGCGCCTTCCTGACCGAGGATAGCGTGATTTTATTGTCTGCCAAGATTGCACCTTAATTAGAATAATTCGCATCGTGTTTGAACGGAATTTAACACTAGTCACTTGTTAAGGATTACCAATGAACAAGCTATCTATGGGTGTGTTTCGCTGTTCAAGTGTCAGCGAAATATTGAAATACATTAGGACAATAACATCTCACCGAGCGCCGATTAAATACGGCGTGGAAAAGGTGGAAGGCAAAAGCTATGACCGACTGCGCCGGGAGGCGAATCAGAAGGCGATAGATTTGCTTAATTCGCTGGTGGACGGCGCGACACTGACAGATGAACAGCGCCAGATCCTGGCCGGGTACACTGGTGAAGGCGGCATTGGCGGGTCCGTCTCCGAATATTACACACCAAAGCCTATCGCTGAAGGTGTCTGGGAGATCATGAAGCTCTACGGCGCGGACGTAGGTAACACTCTGGAACCATCGGCGGGAACCGGCGTTTTTAATGAGACAAAACCGGTTGGTACGGTGATGACCGCGACTGAGATCAGCAGTGTTTCCGGTCGTATAAACCAGTTGTTACACCCGGAAGACAGCGTACAGATTTCCCCGTTCGAACAGCTGGCTGTAAGCACGCCTAACGATTCATTCGACCATGTTGTGGGTAACGTTCCGTTCGGCGGTCGTGATAACACACGCAACATCGATAAGCCTTACGCAGAAGAAACGGACATGGGTTCTTACTTCATGCTCCGCATGCTGGACAAGATAAAGCCTGGCGGATTCATGTGTGTGATTGTGCCGCCGTCCATTGTTTCAGGTTCAAACATGAAGCGGTTACGCCTGCGCCTATCACGGAAAGCTGAATTTCTTGGCGCTCACCGCTTGCCTACCGGTACTTTTGACGCAAACGGGACCAGTACAGTCGTTGATGTGGTGCTGATGCGCAAACATCCGGCAGAGATGGCTGAGAAAATCCCCTTGGTGGATGAAAGCACTCTTGAATCGGCAAATGTGCTTTGGCCAACGTTTATTTATGGCAAGTGGTTTGAAAAGGATGGCCGCCGGTTTGTTCATGGTACCCAGGAAAAGGGCTTCCAGGGGCGTATTGAGGTTCGTGCCGACGGGCAGATTGATAACCAGGCTCTTAAAGCGAAGCTGATTCATCGTTTCGAAAGTCGTATCGACTGGTCTTTGCTCAATATGGCTGAACCGTCACCGACCGCAGACGTTGTTGATGAAGGGGAAATGCGCCTGATTAATGGCGTATGGCAAAAATATGCTGGTGGTCGCTGGATTGAATCTGATGCAGGGAAGGAGCTGAAGATTGATGTTGCCAGTTATGGCGCGGACAGCTGGGAGGCTCTTCAGCGTAACCTGACTACAACAGAAGGCCGTCTCGGTATGACATTTACCCAGATGGCAAATGTCCGCGATAAATACACCACATCAATCAGCGACGATATGGTGCAGCTGGTGGACTGGATTAACAGCCAGCCTGAAAAATACCGTGAACGCTTGTATCGCGGGGCGATGATTGGCCGGATGTTAATTGAATATCAGGACATGAAGGCCGCCGGGCATAGTGCTGAACAAATCGAACAGCAGCGCCTTTCTCTGGTATCCCGTTTGCAGGCAGAGATTGACCGTTTTGGTAACCCCGGTCGCGGTCCGATAGCGAAATTATCGGGGAGCGGTGCGCGCGCCTGGTTTGCTTTCCGTGGTGCAATTAAGCTGGATGGCACTATTTCTGACGAGCTGACAGGAAAACTGGTTACGCATGATTCCAGCGCCAGTTATGACTCCACCAGCTATCAGGACACCCTGCGTTATCTCTACAGTGATCTCACTCGCGATCCAATCCAGCTCGATGATTTCCGCCTTGCGTTTACCGGCGAACTGCCAGCCAGTGATGACGAGTTGCTTAATTTATTGGCCAGCACCCCTGGCATTGCGGTTTCACCGTATGGCGGGATTGTTCCGTTCGCCCGCGCCACCAGCGGCGACATTAACGAGATAGTGGCACCAAAACAGGAATTCCTTGCCACACTCCCCGACGGTCCAGTAAAGAACAACGTCCTTAATCAGCTGGCAGCGATCGAAGAGAAGCGCATCAAGACGCCAGCAGAGAATATCCGCTTTAAGCTCAATAGCCGTTGGTTCGACCGTTCCGTCATTCTGGAATTTTTGCAGGAAAACGGCTATCCGGATCTTCGCTATGTGCAGTCAGTGCAGCTGGAAGGCGACGAAATGGTTTCTGACACCTATCACGGTGGTGATGGTCTGTTCGTCGGGCACCGATACGGTGTCGTCCAGCGCAAGGATAAAGAAACAGGCGAGATCCGCTACGAGTGGGACCGTAAATCAGGTGAAAACGCGACCGGGTTCCCGGCACAGCTGGAAAAGTATCTCAATGGTGCGCGTATCGGTGGCAAAGATAGCGCGACGGCGAACGGCTACCGCGAGCAGATGGCACTGCTTGAGGACCAGTTCAATAAGTGGATCAAGACGCACGATCGCTACGATGAGCTGGTTGCCAAATACAACGATGTGTTCAATAGCAATATCCCGTATGAACACTCTGGCGATCCGCTTGGGTTGAAGGGATTAAGCGGTAAGCGCCAGCCATTTGATTACCAGAATAGCGAGGTGCGCCGACTGTCCGAAGATGGGCGCGGCATCCTGGGCTTCGGCACCGGGCTGGGTAAAACCACGACCGCGCTGGCGCTTGAGGCGTTCAACTATGAGAACGGTCGCTCCACCCGTACTGCGTATGTAGTGCCTAAATCAGTGCTGGAAAACTGGTATTACGAAGCAAAAGAATTCCTGAGTGAAGAGGCATTCAGTAACTACCTGTTCGTCGGTCTTGATGTGCTGATGGATGGCGATCAGATTCGCCAGGTGCAGGTGCTCGATGAGAACGGTAAACCTGTTCTTGGTACTGATGGCACTCCAGTTATGCGCGATGCTCTTAAGCTGGCAGATGAAGCCACTATCACGGCGCGGATGAACGCGATCCCGCACTCAAATTACCGTGCAGTCGTGTTTACCAAAGAACAATACGCCCGCATTCCGCTACGTGATGACACCGTAGATGAGCATGCACAGGATATGCTTTATGACTTCGTTGCCGCCGGACGCGTAGCCAGCGCAATGGACTCCGACTCCCACCGCAAAGAGGCCGCGCGTCGCCGGGTATTGTCGGAGTATTCAGATACCGGCACCGAAAAAGCAGAGAAGTATCCGTACTTTGAGGATATGGGCTTCGATAGTGTGATCGCTGACGAAGGTCACAACTACCGCAATAGCTATAAAAATGGTCGCGAAGCGTCACAACTGGCCTATCTGCCCACCAGCGCGGTGGCGCAATCGGCGCGAGATATGGCAATTAAAAACGCGTACCTGATGAAAAAGAATGGTGGGCGCGGGCCGGTTCTCCTGACTGCAACGCCAGTCGTTAACACCCCGATCGATGCATACAACATGCTTTCTCATGTTCTGCCGAAGGAATACTGGCAGAACATGGGGATCTACGGTCCTGATGACTTCGTTAAATTCTTCGGCAAGACCAGGCTGGAAACGGTACAGAAAATTAGCGGTGAAGTTGAAGAAAAAATGGCGCTGGTGGGCTTTGAAAACCTTGATGCGCTGCGCGGTATATTCCATCGCTGGGTAACGCTTAAAACGGCGGAAGACGTTAAGGATACCGTGGAGATCCCGGAGCTGGACGAACACCAGCAGGATGCACCACTTACTGAAGAACAACTGGCGGCGTATGAAGAATTGCGTCAGCAGGCGGAAGCGGCGGCCAAAGCCAACAATGGCGTAACGACCTCGGTCAATGAAGACGGCGTGATTGAGCACGAGAAAGCCCGTCCGATCTTCTCAATAATCAGGGATATGGACCGCGTATGTACTGACATGGACCTGTACTATCGCCGGATCACCTATCGTTTCCTGCCGGAGTACGCCGATGCGGTGCAGCAGCTGGCGGACAGTTTGCCTAAACAAGCCACCAGCGAAGACGACGACAGTGATGATTCAATCACGCAGCAATCGCAATACTCCCTGATAGATAAGGGCGAGTTTATTCAGTTGCAGGTTCCGGAAGCGTTCGAGCAGGAAGTGAATAAGCGCCTGGCCAGGTTTGGCATTGACGAACAGACCGTAACTCACCCCGTTACGCCCAAATACGCGAAGCTGATTGCCACGCTGAAGGAGTTTTTCCCGGAAGGTAAGCAAATCATCTTCACCGATGAAAAAACGCAGCACCAGAAGCTCAAGCGCATTATCTGCAATGCTCTTAACCTTGAACCTTCAAAGGTGGGGATACTGAATGCTCAGACGGTTGCCGAGGCAGGTAAAACCGGTAAGAAACTGAAAGCGGTTAAACCGCCGAAAGAGTTACCGGATGAACCAACAGATGCACAGATAGCGAAATACAACGAGCAAATGGCTCTGTATGACGCCTATATCGCGCAGCAAAATGAAATGTCGCTGGGCGGGCTGGAAAAGATTGCTGCCGACTTCCAGGAGGGACGGACTCCGATCATCATCTGCAACAAAAAGGCAGAGGTGGGTATCAACCTGCATCGAGGAACGACTGACATCCATCATCTGACGTAGCCATGGACACCAGCCAGTATCGCACAGCGTAACGGTCGCGGTGCCCGAGTTGGCTCCAACCGTGCAAGCGTTCGCGTTCACTACTACTGCGGCAAGGGTTCTTTCGATGAATACCGACTGAAGACGCTGAAGCGTAAAGCAGGCTGGATCTCCGATATCCTCCGTTCAGATAAGTCAGAAATGGAGAACGCCGACGCCAACGATATGATCGAAATGCAGATGTATACCGCTAAGGATGATGGCGAACGTCTGGCAATGATGCAGGTTCAAATGGATAAGGCGAAAGCCGCGCAACGCGCTCGCCAGAAAGAACAGGCTACTATCGACCTTCAGAACTACATCAAGGCGCAGCACGCAGCTGGCGAGGATGTGGAGGTACTTACCGCTGAATTAGAGCGAAGCAAAGCGGAACTTGAAAAGACCACCGCCGAGGTAGCTAAATTCAAACAGGCGGTAATGGCCAAAGCAGCTGATAACGCAGACTGGAAAGCCCGCTGGGGTAGCGTCCATCACACAGACCGTATGTTGTTAGCACAGTATCGCGCGTCGTTGAAAAGCGCCATTCAACGCAAGGCTAATATCTCTCAAGCCATCTCCCGCTATGAGAAATTATTGAACCGTACTCAGAAGGCCGCGACGGATATCAAACGCCTGCGCCCGCTGGTGGAGGATGCAATAAATAAAGGCATTCTGGATGTAGATCCTGACCTGGTTAACCATGCGAGTGAGTTCCTTGTTATCGGCGATCGCTCATGGCGTGTAGGCCAATACTACGATTGTGCCGGTGATATCGTTCGCATTAAGTCGCTGGACTTCGACAGCCAGCGCGCAGACGTGGAGATTATCTTTACCTTCAAAGGTACCAAATCGGGTAACTGGGATGTGAAGACGCTGGATAAACAGGTTGATGTAACTCCCGATGAAGATGCTGTTATGCAGAAAATCAGTGGCGGCGTCTCCATCGCCGGGATTAACGACATCATTTCCTGTGACGATTTCTACCGTTTCCAGCAGCGCGGCATGATCAAAATCACTGACTCATACGGCGTTCAGACTACAGAGTCAGGCTATAGCATTGATTTTGTTGGTACCTATACGGACCCACTGAAGCATGCGGTTTACCCGGATCGCCGTGACGGCGCGCTGAAGTCGTCAATTGCAAAATGGGTGCTTGGTATGATGTCGGAAGGGAATAACCGCCAGATCCGTTCGGCAGAAACATTCCTGGTTGAATTGTTTGGCTCCAATTATGGCGATGTAATCGCGTCATACGGAGATACGCTATCCCCTGAAGCAATTCAGGAGAAAATAGCGGATGCGATCGCCAGAATGCCGGAAAAAACAAGCCAGGGGGCTACTCGTAACGGGGATTCTGAACTTGAAGTCACCAATGCCATTTTCGGTACCAATGAGTTCCGGGCGTCAGATTATGAGATCACCACAGCACAGTTTGGCACCATTGGCATTTACAGCAATAAAGCCGAGATCAAGCAGGCAATGGACTCAGCAAGCGCGCGCATCGCAGCAGAACGGGAAGCCAATCTGAATCATGCAGTCGCCGCGCTGACTCAATCGTGGGTAACAGCAATCAGGGAGGCCGCCACCACAGGGAAAATCACACCTGCAATAGCGGATGTCGTAAACGACGGCTCTAAATTTATGGATGCCTATCAAATGGATGCGGTGAAGTTGCCATCAGCCTATGGTCAACTCAGCTATCGCATGACCTACAACCTGGTATCAATGTTTTCCGACCTTGCCATCCTTGGGCTGGTGGATCTTAACGAGGTTACGCCGGAATTGCTCAGCATGCGCAAGAATCATGTGGAGATATTGCAGAGAATTAACACGGTTCTTGCTGGGCGCACCGATGAAGAGAAACAGGCCGACGCTGATCGGATAAACCTAGCCCTTGGCAACATCACGGAGGAAGAGATTGCCGCCAGAAACGAGAAACAAGAAGAGTTATCATCAATACAGGGTGATGCCACCAGCATAGCTCAGTCTCTTGGTCTGAATTATCGCGTATCCACCGCCGACCTGAAGATGATGTACGCACCAAAATTCGCCGCTGGCGAGGTATTTGGGCTTCAGGAAGCCTCAGGCATGAAAGGCGTTCTTTTCCGTGCGAAAGACGCAATCAAGGCGAAATTCGGCGCTCGCTGGCTGCCAGCGAAGGCGAAGAACAGCGATTTCCCGGGTAACTGGTGGATTATCGAGACAAAACACAACGTGGCGGACGTTCTGGCCGTCATCCAACAATACGCATAACAGGAGCGCCCGGTTCGCCGGGCGTCGCATAATATGGCCACACTATCTGATACAATAAAACCGAATAAAACATATCTTGAGGCGGTACTCCGTACAGCGTTGTTAGGAAAGACAGAAGACGAATACGTTGATTTCTTCCTGTCAGGGCTACGCGGGCGATTACTGAAAAATCCCCGCCTGTACCGCAGCTATGGTCCATACTGGCCGGAAATTAAAAAATTATTACTGGAGCGCGGTTATGGTAATTTCGGTCGTCTCGTTGACCGTGACGTTCGCAAAATTTACCGTTATGACCGCCCGGCGCTAACACTCATAGCCGCGACGCTCTACAGCCAGGAGCGTTTTGATAATGGTCAGATATACTCAGCCTGGCATTTACTGCCAGTGCCTGAAGAAGTTGACGACCAGGACTATGAGTTTGAGTCTTACGATTTGGAAGTTGAAGCCTTGGCACAGGCTGGAGAGAAAACTTGAAAAAGCGATACTACACAGTAAAGCATGGGACGCTACGAGCATTACAAGAGTTTGCTGATAAGCATAACGTTGAGGTGCGCAGGGAAGGGGGAAGTAAAGCTCTGCGCATGTACCGTCCGGACGGGAAATGGCGTACGGTCGTCGATTTCAAAACTAACAGCGTTCCCCAGGGCGTCCGCGACCGGGCATTCGAAGAATGGGAGCAGATCATCATAGATAACGCATTGCTCCTGAATGCTGATTAAATCTTTGGCTATGCCTGGCTAAGCCAGGCATAGGAATTTACACAGTATCAATGTGTCTGCTAAGGAATCTCCCGAACTGATTTGTTGACCCAAAATAGTTAGGATAAGCCTTTTTAAGAGATTTAATGTTGTTAGTGGCAAGCAGCACCGCAATTAATACTTCAGGATCCGCATCATCCTTATTAAGTTCCTGGAGGGCTTGTTCCGATTCTTTTTTCCTAAAAGGTTTCACAGAAACAAGAAACTTTCCAGTATCCTTGCCATTTTTTGTTATGGCGTTTCTCATCCTCACCAAAAAGAATCCATTATGGTTTTTGGGCAGGCTTTTCTTTAGGTTTGCATCTGATGTCAGCTTCATTGCAAATGTATATGTACTTAATTTTGAGCGAACAGATAAAGCCTCCTCCAATGTTTTAAGCTCTGTTTGATAATTTTTGATGGTTTCATCATCAAGAATACAGGCACCTTCATCATGAGCAACTAGGCATCCAGAAAGATAAAAAAATCTTCTCCACTCAGGGTGACCTTCATTAGAAGTTTTCAGCTTAATATTTTCAAGTGTATCTATTATCTCCAGACTTGTTGCCCAAGCATGTTGGAGTTCTGTTCTTAGTTGTACTTCGATTTTAGTTTTACTCCACGGATTGTTACCGTTTTCTTCATCAAAACAACTATATGCAAGGTGAATGCCACTATATCCGCTTGGCTTTGGAGTTAAATAGTCATATTCCTTTAAGATTTTATGCTTGGAGCGACTTTTAACTAGTCGGTCTTTTAGTTTCTTTAGTTGTTCGATGTTTCTAACTATAGCTCTACATCCGCCAATATCCTGCATTCTAGTAAGGGCTATTGCATTATTTGTTGCGCCGCCGTCAAGACTTGGACGCTCCAGTTTATCAATTATTGTGCTAAGTCTTTTTAGGCGTCTTGCAACAATAATCTTATTCTCTTTATCAACTTTTTTTGCAGCCCTATCAAGATGATTTTTCATTAGCATCAATGGATATAAATGAAGCTCGCGGAAATTTTGAATCATTTTAATTGCTTCTTCTCGCTCTGCGCCCTCACAACCATGTCTAATTTTTCTGGCTGCTTTTTCTATTTGAGATTTCGAATATTTAAGCTCGCATTTTTGGCTTTGATATACTTCACTGCCCATTACTAACATCCAGTTCAAATGATTAATGTGTTGTTACATATAATAACAAATCAAGCTAGAAATCAATGGGTATGAAAATGAAACATACCCATAATGTTACCTAACGTAACTATTATAAATAGTTCTGTTTACCTGTTAATTCTCCTTGCGGCACTTGTTTTTGCGTTAGTGTTTGAGTTCCGCGAATTATGTTAATCAGGGGACTTAGTAATGATGGTTCCTGATGGGCCTCAACTTCTCCAGCCATTGCCCTGATGTAGTCGGCGCTGGCAACGTTGTTGTATTCCGTCGCAAAGCAACATAGTAACGTCAGAACATGTTCTGTCGTTATTTCGCTCCAGTTGATGTTGAAAAATTCATCGCCTTTTTTATCGTGTTCGGAATCGAAGATGCTTTGGTGAAGGATGTATTTGCCGGATTCCTTGCGCGGTAACTTGATCGCTTTCTGGCGTTCCAATTCCTTGTAAATCTGCATTGCTTCAATCAGTACCGGTCTGCCGTTCATGAAGGGATCACGCAACCTTACACGCTGGCCAACTCGACCGGTAATAAAGCTGTTTTCCTCTTCCACCAGCACGATAAAACCCTTTTCCTCTTTTTCTCGCAATTCGCGCAGCAGCTGGAGTTCCATATCGCGGCGGCGTTCAGGGTAGCTGGTCCGCTCAGCCATTATCAGCTCATTGTTGATCCATGCAGCAGTCATTGACGCCGGTTTGCCGACGCTCATTGAAACAACGCATATTTTCTTATCCATAGCGCCCCTACAAAAAAGAAAAGCCACCAGCGGCGGCTTAGCAATACAACTGAAGGTAGCGCCCGGTACTCAGACTGTGCCGTCCATGGAATATTTGAAAAGGGATCCATCCGTACCGGGCGTGTGATGATTCTGACTCAAGTCACTTGTCAGTTGTCAATCATTTAAGATTAAAAATAATATATTTATTAGTGCATGATGTTTGCCATTTCATAGGGGAGCCCGCAGAATTCGGAAAAAATCGTACGCTAAGGTTTTCCGGGCATCCGTAAGGGCCGAAACTTCCCGTCTTCCAGTCTGCGGCTCTGCCGCCAGACGTAATCGCCGGTTAGGTTGATGTGCTCCCAGCCCAGCGGCGACAGGAATTGCAGCAGCTCGCCGTCCACCGGCTTGCCGGCCTCGACCAACCCCTGGGTGGCGCGTTCCAGGTACACCGTGTTCCACAGCACGATAGCCGCCGTCACCAGGTTGAGGCCGCTGGCCCGGTAGCGCTGCTGCTCGAAGCTCCGATCCCTGATTTCCCCAAGGCGGTTGAAGAACACCGCCCTGGCCAGCGAGTTGCGCGCCTCACCTTTGTTCAGGCCGGCATGCACGCGGCGGCGCAGTTCAACACTTTGCAGCCAGTCCAGGATGAACAGCGTGCGCTCGATCCGGCCCAGCTCGCGCAGGGCCACGGCCAGTCCGTTCTGGCGCGGGTAGCTGCCGAGCTTGCGCAGCATCAGCGAGGCGGTGACGGTGCCCTGCTTGATCGAGCTGGCCAGGCGCAGGATGTCGTCCCAGTGGGCACGCACGTGCTTGATGTTCAGGGTGCCGCCGATCAGCGGGCGCAACGTCGGGTAGGCTTGCACGCCCTGCGGCACGTACAGCTTGGTTTCGCCGAGGTCGCGGATGCGCGGCGCGAAGCGGAAGCCTAGCAGGTGCATCAGGGCAAAGACGTGATCGGTGAAGCCGGCCGTGTCGGTGTAGTGCTCCTCGATCCGCAGGTCGGACTCGTGGTACAGCAGGCCGTCGAGCACATAGGTGGAATCGCGGACGCCGACATTCACCACGCGGGTGCTGAACGGCGCGTACTGGTCGGAGATATGGGTATAGAACAGCCGTCCCGGCTCGCTACCGTACTTCGGGTTGACGTGCCCGGTGCTCTCGCCCCGGCCACCCGCGCGGAAGCGCTGGCCATCGGAGGATGAGGTCGTGCCGTCGCCCCAGTGGGCGGCAAAGGCGTGGCGATACTGGTGGTTGACCAGCTCGGCCAAGGCCGCCGAATAGGTTTCGTCGCGGATGTGCCAGGCTTGCAGCCAGGACAGCTTGGCGTAGGTCAGGCCGGGGCTCGACTCGGCCATCTTGGTCAGCCCGAGGTTGATCGCATCACCGAGGATTGCGGACAGCAGCAACGTCCTGTCTTTGGCCTCGGCCCCGTCCTTCAAGTGGGTGAAGTGGCGGCTGAAGCCCGTCCAGTCGTCCACGTCCATCAGCAGTTCGGTGATCTTGATGCGCGGCAGTAACTGGCTGGTTTGGTCGATCAGCGCCTGCGCCCGATCCGGCACCGCCGCATCCAGCGGGGTGATTTTCAGCCCTGACTCGGTGAGGATGGCATCGGGCAGCTCGTTGTCCTTGGCCAGGCGGGTGACGGTGGCCAACTGCTCGTCCAGCAGCTGCAAACGCTCTTCCAGGTACTGGTCGCTGTTCGGGTTGATCGCCAGGGGCAGGGCCTGCTCGCGCTTGAGTGCGGCGAACTTCTCGGCCGGCAGCAGGTAGTCGTCGAAGTCGCGGAACTGCCGCGAGCCCTTGACCCAGATGTCGCCGGAGCGCAGGGCGTTCTTCAGCTCGGACAGGGCGCAGATTTCGTAGAATTTCCGGTCGAGGCCTTCCGGGGTGATCACCAGCGGCTTCCAGCGCGGCTTGATGAAGGCCGTGGGTGCATCGGCCGGCACCTTGCGCAGGTTGTCGGCGTTCATCTCACGCAGGGTCTGCACGGCTGCCAGCACGCCTTGCGCGGCCGGCGCGGCGCGCAGTTCCAGCACCTCCAGCAAGGCCGGCGTGTAACGGCGCAGGGTGGCGAAGTTCTCGCCGACCAGGTGCAGGTGGTCGAAGCCTTCCGGCCGGGCCAGCAGCTCGGCCTCGCTGACGCTCTCGGTGAACTCGTCCCAGGGAATCACCGCCTCGATGGCGGCATAGGGGTCGCTGCCGCTTTCCTTCGCTTCCAGCAGCGCCTGGCCGATCCTGGAGTACAGGCGCACCTTGTCGTTGATCGCCTTGCCCTGCTTCTGGAACTGCTGCTGATGCTTGTGCTTCGCGCCGCTGAACAGCTTGACCAGGATGCGGTCATGCAGATCGACCAGCTCATCGATCACGGTCGCGGTGCTCTCCAGCACCACGGCGGCCAGGGTCGCGTAGCGGCGCTGCGGCTCGAACTTACCGAGGTCTTTGGGCGTCATCTGCCCACCCTCGCGGGCCAGCTTGAGCAGGCGGTTCTGGTGGATGTGCCGGCCCAGGCCTTCGGGCAAGTCCACCAACTGAAATGTCTTCAGCCGCTCGATGTGTTCCAGCATGTGCCGAGAGTTGGGTTTCAGCGGTGCCTGGCGCAGCCAGGTCAACCAGGTGATGCTGCTGCCGGCCTTGAGCTTCAACAGCTCGTCCAGCTTGGCCCGATGCGAGTCCGTGAGTGGTTCGACCAGGGCGCGGTAGACCCGCCGATTGGCTCGCGCAATGGCTTCCGAGCAGGCCCGGTCAATCACGCTCAGCGCCGGCAGGATGCGTCGTTTCTGCCGTAGGCTCTCCAGGGCCTGACCGGCCAGCAGCAAGCCTTTGTCGGTCTGCTGGGCCAGCTCGGTTAGCTCGCGCACCAGGGCGCGGAAGTCGGACAGGCCGAACGGGGCCAGTTGCAGGTAGGTGCGCAGTTCCTGGGCATGCTCGCGACGGGTCACGTCGCGCTCGCCGTACTTTGCCCAGCTCGCCGGCTCGGCCTGGACTTGCTTCGCCACCCACAGGATGACCGGCTCGGGCAGCTCGCTGTCGGTTCCCAGCGCGTAACCGGGGTAGCGCAGCAGGCAGAGCTGCACGGCGAAGCCGAGGCGGTTGGCGTCGCCGCGTCGCTGGCGGATCAGCGACAGGTCGGAGTCGTTGAAGGTGTAGTAGCGGATCAGGTCATCCTGGCTTTCCGGCAGCGCAAGCAGGGTGTCCCGCTCCGTGGCCGAGAGGATCAAGCGACGCGGCATGTGTCAGTCGTCCGTGCGGAGGTACTGGTAGAGGGTTTCCCGGCTGATGTTGAACTCGCGGGCAAGCTGCGCCTTGGGCTCGCCGGCCGTCGCTCGCTGCCGCAGGGTAGCAGCCTGCTCATCGGACAGGGCTTTCTTGCGGCCCCGGTACGCGCCACGCTGCTTGGCCAAGGCGATGCCCTCACGCTGCCGCTCGCGGATCAGGGCGCGCTCGAACTCAGCGAAGGCCCCCATCACCGACAGCATCAGGTTGGCCATCGGCGAGTCCTCGCCAGTGAACACCAGGCCCTCCTTCAGGAACTCGATGCGCACGCCGCGCTGAGTCAGCTTCTGTACCAAGCGACGCAGGTCATCGAGGTTGCGGGCCAGCCGATCCATGCTGTGCACCACCACTGTATCGCCTTCGCGGACGAAGCTCAGCAGCGCTTCGAGCTGGGGGCGCTGGGTGTCCTTGCCCGATGCCTTGTCGGTGAACACCTTGCTCACCTGGGTTTGTTCCAGCTGGCGTTCCGGGTTCTGGTCAAAGCTGCTGACCCGGACGTAGCCGATGCGGTGCCCCTGCACGATGTCTCCTTGGTTGAAGGCGGCTTAAGTGCACTTTCTGTTCCGTTGTGCCTCAAAGCCCATTTCTGTCAGGCTGAAATCTATAACCTTCGCGGGCATGTGTCAAAAAATGGGAAAGCAGACTCTATTCTGACGAAGCGGCGCGGCCCTGCCTGACATCAAGTTAGGGTATAGCCTAGATTGACATGCGCGATGCAACCCTTAACTTGCTTGCACCTATCGTTTCCATGCTAGCTTTATCGTAACGCTCAAGAAATTGGGCTTAATGCCGAAAACAATAAAATAAAACAGCCAACCCTTGAGGTTCTTATGCGCCAGAATTTACCAGTGACGGGTCGAAACTTAGAACTCCCAAAAGATGCCAATATTCTTTCGACTACCTCCCCTCAAAGCCATATCACGTACGTTAATCCTGACTTCATTAAAATCAGTGGTTTCACTGAGGAAGAACTATTAGGCCAGCCTCACAACATCGTAAGACACCCAGATATGCCGCCTGCTGCATTTGAGCATATGTGGAGTACATTAAAATCTGGCCGCTCATGGATGGGGCTAGTAAAAAATCGCTGTAAAAATGGCGACCACTATTGGGTAAGTGCTTATGTAACGCCAATAGCTAAGAATGGTTCGATTGTTGAATACCAGTCTGTAAGGACCAAGCCTGAACCTGAGCAGGTTTTGGCTGCGGAAAAATTATATGCTCAATTGAGAAGCGGGAAGGCCGCGAGGCCGAAATTGGCTGCTAGCTTTTCCGTGAAAATACTCTTGCTCATGTGGGGTAGTATTATATCAAGCGCAATGGCTGCCGGCATGCTTACTGATACATCAATAAGCAGCTTATTGTTACCAGGAATCAACGCCTTTACCCGCTGCCGGAGCCTCACCTCAATAGCACTCTCCGGCAGCCGTATTGTTACAGCGAATCAAACTGATAGCTGACCGATAGCCCAACGCCATAGTTACGGCCCGGCGCCGGTTCATAATAGCGTCCGTTGCTCTCGTTGACGATAACAGAGCCGACGTAGCGCTTATCAAACAGGTTATCAACGCGCGTATAGAGGTCGACGGTCCAGTTATCTAGCACATATTTATAGCCGGTATTCAGTGCCGTCACCGTATAGGCTGGAGCCTGCTCGCTATTGGCATCGTTGACCTGAATATCGCTCATATAGCGGACTTCAGCGCCAGCGTACCATCCCTCTTCCGGCACCCAGCCAAAGGAGGCATAGGCGCTATTACGTGCAATCCCCGGGATCCGATTGCCGCTCTGAATAGCATCGCCGGCGTTTTCACGGTAGGTCGCATCCAGCAGCGTCCACGCCAGTTTGGCGCGCCAGGCGGGCGCAAATTGCTGATCCCATCCCAGTTCGACCCCGCGGCGGCGCGTCTTGCCCGCGTTCTGATAGGACGTACGGCCATTGTCGCTGGCGGCAACGACAATTTCATTTTTCGTGTCCGTATTGAAGACGCTCAGGCTCGCCATCCCGGTGCCCACCTGCCATTTACTGCCTGCTTCAACGGTGGTGTTAGTGGCCGGTTGCAGAGCAAAGTTAAGCCCGGACTGACCATCGGGACGATAGGACAGCTCGTTAATGGTCGGCGTTTCAAATCCCCTCCCGGCAGAGAGGTAAACGTTCCACTGCGGCGTCATGGCATACTTCAGCGCTGCCGCCGGAAGCCACTTGTGATAGCTCGCTTCGCCGCTATCATCACCATTTTTACCTACAACATAACGATCGTTGGAATCAAACCATACCGAGCTATAGCGCGCCCCGGCGTCCAGCCCCAGGGCTGAGGTGAGCTGCCAGTGCGTTTGAATGTAGGGATCGAGGTTCCACATCAGGTTACGTTCGTTACGTCGCATATCACCTTTGGTGCCGAGATCGTAAACGCCGTTCTGATAAACAAAGTTCTCATAGCCTTTGCGCTGTTCGGTCATCGCCTCGTAATCAAGGCCGGTGGTGATGGCGTAAGGGATAAAACCGCTGTCATCGTGGTGTGTCCAGCGCGTGGCTTTGTTGAATAAATCAGATTTCGGGTAAGTCTCCCCCGTAGCGGGTTGTGTTTTCAGGCAATACGCACGCTTTCAGGCATACCTGCTTTCGTCATTTTGTTCAGCGCTCGTACCAGGGCCATAGCCTCCGCAACCTGACCATCGTAGTCACGCAGCGTCAGTGAACCCCCGAACAGCTGTTTTACCCGGTACATCGCCGTTTCCGCTATCGAGCGACGGTTGTAATCTGTTGTCCATTTCCACCGCGCATTACTCCCGGTCATTCGCTGATTAGCCACTGCACGGTTACGGTCTGCATATTCACCGGGCCAGTAACCCGCACCTTTTCGGGGCGGGATAAGCGCGCTGATTTTCTTACGCCGCAGTTCATCGTGACAGAGCCGGGTATCGTAAGCTCCATCGGCGGCGGCTGACCTGATTTTCCGGTGGGTTTGCCGGATTAACCCGGGGAAGGCCTCTGAGTCCGTAACGTTGTTCAGCGACAGGTCAGCGCAGATGATTTCATGTGTTTTACTGTCAACTGCCAGATGCAGCTTACGCCATATACGACGGCGTTCCTGGCCATGCTTTTTGACTTTCCACTCGCCTTCACCGAAGACCTTCAGCCCGGTGGAATCAATTACCAGGTGTGCGATTTCACCCCGGGTGGGCGTTTTGAAACTGATATTAACCGACTTTGCCCGCCTGCTGACACAGCTGTAATCCGGGCAGCGTAGCGGAACGTTCATCAGAGAAAAAATGGAATCAATAAAGCCCTGCGCAGCGCGCAGGGTCAGCCTGAATACGCGTTTAATGACCAGCACAGTCGTGATGGCAAGGTCAGAATAGCGCTGAGGTCTGCCTCGTGAAGAAGGTGTTGCTGACTCATACCAGGCCTGAATAGCTTCATCATCCAGCCAGAAAGTTATGGAGCCACGGTTGATGAGGGCTTTATTGTAGGTGGGCCAGTTGGTGATTTTGAACTTTTGCTTTGCCACGGAACGGTCTGCGTTGTCGGGAAGATACGTGATCTGATCCTTCAACTCAGCAAAAGTTCGATTTATTCAACAAAACCAGTTACAGCCCTTCGGCGATGATTCTCGCCGCTGAAGCCAGCACATCGCGGCGGCTCTCTGCGTTCTGTTGCGGCTGGGTAAAATAGGTCACCAGAACCAGCGGCGCACGACCCTGCGGCCAGATCACCGCAATATCATTGGTGGTGCCGTAGCCGCCGCTGCCGGTCTTATCACCCACAGTCCACGACGTCGGTAAGCCGGCCCGAATGCTGGCTGCGCCGGTCGTATTGCCTTTGAGCCACGTCACCAACTGCGCCCGCTGGGTTTCGCCCAGCGCATGACCCAGCGTAAGCTGACGCAACGTCTGCGCCATCGCCCGCGGCGTGGTGGTGTCTCTCGGGTCGCCGGGAATGGCGGTATTCAGCGTAGGTTCAGTGCGATCCAGACGAAACGTCTCATCGCCGATCGCGCGGGCAAAAGCCGTCACGCCTCCCGGGCCACCGAGCTGGGCAATCAATTTGTTCATGGCGGTATTGTCGCTGTACTGCAACGCGGCCGCGCTCAGTTCTGCCAGCGTCATTGTGCCGTTGACGTGTTTTTCGGCAATCGGATTGTAGTTAACCAGATCGGCAGGCTTGATCTCGACAGGCTGATTAAGCAGCTGCTTTTGCGTTTCACTCTGCTTAAGCACCGCCGCGGCCGCCATAACTTTACTGGTACTGCACATTGGAAAGCGTTCATCACCGCGATAAAGCACCTGCGTATTATCTGCGGTATCGATGAGCGCGACGCCCAGCCGCCCTCCGCTGCTTTTCTCCAGCGCCGCCAGCTTTTGCTGCACCGCACTCGTCTGCGCATAAAGCGGCGCGCTGCCCAGCAGCAGCGGAATGCACGCCGCCGCCGCGAACATCATCCGTTGCACTCTCTTTGTCACCATCTCAAACTCCCAATACGGTCAATCCGTGTTACATCAGTATTCCCTAAATTCCACGTGTGTTTTTTATTAGCTTCAAAAATCACTATTTCACGAAGAATTTAGACTGCTTCTCACACATTGTAACATTATTTACAACCACCTTTCAATCATTTTTGATAAATCATTGATTTCATCTTTGCTGCAATGATACTTAATAAACTCTGCAAGTTATCCACAGAGCAACACTCAATTTTATTGATGATATTCTTATTATACCAGACATTTTTCATACACTCCCTTGTACGGATAGTTTTCCGACAACTTCATGATTACATATCTTGCGGTTTTGATTATTTTTGCTGCAAGAAATACATACTTCAAACGAAAGGTCTTTATTTGCTGTCTGTATTCTGAAGAGTCCAAGGAATCAAACTTGAACAACAAAAATAGGTTATATGAAAGCATCATCATTTGAAACACGGCTTCATTCGCCCAAAATGACTTTAGCAAGAGATGACCCACCGCCATGTCGTATTTGGCTTCTTTGATATAGTTTTCAGCATTACCACGCTTTTCATAGTATATAACTACTTCGGATATTCAAAGCATGATCAGCGCTCTACAAGAGCGAGCGCAATCCGCTGTTACAGTCATGGAGCAAAGTAGTCGGCAAGCGCACACGAGTGTAGCTCACGCAGAGGAAGCAGCTACAGCTCTTGATGGAATTGGCCAACGCGTTAACGAAATTACCGACATGAACGCGCAAATAGCGACTGCGGTCGAGCAGCAGGGAGCAGTAAGTGAAGACATAAACCGCAGTATTATCAATATACGCGATGCTGCTGATACCAATGTACAGACCGGGCAGAATAATTTGCAAAGTGCGAAATCTGTCGCTCAGTTAACTAGCGCTCTGAGCGAACTGGCAAAACAGTTTTGGGAAAAACGAGGATAACGCTTTTCAGTATCTCGACAGGGATAACTTACTTTACCATCGGTTATCCCTTTTAGCCGCACAAATTTTAGCCATGGCTTTTCAGGAAGTCAGGGCTATCAGAATGGCCTTAGAAAGCCTAGTCAAAGAGCTGTCACGAGAACACCGTTAGCTTAGCGTACGATTTTTTCCGAATTCTGCGGTTCCCCCTTCATAGGCGTCAGCCAGCAACTCCATCTCTGACTTGTTCAACAAGGTGAATTCTTTCTTGCCTCCTACCACGCCATCTGCATGAACAGGGACCAGCCAAGGGTATTTTTCTCTTACTTCAGCCGGTGCTGCATGCTGGTGGTGCCATCTGCAAAGGGGCAATTGCTTTTTGTGACAACCCGGCGCGGTACGACCGGAGATATGGTGCAGAGACACCTCTTCAGATATTACTCCATGCATGTAGCAGGCAATGCAGGGGAGAGTGCCAAGAGCATTGGCGATGGTCCGTTCCTCCGCCGTCGGTGTTCGCCCCTTCAAGCCACGAGATTTTATTTTTACCGCACTTTTCCGCGTTTTGCTGGCTGGTGGGCGCTCTTTCTGTTTAGCGATACGGCGGTCGATAGAATCCCGCATTTTCTGATATTGCGATTCTCGCCAGGCGGGGTCAGCCAACTTTTCCCGTTGCCGAGCGATCGCTCGTTCTCTGGCTGCCTTCTGCCACTCGCGGCGCTGTTCAAGTTTTTGTTCGATTGTTTTCATATGGCAAAAAAAAGGCGGCCTAATGGCCGCCAATGATGTCAAGGAGTGAAGTAATGGCAACGTCTTCGTAGTTGACAAAAACTGCGGCTAAATTATAGCAATCAATTAGAGCAATGGTAGATATTTTGTTTATCGCGAATCACATTTTTTCACTTCAGTACCTGTGTGCTATACTCCTTCTTGATTGATTGGATGCGGAATACAAACCCGCTCTTTTGTGCAGCCTGGCTCCTTGCCAGGCTTTTTTTTATTTCATCATGGAAGCTGTTAACGCTTTGGACCTTGCTGAACTGATTGAAAGGGCATTGTTTACCTTACCCAGGAGTTCGCCAAATTCCCCCATCACTCTAGTAAGCCCGCGCCGCGCTTCCTCCTCCGTTGCATTCATCACAAAATGTTCAGCACTCCGCATGCTTTTAACGGGGAACGCAACAGATATCGAGTCGATATCAGGCATCCTATCGCTCAACTTTACGGTGACAATGACAGATGGTGACAGAATATTAGTGCTTACAGACAGCACTACATATTTTCCGTCGATGTTGAAATCCTTTCTCATATGTCACCATAAATATCAAAGAATTAGAGCAATCATTTACGCGTTAATGGCTAATCGCCATCTTCCAGCAGGCGCACCATTGCCCCTGTTTCACTATCCAGGTTACGGATATAGTTCATGACAATATTTACATTGGTCCAGCCACCAGCTTGCATGATCTCCGGTATTGAAACTCCAGCGCGGGCCATATCTCGCGCGGCTCCGACACGGGCACTGTGTCCAGACCAGGCCAGGTATCTCTGACCAGAGTCATCCTTAGCGCCGTAAATCAATCGATGAGTTGCTTCAAAAATCCCTTCCAGGGCGCGAGTTGATAGCTGGCTGGTGGCAGATGGCGCGGCAACACCATTTTTTCTGACCCGGCAAAACAGGTAGTTATTAGGATCATCAGCTACACCAGAGACAGAAATCCATCGCTCGACCAGTTTAGTTACCCCCAGGCTAAGTGCCTTCTCTACACCTGCGGCGCTAACCAGCGTTTTCGTTCTGCCAATATGGATTAACATTCTCCCACCGTCAGTACGTGAGATATCTTTAACCCTGATCCTGGCAATTTCTGCTATACGTAGCAGGGTATTATAAGCAATCCCAAGAAATGCCAGATTACGTATATCCTGGCAGCGATCGCTATTTTCCATGAGTGAACGAACCTGGTCGAAATCAGTGCGTTCGAACGCCAATGCCTGTTTTGCACGCTCACCGGCATCAACGTTTTCTTTTCGGATCCGTCGCATGACCAGTGAAACAGCATTGCTGTCACTTGGTCGTGGCAGCCCGGACCGACGATGAAGCATATTTAGCTGGCCCAAATGTTGCTGGATAGTTTTTACTGCCAGACCGCGCGCCTGAAGATATAGAAGATAATCGCGAACATCTTCAGGTTCTGCGGGAAACCATTTCCGGTTATTCAACTTGCACCATGCCGCCCACGACCGGCAAACGGACAGAAGCATTTTCCAGGTATGCTCAGAAAACGCCTGGCGATCCCTGAACATGTCCATCAGGTTCTTGCGAACCTCATCACTCGTTGCATCGACCGGTAATGCAGGCAAATTTTGGTGTACGGTCAGTAAATTGGACATTTAACACTCAGATAATGGTTTTAAGTAAAGTGTACAGGATCGGCTCTGCCTTTACCTGTTTATGGTTCTCGTCATAGAAACGCCAGCGACCGCGCGTGCGTTCTATTTTCTCTTCACCGCGCGATAATGACAGTTGACAACTATCACGATCAAACCCTTTTGCCCGCCAGTAACCACGGTTTTTCTCAAGCTCAAGATGAGTGGACACTTTAGCAGCTGAATATCCCATTTTTCACCTCTGATTGATTGGTGGTGCTAAGTGCGCTACGCGAAATCTGGAGCACAAACACTGCCAACATTTCACAGATTTTACGTAGCGCAACCTTGATCAAATGATCAAGTGATCACTATTTGACCTGATAAGGTATTGAACTGTATGGATTTACAGGTAAATTGATCATGTTCAATAACCCTTAAGATAACTTCGTATAATGTATGCTATACGAAGTTATTAGGTCTGAAGAGGAGTTTACGTCCAGCTGCGCATAAAAATCAAGAATTATTAGAGCAATAAATTTTGAGAGAAAAATCCCACTCCACCAGCCAAAAACTGGATTGTTTTTCATAGTTGTTTGACAATTGCTCTAATAAATTATAGTTTTGCCGCCGTTTCGTAATACGACTTTGGATTCACTATTTAATGTGTCTTCAGCGTTGTAGAGCGGCTCAGAAGGAAATGAGCAAACAGGGAAACCTTATACAACGGCATTACAGCTATGCATTGCTCATCTTACACACAGCGCAATGTTGTTAGATTACCCCAGCATGGATCATGGGTGAAACAGTAGGTCAGAGCTTCAGGCTCTGTGTTGTCAATACAGTGAGGCATAATTATGGCTTTCATTCCACCAACCATCGACGACGTTAGACATTGCTCTAACGCTTTATCTGTAGACCCCGCCGAAACCGACGCTGCCCGCGCCATTGCTGAACACTACTCAAAGATATCCAATCAGGAGTACCGCATCACCCAAGACGACCTGGATGATCTCACTGACACAATCGAATATCTCATGGCCACTAACCAGCCAGACTCACAATAAATGCACTAATAAATCTATTATTTTCGTTGGATCCTTCTATAATGGTGGCCAACAACTCCCAGTGTAATCCGCTGTGAGTTGTTGGCCATGTCAATTCTGGAGGAGGATCAATGATAAATTATGTCTACGGCGAACAACTGTACCAGGAGTTCGTCAGCTTCAGGGATCTCTTTCTAAAAAAAGCTGTTGCACGCGCCCAACACGTTGATGCCGCCAGCGACGGTCGTCCTGTTCGCCCGGTTGTCGTTCTGCCGTTCAAAGAAACGGACAGCATTCAGGCTGAAATTGATAAATGGACTTTAATGGCGCGGGAACTGGAACAGTACCCAGACCTCAATATCCCAAAGACTATTTTATATCCAGTGCCTAACATCCTTCGCGGTGTGCGTAAGGTTACGACTTATCAGACAGAAGCTGTGAACAGCGTCAACATGACCGCTGGCCGCATTATTCATCTGATTGATAAGGACATTCGCATCCAGAAAAGCGCGGGGATCAATGAGCACAGTGCGAAATACATAGAGAACCTGGAAGCAACAAAAGAGCTAATGAAGCAGTACCCGGAGGATGAAAAATTCCGTATGCGTGTACACGGCTTTAGCGAAACAATGCTGCGCGTCCACTACATTTCCAGTAGCCCTAACTACAATGATGGTAAATCAGTTAGTTACCATGTGCCGCTGTGTGGTGTGTTTATCTGCGATGAAACTCTCCGTGATGGAATCATCATCAACGGTGAATTCGAGAAAGCAAAATTTAGCCTTTATGACTCTATAGAACCGATCATCTGCGACCGCTGGCCGCAGGCAAAAATATATCGCCTGGCAGATATTGAAAATGTAAAAAAACAAATTGCCATCACTCGCGAAGAGAAAAAGGTCAAATCAGCCGCATCAGTTACGCGCAGCCGTAACACTAAGAAGGGGCAGCCAGTAAACGACAACCCCGAAAGCGCGCAATAGTTTCTATCCGGCATGGTCAATGAGTTATTCATTAAGCCATGCCAGAGCTTCATCAACCTGCGCTTCGTCTTCGACGCTAAGCACTTCATCCTGGGGAACATAATCAGCCAGCATAGCGAAACAATATGTATCCCAATGGTCTGGTGAGTGCAGGTTGAGTTTTTTCTTCATATCCTCCTTACTCATCACCTTCCATTGACCTGCGGAGTTAATCCCTACAGGGATTTTCGACGCTTCCTCAATAGTTTCATTACCCTTATCCAGTCTCATACGACCAGATTTTACGGCCTCTGCGGCTTGAACGTTGGCATAAGCACGTTTATCAAAGTACAGGCTCTTATCTTCACGGCTATGCATCTTTTTACCCCAGCGTATACGCTGTACGGTAATACCATAATACTCGTACATCAGATCCGCCGTTGCTTTACCCAGGCCATCGCCGTCTATCGCTATGGTGATATTGGGGAATCGCTCAGGATTACATTCTGCGAAAATTTTGGCGGCAAGCTGCGTTTCTGTAACGTCTGTGTATTCCAGCATTCGATAGTTGATTACACGGCGTTTATTTCGCTGGCCGGACACCATCATGATATTGATAACGGACTTATCCCGTCCCGTACCACCAGCAACGTCCACACATGCAAGCCAGCCCCATCCTTTTGCAATCTTGACTTTCCGCCGCGTTGCACGTTCAACCTCATCACGCCCAAGAAGGAAGCCATCCTGTGATTTAGGGA
Source organism: Salmonella sp. SJTUF14076 (assembly GCF_015534835.1). Classification (NCBI taxonomy): domain Bacteria; kingdom Pseudomonadati; phylum Pseudomonadota; class Gammaproteobacteria; order Enterobacterales; family Enterobacteriaceae; genus Salmonella; species Salmonella sp. SJTUF14076. The sequence goes on along the minus strand of NZ_CP064676.1, from coordinate 3,636 downwards.
ATAGGCCGCGTACCTTAATCATGTACATAGGGTTATCACGCCCGCCGTACTCCGCCAGCTTCATTTTGATAAATGCTGGCGTTACCAACGGTGATTCCTCACTGTTAAGCGTGATCGCCGTATAAACGCCATCAGGGTTACCAGGACGCTTGGCCAGTTTATGGTGTGTATCGTAGAAATAGCCGCTTGGGCGTGTAGGCTGTGACAGCAATAAGATGCGGTTATCCTGTCCGGTAAGAGCACCGGTGATGATACCGAAAGCTCTATCACTGACACCGGAGGCTTCATCGATAATATACAGAAGATGATCTGCGTGTTCACCGGCGAGAGCTTCTTCACTTCCCAGACGAAAGCCCTTCGGTACTACAGTCCATACACCTTTACCAGTAATCTCATAGAAAGCGGTTTCTGTCAGAACAAAATAATCAGCAAGCCATGGGAAACGGCTGGTGGCAGTAGCCCAGTTTATCTTGATGTACTTGAATATACCGGTCATTACCTGCTGAATTTTGTTCGCAACGATAATGGCACGGGCACCTGGATACATGATTATGAACAACATGATCATGATAGAAGTCATGTCTGATTTCCCGGTACCGTGACCAGACGAAACAGATGTCTTGCTACCCTGTTCCTGCACAGACTCAATAATCAGATCCTGCTGCCAGGTAGGTGTTTTGCCGAACAAAACATCAGCGGCAGCAATCCAGTCATAACGATATAGCGCCACCAGCTCGCGCCAACGTGGATCCGTTACGCAACTTCTGGCCATTAATCATCATCCCCGTATAGCTTGCGGGTAACTTCTTCGTCTTCCTCCTCGTCTTCGTCCAGGTCTTGTTCCAGCCATGGGTCGTTTGATACACCTTCAGTATCAACATCTCCATAACCGCCTGTATCAACGATATCGGCGATTTCTTCCCTACGCTGCTCAATCCACAATGCGGCATCGGCGCGGCGGTTGGCGGCCCGTTCTCGCGCAACTTTGTCCAGATCTTCAAGAGAAGGGCCACCGACGGCTGTTTGCCTTTCCTCATCATCGGTATTGGTCTTAGGAGCACGCAGATCGGCTTTGATTTGCTCCAGCATCAGGGGCGGTACTTTCCCTCCATGCGCCTCGATGAATTCAGCTGCCTCCAGCACTGACCAGTTGTTTTCACGCTTTCGTTCGTATGCCAGCTTAACAATGCCAGCTTGCCCCATAGACAAAGCGTGCTTTTCCGCCTCCCGGCTTTCTTTTCGATAGTTATTCCGGATGCTGTAAATGGTGTTGATCAGGCTGCTTATCTGCGCGGAACAGCTGTTTAGCATGCTCGCGATACGGTATTCAGGCGGAGTTCCTTCATCATCGTCTTTTTGCTGATCGCGCATTTCCTGAACCAAGCGAATACACGTATCCCTGGCGTTCTCCAGCATAAGGAGATGAGAGAGAGACTTTTCCAGAAGAGTGGTTTCCAGAACATCAGCCCCGGACCGACGCAACATAGCGCGCGCGGCCTTCCGCGCTTCAACGTTATCTATCAGGTAATCGCCAGCTTCGAATTCAAAGCGTTCACCATCATCATCCAGGGTGTCGCGTTCCAGGCGATCACGTAAGGTCCGGTGGGCGCGGGTGATCACGTCATGATCATCAGAACGATCATTTATGCGCTTATTCTGGCGCTTCGCGTTCTCGACTGCGGCACTGACAACAGCATTAACTCTTTGTTTTTCAGCCATTTCAGCCACAATGTGATCACCTGCACGTTGATCATTAGCGTGATCAATGATCATGCTTTTTAGTGGTTTTCTGACAGGCTTATTTGGCTTACGGCTGTCCGCTGTTCCGGTGTCTTCTTTGAATGCACGGAGATAACGACGTGCGGTGTTTGGGTTGAGATTAAACTCGGCGGCATATTGTGCGATGGTGTAACCACCATCTCGCGCCAGGCGAGCAAAATTCTTCTTGTGATCGTCCCAGGTCACTTATGCTTCCTTTCGTATAAAACTCTTTTTGACGCGAGGGTAACGAAAGTCACATGTCAAAAGGCCCGGAACGGGCAAGCAATCAATCAGATACGTGCGGATGTGGCATTACCGTAATGACGGTGCTGACGGACCACCTTATTGAAAAGTTGACGCGCCATCACCCAAGGCTGGTGCTCCCGGCGTTCCTTTTCGTCCTGCGTCATATAGAGTTCGTTCTGGAGTTTTTCATCAAACCGGCGCGGAGCGCGGCTGCGGCGAAAGAATTCAGGATTCAGAGAGTGGATCTGAAATCTACGTGGGCGTGTACTGTCATCAATCAAAACAGACGAATACTTAGACACAGCGATAGCCTTTAAGCGCAGATAAACATCGCGCTTATCGACATCCAGATGCGGGTATTCCTTTTCAAGAATTGCTGCGAGTTCTTTCGCTGATAGAAGAGATTTAGTGCGGATCATGTAATCCGCAATCTCGTACGATGTTATTCGTGAGTGATTTATTTCCATGAAGTGGCGTCCCTGCCAGTTAAGTAACATCCTGTCACCTACTGATTAGCCCATGTCAACTAATCAACGTGGAATATAATACCCTCGATTAAAGAAATAGCAATACATTAGAGCAATTTTATCTAACGCTCGACGAGTGACTTGTGATAGCGCCGACTCCAAGCGCGTAATCAAAGAACAATCGTTGATGCATCGCCAGCCTACCGTGCGTCTTCTCCCAATTATCGCGGTCACGCTCAATATCACGCTGGCATGACTGGCACAGAGGAATAGCATAAATGTCATGCGCGCATAATCGACTATGACGAACGATATAAGGCGTAATGTGAGCGCCAGCTCCCGCAGCTCCACAGCCACAGCATGGACGGGAAGCCACAAAGTCCATGTACTCGGGCAATTTTAGCGATTGAAGTTTTGGTATTTTGAAATGCGCCATACCTGGGTCGGAGTCAACATCCACAGGGCATACTTTTGCACGCATCGGCGCGGCGCGTTCTTCCATCATCTGAACATATGCTGTAGCGCGATCGTCATACGGGCGAATATCCGCCTCTTTCAGAGGTCCGCTATCCTGCGGAGTAGCCTTCATCTTATTTATTGATATGCGGCAGACTTCTTCCGGCATCAGGTGCATCATGTTGCGCATGAAAGCCCACCAGCACAGCTCCTGAATACTTAAATCATGGCTATTTGAAAGGCCCATTTCCTGACGGGCGACATCCAGTATCCAGTTAACGCGATTATTGTGCAGCGTTTCTTTCAGCTCATTAAAACCACGCATCCGGTAATGGTTATCGTGATGCCAGCACAACAACACCGCGCTATTGTCTCGTTCAGCGTGGACAATATGGTTGTCACACCAACTACGATCTGCGGCCTGGCATTGACCCTCTTTCCTACGCAACCACGCCACCAGCGCGTCAATTCCACCAATACGGCGAAACAGTTCATCGCTGTTAAAAAACGGCTGCAACGCCTCATTTGTTGCCATGGTTTGCTCGGTAACAACGAGGCCGTCTTCCATGTGCTCGATTAACTCACGCGGCACCGGCTCCATGATAAATTTACGGCCAGCCTCCACCAGTTTTCTGACCTCCTGATCCACTTTGAACGTGGCGAGGCCAAGCTCTTTCTGTACAAAGGGAGTAATTACGGCTTTCAC
>NZ_CP064675.1:0-227512 GCF_015534835.1 Salmonella sp. SJTUF14076 | reverse complement strand
ATCTTCCTCCTGTTTACTACATGATACATGAACCTCAAATTTGCCAAATAGGGCTGATACATCTAAAAGGTAAACTCAAAAAATTTGCTTAATAAAATTAAAATAAAAACTGTCTTGAATAAAACAATGATAGTAGACCCTCGTTCATTTCCGTTTGCGATCTGTAGATATTGTTAAAGGAGCGCTATTCCTTGTTTTATATGGACTTATCATTGTTTTCAACAGGATAGATCAATTCTTTAGATCACTAAAGATCAATAGAGTTCAAGTAAAGATCACGGCATCTTTAACTCATTGATTATAGTGACTTTATGAAAGGATCCGGCATTCGGATGCATGCGAAAAGCATTTGAATGAATAAGGAAGGCATTTACTGGAATGCTTATGGCATTTAGGTTAATGCGTAAAAAGCATTTGCAAGAATATGTTATAAACAGTTTGCCAAATGAAAATCTTATCACCGACGAGTTAAGTTAATGATTAAAAACAACGAGTTAATCCATCCTTTTGACGTAACCAGTAATGAATCAGGTAAGACTTATCAACTGACGCCTAACTCGTCCAAGTCGGTTCAGCCCGTGGCCCTGTTGAGATTGAGTGTATTTACCCCTGTCGGCACAAAAGAAAACCGCGACCGAAACTTTGAAGTTGATGCCTCTGATGAGCTTTCGTGTATGGAAATTGCAAGATCGGAGGGTTATGACGACATCAAGATAACTGGTGTCAAACTATCTATGTCTACCGACTTTAAGTGCTGGCTCGGGATCATCATGGCTTTCAGTAAATATGGTTTTACTTCCGAGAAGATTACCCTGACTTTTAACGAGTTTGCGAAGATGTGTGGTATCAGTTCAACAAACATCAACAAACGAACTCGTGCGCGCTTTAAAGAGTCATTAATGAACCTTGCATCGGTAGTGCTTGCCTTCTCAGACTCTCGGAGTGGTCGGTTCACAGTAACGCATCTGGTGCAGAAGGCTATGATTGATCCAAAAAGCGATACTGTTGAGTTGGTTGGGGATCCTTCTATGTGGGAACTGTATCGTTACGACCATAAGACATTGTTAAGCCTTCAGGTTCTATACATTTTGGCTAAAAAAGAAGCTGCGCAATCTCTCTATATTTATTTTGAAGCAATGCCAGCTGGTACGTTGTTCGTTAATATGAAACGGTTGAGGGAAAGGTTGCTTCTTACAACCCCTATTCGTACGCAAAACCAGATAATTCGTAAAGCAATGCGGGAACTTGAATCTATCGGATATCTCGATTATCAAGAAGTTAAGAAAGGTCGCGACATACAATTTCAGATCTTCAAAAGAAGCCCTAAGCTGGCCCTCGCCAAACAAGGTTGAAAGCTACCAGGTATGCACTGGTTATAACATGCTGAAAAATAAGTTATTTATCAGTGCTATGCTTAGTGCTTCTTTTACTACTGGTCTTACATCTCGGCTTAATGTGCAAAAAAGTAACTTTTCAAACGAACTCCTGACTATTCATCTGTATGCCTTTCTGGCTCAAGCGTACATGCTAGCCCATTCATTAAATGCCGTGGAGCAAGATGGTTTCGTGCGCACTCTATTCACGTGAATGCCTTTTGTGGATTACGCCTCTTACATTCATACAAATGCTTTTGATGTCGGTATCCCAAAAAATCATTCATTGAAATGCTTTTGTTTGCCACTGTATCCCGAGCATAGCTATGCAGTGGTATAAAAAGGCATTTTGGTGAATGGCATTAGGTCGAATGACACACAGTACAGCTTTGTTAAGAGCGAGAATGGTCCAAGACATCTATGACATTGGGCATCAGAAGGACTATGTGTTTGATATGAGATCAAAAAAATATCAGAAGCATCACAACTCCAATGGCATTCAAAGAAATGCCTTTGTTTTGTTAGTACACCAAACAACCCAAAATTCATGCAGTTATATCAAAGACTCATTCGCAAAAGGACTCAGCCAGAAAGCATTTGCTTAAATAGCATTGGCCAAAAGCATTCGAATGAATGATGTTCATATGGACAAGACAAAGTCCCACTCACGCCCAGAGGTGTAAAAGGCATTTAGATGAATGACGCACCGGCCGAGGATTGTATGTAGTTTCTCCAACTGATAGTTGCCGAACCAGGGAGCACAGTGATATGCGGCCTTCTCAGAATCAAGAGATAGATATTAAGGGAACAAAAAAGATTAGATATGAAGCTTAGTTACCTGCCCGATATCTAGTTAGAGCTTTTCAAACCATCAAAAGTGACTTTTATGCTTGAGGAGTCTCATCAGCTTCAGGATTGAGCTTAACGTAATCTTACCCCCTCCCCTCTTTCAAACTTTTACTAAGCGTTCACTGGTACTTTTCAAAGATTATGCTTTAGGCCCCTTTGCTTAAAAATTCACCAATCGCTAAACGTTAAAAAAAGGGGGTTTATGCGAACGGAAGGATCGGAATAAAAAAGTATTATTCATTCGCGTTTACGTGAACTCAAATCTACACGGAGTAATTATGGAACTTTCTTTAAATATTGGCCTTAGTGAAAAGAAATCTAACACGGCTGCACTTTTTAAAACAAAAAGCGCAAAAGTGATTTTGTTTGTTCTGCTGACCGTGCTTTTTTGCGGTCTGGCATATGCGGGTTCAGATGATGGGGCACTGGGAGATATTTGGTCATACATGAGTGAAAGTATGACTGGAGCTCCGGGCAAAATTCTGGCAGCCGCGATGTTGATCTCAAGCGTATATTTCTCTGTCCTTAAGTCTAACCCGGGCCTGGCACTGGTTTCATTATTCATGATGCTGGTAATGGCCAACGGCGAGAAAATTATCAGCACCTTTATGGATGCTGGCGTACCGCTGTAATTTATTGTTAATCATGCATGAGGGGGTTCATCCCCCTCTCTGGATTTTTAATGAGTAAGCAGAACGACGTTCCTCAGCATACCTATAGATTCCCTTTCAGGATCAACATGCCTCTACTGATTTTGTTTTGGGATGCAAAAAAAATAGGGCTTGCATTCATTCTGGTTGCATTTGGGAATATCTTCGAATGCTTCGGGTTTTCTGTTGTAGTAGCGGTTGTATATTGGATTGCGTATAACAAAGCAGCTGAGTCAGGAATAAGAGGATTGCTAAAACACAGACTCTGGTGGCTCGGTTTTTTGCCAGGTAAAGCAGTTTTTAGTAGCCGTTATTTCAACGATCCATTTATCAGAGATTTGTATTCTTGATGGAGCTATGAATGAAAATGCTAAGTGGCATTAACATCCCTTTTTTCAAAAAATCTAAAAAGGATGAAAACGGTGATCTTGAACAGTCATACGTAAAGAAAGATGAAAGTGCTAAGGGACGTTTTTTGGACATTAAAAAACGATTTAGCCCACAAGCTGAAGCGTCAGGTGCTGGAATTACATACAGCGCCCTGATTAATCGTGATACAAAACTTATCCGCATTAATACTGTTTCAATAGCCGTCATTGGGTTATTGGTTGCAAAGATTCTTTTTTTCACTGACCCAGTGACGATTGTTACCCCTCCAAACATGAATGAAGAGATCACGGTTGTTGGTAACAAAGCATCGGAATCTTATAAAACACAATGGGCTCTCTTTTTTAGTACCCTTTTAGGGAATATTAATCCAACTAATATTTCCTTTGTGACGGCCTATGTCCTCGATGCCCTTTCACCTGAACTACAGGCTAAAACGAGTGAGTCTTTACAGGAGCAGATAAATATCATGCAGGCTCGTGGTGTTGAGCAGACCTTTAAGCCTAATGATATTTACTTTGATCCAAAAAATGACATGGTCTATGGAAGGTGCGAATAAGCGGGGAAATACTTCTCGGCTGACTCAGTCATTTCATTTCTTCATGTTTGAGCCGATTTTTTCTCCCGTAAATGCCTTGAATCAGCCTATTTAGACCGTTTCTTCGCCATTTAAGGCGTTATCCCCAGTTTTTAGTGAGATCTCTCCCACTGACGTATCATTTGGTCCGCCCGAAACAGGTTGGCCAGCGTGAATAACATCGCCAGTTGGTTATCGTTTTTCAGCAACCCCTTGTATCTGGCTTTCACGAAGCCGAACTGTCGCTTGATGATGCGAAATGGGTGCTCCACCTTGGCCCGGATGCTGGCTTTCATGTATTCGATGTTGATGGCCGTTTTGTTCTTGCGTGGATGCTGTTTCAAGGTTCTTACCTTGCCGGGGCGCTCGGCGATCAGCCAGTCCACATCCACCTCGGCCAGCTCCTCGCGCTGTGGCGCCCCTTGGTAGCCGGCATCGGCTGAGACAAATTGCTCCTCTCCATGCAGCAGATTACCCAGCTGATTGAGGTCATGCTCGTTGGCCGCGGTGGTGACTAGGCTGTGGGTCAGGCCACTCTTGGCATCGACACCAATGTGGGCCTTCATGCCAAAGTGCCACTGATTGCCTTTCTTGGTCTGATGCATCTCCGGATCGCGTTGCTGCTCTTTGTTCTTGGTCGAGCTGGGTGCCTCAATGATGGTGGCATCGACCAAGGTGCCTTGAGTCATCATGACGCCTGCTTCGGCCAGCCAGCGATTGATGGTCTTGAACAATTGGCGGGCCAGTTGATGCTGCTCCAGCAGGTGGCGGAAATTCATGATGGTGGTGCGGTCCGGCAAGGCGCTATCCAGGGATAACCGGGCAAACAGACGCATGGAGGCGATTTCGTACAGAGCATCTTCCATCGCGCCATCGCTCAGGTTGTACCAATGCTGCATGCAGTGAATGCGTAGCATGGTTTCCAGCGGATAAGGTCGCCGGCCATTACCAGCCTTGGGGTAAAACGGCTCGATGACTTCCACCATGTTTTGCCATGGCAGAATCTGCTCCATGCGGGACAAGAAAATCTCTTTTCTGGTCTGACGGCGCTTACTGCTGAATTCACTGTCGGCGAAGGTAAGTTGATGACTCATGATGAACCCTGTTCCATGGCTCCAGATGACAAACATGATCTCATATCAGGGACTTGTTCGCACCTTCCCTATGTCTGGGGTACCAAAACGACTCGACTTGTAAATGTTCCGGACAAAACTGAATCATCGAAATGGACTTATGAATGGGTTCTCGGGATGAAAAATGGTCGCCCAAGAATTGCATATGTAAATCAATATTCCGGAACACCGAATATTAAAAAAATTACGATAAACGGCAAAGAGCAACTGGCAACGCTGGATAATCCGCCACCGTCTACAGGTAACAAGTGATGATTAAAAAAAAGGGCTTAGGGTTCAACGCAATTACCGCATTGATCATGCTCACGACTTCGAACTGCGTAATCGCTGAAGAATACCAATTGCCAGCAACAATTAATAACCCGGTTGTAATGCCAGTTGGTGCTGACGGATTTCAGAATGGAGCTGCAAAAGCCATTATTCCGGGTCAAGCTGGTTCTGAACAGTCAGGTGCACAAACAAACCTTAGTGAAGCCGGTAATGCGCAGGGACAAAAACCTACAACTGATCTCCCTACCGTGCAACTTTCCCCAGCCAGCAATGCTTCGCCTGCGGTAAGCGCTATTACTGGAGCATTATCAAATAATCCTAGTCTCCCCGGATTTGACGCACAGACCCGCTCTGGTGCAATTGATAGCTATGGGAGACCAACAGGTACCTCTTCCCAGCAGAATGCAACCAATGCGACCGCCACGTCAAAAGCCGATGAACTTTATGTCGAAGCTCGTAACCGATATAAAGAAGTTCAGCGTGTAAATGTGCCGCCTGGTGGGAATGTGGTACTGCCAGTTTCACGAGGACTTCAAAACAGAATATCGACCAGCTTCAAGAATGCTTCTGTCAGCACTTCTACCCCTGCTGAAGAGGCAAGCATATTTGTTAATGGTGGCGATGTCTTTATTTCAACTAATACCGATAAACCAATCGGGATTATGTTGTCGGAAGATCAGGTACCTGAATCGACCTATAACCTGACCCTGGTACCGCTTGATGTTCCCGGTGCGATGATTTCAGTTACTACATCTTTAAGCCCATCTATGCAAGCCAAACGTGAAACCTCATTGGATAAGCAAAACTATGAGGAAATGTTGGCCCGCTCCCAGTCAGAAGAACTGGCTCCATCGGATCCAAAACAAGACGATCATAAACAAAGAATCATTGATTTATTGACTCCTGTGGCTCTTGGTGAGGTCCCTTCAGGATTCAGTTTACAACAGGACCGACTTTCTCGTATTCCTGCGTCAGAGCAGTCCCCATGTAACTTTAATATGTATGCAAAGCTCGGTCAGAGACTGGTTGGCTCACGTGAACTTATTGATGTAATTCTTGTGAAAAACGATAAACCATACGGTCAAATCGTTGCTGATCAGCAGTGTATGGCAGAAGGCGTTATTGCAAGTGCTTTATTTGATAAAGCATACCTGCAACCGGGAGAAGAAACAGAGCTTTACATAGTCCGGGATAAATTGTTCAAGGAACGCGAGGCCCGGGTTACAACCAGACCAAGTCTAATCAGAAAATAATATGGGAAAAGTTACTTTGCCTGCTCTGCTTGGGGCCACCGTGATTGGTTTTGTCGTATTTGCTTTAACCAGCTTTTACTACAGGTCAGAATATATACCAAAAAGGAGTGTATTAATCGTTCCGGACGCACCCATTAGTATCGAAGATGGCAGTAACGCTTTTCCCGTTCAGACAGTAATAATGAACGATCCAACTCTTATTGATAAATTTGTAGGAGAGGACAATATTAATGAGGAGAATGCTTTTGACTATCACAAAAGTAACGTTTTGGAACCTAATTACAAACATGAAATATCTAGAACGAGCCAGATAGATAAAGCTGAAATGAATCATCCATCTGTTCGTGAAAACTGGGCCAGAGCAGGTGATCCCTATATCGTTCCTCAGATGTCTGACAGCGAACGAAATCTAAAAATTAAACGATTCCAGAAACCTACAAGTGGAGCTAATCATGGACATTAAAAAGGCCTGGGAAAATAAGACCGTCAGACTTTCTGTTATTGGCGCTCTGCTGGTAGTGATTGTTTATATTATTAGCCAGTCTATTTTTTCCACACCAGTTAAGAAAGAAAAGAAAACACAGAAAAAAGACATGCAGACCAATTTGTTGTTAGATGATTCGCAAATGAACAAATTGAGTAATGAAGAAAGCCAGAAAGTATATAAGGAAATGGTTAAGCAAAACCGACTTGATCAAAATGCGGCGAAAGAGGACCGCGAAAAAGCAGAAAAAGCCCAACAGGAAACTAAAGCCCAAGTTGCAAGTTTAACTTCTCAACTTCAGCAACTGTCTCAGCAAATTAATGATATGCAGACTAATCGAAACGGCAATCGTAACTTGGATGCTGGTAGTTCGCGTAAAACGATTAATGAGCAGGCACCGGCAGCTCCTTATCAGCTTAATGCTAATGCGCCGATTAATGGCGTAAACCCTAATTACGCGTCTATCACACCTACGCGTAATAGCCCGATGAGAACAATCACACAAAGTTCCATTAAGACTAATGGTACCGATGGTGTCATTCAGGTTATGCCCGTGTCTGAAAACAGAATCAAGGAAGGCAGAGAGGTCATTGCAGGAGATAAAGCGCCTACTCGGACTGTACGAGGTGATGGTACTGCGCCAGTTGATAGCAAAGCGCGGCATGCTGCCCGAAAAGATGAAATGTTTCTTCCGGCAACATCTATTATCACTGGTGTTCTGATTACCGGGCTTGAAGCGCCTACAAGCCTTTCTTCCAAATCAGAACCAATGCCAGTAACAATGCGTATTAAAAAAGATGTCATCATGCCCAATAATTTCACCATGGATTTGCGTGACTGTAACCTTCTGGGTTCAGCTGTTGGTGATTTGGCGTCACAGCGTGCTTACATACGTGCCACTTCTATCTCTTGTGTTAATTCAAAAGGGAAAGCTTTTGACGTAAAACTGGAAGCATATGCTGTAAGTGAAAATGACGGAAAAAATGGGATCCGAGGCACGCTTATCAGCCGAAATGGTAACGCAATTGCAGGAGCTGCATTTGCCGGTGGACTTTCTTCACTTGCCGGTAGCTTAAGCCCCAGTAAGGTATCTTCACTTAACATCGACCCTAATTCACAGGCTCAGTATCAGTCCCCTAATTTTGGTGCACTTGGGGCATTAGCCGGGGCTGGTGCAGCTCAAGGTGGCCTTAATCGACTCGTCGATTACTACACCGCAATTGCAGAACAACAGTGGCCAATCGTAGAAATTAGCCCTGGCCGAGCTATTACATTTGTCGTTCAGACCGGAACTACAATTCCAACGAATCTGACCAGTCGCTGAGGTTTAAATGGATAGTTTAGAAAAAAAAGAATCGACTGAATCAGCTGGACCTGAAATCACTAAAAAAATGGTGCGAGAAAGGACAACAAAAAAAATTACCTTCGAAATTGATATTGAAAAAATATTGAAGTATTTATTTTTCTTCGCCTTTGCCGTTTTGGTCATTATTTATGGTTATAAAGGCTTTATGAATGTTTACGATTACTTCAATAAACAATCACAGCCTTCGTACAAGATTGCAGTGCTTGACATGCCTGAATTACGTAAGGAATTTTTCAAGCATCACGGAGGCCGTACTGCTGACAATGATAGAACTCAATTCGAAGAATATTTCAGAACATTAATGAAGATCTACCGTGACCGTGGCTATTTAATTATTGATGCAACGCTTGCCGTTACTGTACCGGATAGTGTTGAAATCGTCACTTATATGGAACTTGAAGATAGCTCTGAAGCGGTACAATCAAGTTCTTATAATGCAAAGAAGTAGAGGGCACCCAATAGTGAAAAAGTTACTTTTCCCTTTAATGGCGGCTTTCGCCATTATGGCGAATACGGTCACTTATGCTTCAGAGCAGGTCCTAACTAATAGTGATGCTGCTGCGTTAATGGCAAAGGCAAAGGAAGGCGGCGTTTCACCCAGTCAGATCTCGGGTGCGTTATCAAAAATGAAAGGATATAAACCTAAGGATGCCATATACATTCCTTCTGGTGGGCTATACCTCTTTCAGGACGAGCGTTCGCAGCTAATGGCAGTAACGACCGATGGCCGATACTCCCTTACTGGGGGAAGCCTTGTTGATGTAATTAAACGTAAACCTGTTCTGACTGTAGAAGAAATCAGAAATTCCTATTTTATTAGTCTTGATGAGGCCCCCTTCCCTCTGGAAACTGTAGCGTCCATTCATCTGGGAAATTCAAAGCTTAAGAGACAAGCAGCCATTTTCTTAACACTTGATTGTGACGGTTGCATGGAACTTGTTAAGAAATTTTATGCAGATCGGGACAAGTATCGGATAGATATTGTTTTAGTTCCCTCACCCGGTGAGCCAAAAGAAGAGCTTAGAAGGCTCTGGTGTAGTAAAGAAAAAGGAAAAATAAACAACCTCGATATTCTTCGTTGGCTAATGGGAAGCAAATCCGACATTGAAAAAAGATTGCTCTCTCAAAAAGAAGCAGAAGAATGTCCGGCGGAACCTTTGGTAGCGTCATTGATGCTCGCAGGAATTTATAAATTGCAGGGTGTACCTTCAGTTGTCAGACAGGATGGTTTGGCTGGTAATGGCATTCCAAAAGATTTCGACTACTGGTTGAACCAAAGCGTTGAACCTCTCTTAAAAAATCCATTTGAGACAAATTAAGGCTAGTTTATGAACATCAAAAGATTGGTACTCAGTGCTCTGGTTGTAGGTACATCCTCATATCTTACGGGGTGCTCCATCGGGAGTTCCGAATCCGAATGTCCAGGCATTGAAAAGGGCGTTATCTGTAAAGGTCCTCGCGAAGTTATGGAGTTAACTAATAATCGAGATGATCTGTCTGCACTTGCGGGGGAAGAGTCGGAATCGGGAAAGGAGAAATCGGCTGTCAATGACAGCCGTTATCCAACTGAAATTAGCCCTCCAGGGGAAGTCAAATATCCACAGTCTACAACCCTTAAAAATCAGCCTGTGGCTTATTCAAAAACCGAAATTAAGCCAGTTGGTCAGTTACCTGTCATGTACGATAAAACTTTAAAAATGGGTGCCCCTACTTCATCCATTGGACCACGGCCTATTTCTGGTGTACCGGTTAATTCAAACGTAAGGATGACTAGCAGTTATAGCACTGCCTCTTCAGCTGGTAACCCTTTCGTTCATCCGGCTGCGGAAGTCGTTAAACAAACAAGCTATCCGGTTTCTGCTGGAAATGCACCACGCTACGTTGCACCTAATTCTGATATCAGCCCTGGCAAGGATATGTACTCTCTTTACAATGGCCAGCCCGTTAACCCTACTCTCAACACTGGGCAGATCCAGCAATACCGTTCGCAAGGTTATAAACAAGCTGTAGTGGCTCCTGAACCACTTGCTGTTCTGCAACAGGGGAAAGTAATGAGAATTACTTTTGCACCTTATACCGATGATAACGATGCGCTTAATCTTCCCGGCTACGTTTATGTCAACGTAAAACCGCAAACATGGATTGCTGGCAAGAATTCGACCTCAAACCCAGCTCGCATAGTTCCTTTAGAAGTACAGGATGCGGCCCGGGAAAATATGCAGCAGCAACAAAAAGCAACTAAAGCTGTCTCTTCGAACGGCATTGTTAGACAACTGTAAGGTCAAATATGGAAGCTATCAATAATTACAATAGCGGTTTAAATCGCCATCAATTAGGTGGGTTTATCCCTGTTTACGATCAATTAGCAGGGACTCACTATTTTTTGATTGATGGCAACAGATTAGGGTTTATGTTTATCTGTAATCCATCACCTGGAGTTTTTGATAATCAGCAAGATGTTCTTGCTGAAATGTTCAAAATGGATTTTCCTACAGATACTGTCTGTCAAATATCTCTGACTGCATTGCCAGACTTGACTTTACAGCTTAGTGCTTGGTCAGCTGTGCGAGGTGGGCGTATGACTGGGAACGATAAGCTTAAAGCAGATCTGCTTAATGGTTATCAGTTGGACTACTACGACAGAAGTATGCATAAGCCTTTAAAACCTGATCATGATAACCTTATGTTGAGGGATTTTCAGGTATGGATCTCGCTATCGATTCCTTTACAGTCTGCCCTTCCTACCGAGCTGGAACATTCGCGTATCGATTCACTTTACTCTGAACTTGTAAGTAAGTTAATTACGATTGGACTGCATCCGTTTAAGGTCGATGCAGAAAACTGGCTCTATTGTATAGATAAGGTCGTAAACCCCGGAAAGAACTCTCGGTGGGCTGAAGGTTTTATAGACGTTAACACTATGAAAAGGCTTAATGAACAAGTTAACGTTCCCGGCCGTAAGTATACAGTCACAGAAAATCATTTCTCATCAGTCACACAAAGTGACGACGAATCTGAGCATCGTTACTTCAAACAACTTTCCGTTGTAAAGTTTCCTGAATACGTCAATTTCGGTTGTATGTATGAGTTAGTAGTTAACTGGATGCATGGACGTAAGACAATTTTCAGCCCATTTATGATCACTCAGACTGTTCAGTTTGCCGATCCGCTCAAGTTGTCAAAAGAAAACGTCCGCTACAAAGCAATCACTAATAAACAGGCAAGTATACCTTCAGTTGTCACATTCTGCCCTCGCCTGCGGGATATGGATAATGACTACATGGCCGTAACTCGCGAGCTTGAGGATGGCGCAAAGCTTTTAAGAGGGTATCTTACTTTCACTGTTATGGGTAGTAATGCCAATTCTGTGCAGACAGCAGCTAACGATCTCAAATCCTTTTACCTCGAAAGCCGGGTCAAAGTAGCAGATGATTCCTTTATCGTTTTCCCGTCATTTATGTCATGTCTGCCAATGTGCAATGACCCAAAGACAATTTTCGACCTTGACCGATCCGAAGTAGTGAGCAACACCGGAGCGGCTCATATGACGCCGATCTTTGGGCCCTGGAAAGGTAATACAGATAGACCAGTACTGAGTTTAGTTTCTCGTGAAGGTCAACTCATGGGACTTGATATTTTCAAGACTTCTGCAAGCTATAACATGGTTATTGGTGCAACGTCAGGTGCAGGCAAGTCATTCTGGACAGCATATCTAATCAATAACTATCTTGGAGCTGGACCGCGATCTAATAACCTCGTTCATTATCGCTCAACATTTAAGCATTTTTTAGAAAACGAATACCCAGATGATGATCCTGATGGTGCTCAAGTTTTTGTAGTGGACGTGGGGCGTTCTTACCAGGGGATTGCGGAACAATATACAAACAGTCAATTTATTGATTTCGGTAAAACCCCTGACTTCACCCTAAATCCCTTTGCCTTCCTAACTGACATCACTGTTAACGACGATGTATTTAACGAAGCACCTGAATTTACCGGTGAATCAACTTCAAACGATGCAGAAAAAGACAAAGTTGCTCAGACCATAATGGTTCTGAATCAGCTAAAAATTATGGCTTCAGAGAAAGGCCTTATCGATGATTATCAACAATCAGTGATGCTTCAGCTTATTGCAGAAGAGTACCAGGAATCCAGAAAATCAGGTCGGACCGGTTCAATAACCGGCTTTGCTCTGCGTTGCAAGAAGCATGAAGACAAACGTATAAAGGATATTGGGGAGCAACTCGGAGCATGGTGCGAAGGTGGAATTTATGGGCACCGGTTTACCGATACGTTGCCTCCAATCAACTTCGACAGCAGATTTATTGTTTTGGAACTGGAGGAGCTAAAAGGCACCCCCCACCTTCAGACAGTTGTTTTAATGTCTATCATTCAGGCTGCTCAGCATGCAATGTTCATCAAAAAAGATGGGCGTCGTCGCTTGTTCATCCTAGATGAAGCTTGGGAGTACATTCGTCCTGATAATTCATCAGGTGCCGGAAATCAATCAAACCAATTCTTCTCTTCCTTCCTCGAAGCGGCATGGCGTAGGTTCAGGAAAACAAACTGCGCTGGCATCTGTATCACACAGTCGTTTGAAGATTATTTTACTTCTTCTGTTGGCCGGGCCCTGACTGCTAACTCGCCTTGGAAGATAATCATGAAACAAGAAAAAGAAAGCATTGAAGCAATGAAGGCTAATAAATATTTTTCTACTTCAGATGCAGAATATGAACGAATGAAAAATATTCGTACAGTCAAAAAGGTGTTTTCAGAGATGTTAGTCAGGTTCGAAAACTTCCAAGAGATCTGTCGGTTATACGTAGACCGGAAAATGGAGCTTTGTTTTACTACGGATAGTGCTGACAGGAGTAAATTATGGGAAATTCAAAGCCGCGAGAATTGTAGCTATGGCGAGGCAATAGAAATTCTCTATGCTCAAGAAGTAGCAGCGGGTTTGGCCGCGTAGAGTAAATATCTTCAAGCAAAAACAATTAAACCAGATGTCTCATAAGAATCTGGTTTTTTATTGTATGCCTTAAGTAAACAAATGAGGTTATGACTTAATGAGTTCATCACTGTGCTGCAAATTTTGGTTTTATAATTAATATGGCTTAAAAACAGTGACATAATTACAAATCGCATTTAGGTTGTGTACGCATTAAGTAAACAAAATTTATAACATCAATACTGACTTTATAAGATGAAATTCACGTAAATTACATTTTTGTTTACCAAAGGTAATCAAAGGAGCGCGGCATTATTAGTGAAAACAGATCACTGGTGTCATATTGCATACAAAACTTAATATCCTTTAATCATTCTTCTAAAAGTTTAATATTAACGCTTTGGTTTATGAAAATTTATCCAATTTGCTCACCGAAGACTTTTAACTTATTTAACCCCCTTTATCGCCAATCTGTGATTTTCTAATGTTAGCCTACAGTTCTAGGGCCCTTGCTCCCATGATGCGAATCCTTCCACCTAATAAAGATTAACGCCTCATTCCTGTATGCCGGTCTTACGACGCCAGTGCACGGACAATTTTTGGTCATCACAAGGCCAGGCGGGAGATTTAATCAGGGCGTGGTGTTCCTTAGCAGCAGCTGCGGCACTGTAAGCCGAAGGCGGAATTAACTCCTTTATCGCCATCTGGGGACGTCATTAGGGGTACCCCTTTTAACTTGCTCAGGACCATTAAGCTAAAATTCCGGATAGTGATTGACGTAAGATTTAGGCTAAGCAGGTAAAGTGATCCCCGCTCCCGGGGTGACCACTTTATACAAAAGGCCGATCGGAAGATTGTCCTTAGGGAAATATTCCTTTAACACAGCACGGGCACTTACTGCCGCTGCCGGATTTAACCCCCTTAATCGCCAAACTGGGGTACTGTCCTGATGCTGGCCTTCAGTTCTGGGCTGGGTGGCTATCACTTCCTCCCATAATGCGAAATGTAACTGCTGATACAGATTAACGTCATATTCCTGCGTGCCGGTCTGCCAACACCAGTGCACGGGCTTTTTTCGGTCATCACATTACCGGGCAGGAGATTTTATCAGGGCGTGGTGTGACTGAGCAGAAGCTGGGGCACTGTCAGCAGCTTGCAGATTTAACCCCCTTAATCGCCAAACTGGGATTCTGGTCTGATATTGACCTTCCGTGCTGGGCGGGGTTCGGTTTGCTAACACTTACTCCCATGATACGAAATGTGCCTGCTGATACAGATTAAAATCACATTACTGCATACCGGTCTGCCGACACCGGTGCATGGGCGATTTCCGACGATCTCAAGAACATATGGGAGATTATATCAGGGAGAGTAGTATGCCTGAGCAGCATCTGAAGGCACTGTCAGCCGCTGTCAGATTTAACCCCCTTAATCGCCAAACTGGTGTTCTGTCCTCATGCAGGCCTTCAGTTCTGAGCTGGGTTGCTATCACTTGCTCCCATAATGCGAAATGTACCTGCTGATACAAATTAACGTCGTATTCCTGTATGCCGGTCTGCCGACACCAGTGCTCGGGCTATTTTCGGTCCTAACAAGACCTGGCGAGAGATTTAATCAGGGCGTGGTGTGACTGAGCAGCAGCTGGGGCACTGTTATCCGCTTGCAGATTTAACCCCCTTAATCGCCACACTGGGGTTCAGTCCTGATAGTGTCCTTCCGTCCTGGGCTCGGTTGCTAACACTTGCTCCCATTGCGCCTGCTGATACAGATTAAAGTCACATTACTGCATACCGATCTGCCGACTCCGGTGCATGGCTTTTTCCGATAATCACAAGGACGGACGGGTGATTTTATCGTTGCATAGTATGTCTGAGCAGCATCAGAAGGCTCTGTCAGCCACTGGCAGATTTAACCCCCTTAATCTCCAAACTGGGATCAGTCCTGATAGTGTCCTTCCGTCCTGGGCAGGGTTGCTAACACTTGCTCCCATGATACGAAATGCGCCAGCTGATACAGATTAACGTCTCATTACTCCATGCCGGTCTGCCGAAACTGGTGCATAGCTTTTTTCGATATTCGCATGAACAGACGCTTGATTTTTTCAGGTTGTAATATACCTGAGCAGCATCTGAAGGCACTTTCAGTCGCTGTCAGATTTAACCCCCTTAATCGCCAATCTGGGATTTTCTGATGTTAACCTACAGTTCAAGGCCCTTGCTCCCATGATGCGAACCTTGCAACCTGATAAAGATTTAAGCTTCATTCCTGTATGCCGGTCTTACGACTCTAGTGCACGGGGACTATTTTCGGTCATAATAAGACCTGGCGGGAGATTTAATCAGGCGTGGTGTGACTGAGCAGAAGCTGGGGCACTGTCAGCCGCTGGCAGATTAAAACCCTTTATTCGCCATCTCAAGACGTCATTATGGGTAGTCCTTTTAACTTTCTAAGGACCATTAAGCTTAAACTCCGTTTAGAGAATGACGTAAGATTTAGGCTAAGCAGGTTAAGTGATCCCCGCTCCCGGGTTGAACACTTTATTCATCGTACGAGCGAAAGATTGTCCTTCGGGAAATATTTCTTATACACCGCTCGGGCACTTACAGCCACTGGCGGATTTAACCCCCTTAATCGCCAAACTGGGGTACTGTCCTGATGCTGGCCTTCAGTTCTGGGCTGGGTGGCTATCACTTGCTCCCCTAATGCGAAATGTGTCTGTTAATACAGATTAACGTCATTTTCCTGCGTGCCGGTCTGCCGACACCAGTGCACGGCCTTTTTTCGGTCATTACATTACCGGGCAGGAGATTTTATCAGGGCGTGGTGTTACTGAGCAGGAGCTGGGGCACTATCAGCAGCTTGCATATTTAACTCCCTTAATCGCCAAACTGGTGTTCTGTCCTCATGCTGGCCTTCAGTTCTGGGCTGGGTTGCTATCTCTTGCTCCCATAATGCGAAATGTATCTGCTGATACAGATTAACGTCATATTCCTGTATGCCGGTCTGCCGACACCAGTGCTTGGGCTATTTTCGGTCATAACAAGACCTGGCGAGAGATTTACTCAGGGCGTGGTGTGACTGAGCAGCAGCTGGGGCACTGTCATCCGCTTGCAAATTTAACCCCCTTAATCGCCAAACTTGGGTTTTGTCCTGATGCTGGCCTTCCGTTCTGGGCGGGGTTGCTATCACTTGCTCCCATCATGCGAAAAGTGCCTGCTGATACAGATTAACGTCATATTCCTTCATGCCGGTCTGCCGACACAAATGCACGGGCTTTTTTCGGTCCTTACAATACCGGGCAGGAGATTTAATCAGGGCGTGGTGTGACTGAGCAGCAGCTAGGACACTGTCAGCCGCTGGCAGATTTAACCCCCTTAATCGCCACACTGGGGTTGCCTCCTGAAGTTGGGTTTCAGTTCTGGGCTAGGTTGCTAACTCTGCTCCCATAATTCGTAGTGGGCCTACTCAAGAGATTAACACCTCATATCTTTAGACTGGACTGACGACAACGATTCACAGTTAGGAAACGTAAATCAGCACACCGGTGAGATAGATTTTAGGGTCTAAGCAAGAAATAGGGTAGGCGTGAAGATTCATTAATGGAGCTCATAACGTCAAAGCGTAGAGAAGTCGACAAGAATCGTGGTTTAAAAAGAATGAGCATTAGGTATGGACTAGAGAGTCTGAGCTCTCATCTGCAAGTTAAGCTCACAAAAAATCATAAAAAAGTAAACAAACATTAGCTTAGGATTGAAACAAAGGATAGAATTGTACGTATAACAATGAAATGGACGCATTATGCGTAAAGTTTACATATATGCGTAAAAGTCGGTTTTCAGTGCAAAAAGGTCATAACCATGAATTTACTTGAAAAGATCGCCCTCGTTGGTCAGCGCATGAAAAGCGAGCAGATTTCTCTTAAGGAATCTCTGATGGCTTCATCAAGAGTATCTGTTTCTGATGATAGTGTTGATGGTGTTGATAGACTGATCTACAACCACTGTTTAAATAAAAAAAATCTCTCTGATTTTTTTGGGAAGTCACGAGTAACGTTCAATAAAATACTTTCGGACTTAGAAGAAAAAGAAGTTGTTGGTGCACCTATTTATCAAAACAAAAATCATCTTTACACCCGCTGGGATGTTCAAAAAATAATGGATGCCCTGGGTTATCCCAAGTACCGCGATCATTACTTTAGCAGAGCTATTGTTACTCAGAATCATAAAGGCGGTACAGGGAAAAGCACTACATCTGTAGCTTTAGCAGTAGCAGCTGCTTTAGATCTACAACTGAATGCACGTGTATTAATGATCGAATGGGACCCACAAGGTTCGATTGGAAGCAGCATGATTCAAAGTGTCTCAGAAGATGATGTCTTCCTTACAGCAATTGATGCAATCCTTGGAATTTATGAAGAAAATTCTGAGTATAAAAAATATTTAGATTCAGGATTCTCTGAAGAAGAAATCATCACTAATATGCCTTTTTCAACGCATCTGCCAAACTTGGACGTGATAACGGCATTTCCGACAGATGCTCGTTTTAAAGATAAATACTGGCAATGTTCTAGAGAAGAACGAACGTCTTTGTTACTACGTTTCAAGGAAGTTATCTTACCGGTACTGAAGCAGAACTATGATTTGATTATTATAGACACTCCACCTGAAGATTCACCTTTGATCTGGGCTGCTGACGAAGCGGCCGATGGGATTCTTGTCGCAGTGTCACCACGTGAATATGATTACGCCTCTACTACAGACTTCATGCTTACAATAAGTGAAAGGTTTAAACAATCACCAAGTAAGGGCGATAATTTAAAATGGTTCAAAGTTCTTGCTGTCAATGTTGATGACAAAAGTCCATATGAAAGAATAGTTTTGGATAAATTAATCAGAACTGTTCAGGACCTTTTGATGTCCGCTAACATAAAAAATTCTGAAGCATTTAAGGCAGCTGCTTCCAAAGGGCGTACAGTGCTTGATATCAAAAAATCAGAGGAACTTTGTTCCGCAAAGCAACTTGATGTCGCAGAAGAATCTGTATTACAGGTATATCAACAATTTATAAATGAAATAAAAAGTTTTTCAGCTAAGCAAGGAGTTAACGCATGAGCGATGAGCAACATATCGGGAATGATAAATCTCGATATTTAAACGCACCAAAGCGGACAGAAGTCGGTCACCGTTCAGGTCTTGCGGGTTTGAAAACAGCACCTCGCATAAAAAAGTTATTCACTCTTCATAAGGGCCGAAGACTTGAAGCGGAACATGTGATTGTTCCAGCCCAGAGAGTGGAGAAGGAGACCTTAGTCCATCCAGCAAACCCACGAAATCAAGAAGCCCTTACAGATTATTCTGTTAGAGATATTCTTAAGCAGATTGAAGAAAGAGGGGTCGATACCGAAGGGATCGCTGTAAAAAGAGATGGGGTTTATTTATTAATAGAAGGAAGTCGCAGACGTTTCTGCTGTATAAAGGCAGAAAAGGATCTCCCCCTGTGGGTACTACCGGATGAACTAACCGAAGATGATATAAATTCAATTATATCCGCAGCACAAACATCTCGAAAATTTTCATATAGAGAAGTTGGGTTTCAATTTATCAAGAAAATGGAAGAAAAGGGATTTTCTACTAATGAAGAACTCGCAGCATATCTTGGGATTAGTCATGTATCGGTAGCCAAAAGAATCCAGGCGGCACGTATTGACGAAACATTGATCTCTTTATTCCCGGATTATGAAGGAATACCGAACTCCTATTATAGTCGCTTGTCTCGTTTACAGAAATATGTGCAAAAAAATCTATTTCCTTTAGATGAAGTAATAGATAATGTTAAAGAGGAAACAAAAGATTTAGACATTGGAGATCTCCAAGTTGCCCAAAAAGTTGTAATGGAGAAAATCACACAATCTGTGGAAAGTGTTTGTGAAAAATCTTATTCCACAAAATGGGAAACAAGTGATCTTATTACTTTTGATAACAAAGATAAGTATGCAAGAATCAGTAAAAACAATACTGGAAGAAAAATTCGCATTGAATTCAATAGGATAAGTGCGGGTTTTATTAAGGAGCTAGAGGAGTTCATAAAAGAAAAATTAAAAGTATCAGAATAAATATTGAACTGCATCTTTATGATGCAGTTCATATGATTTATATTTTTAATTTCTTGTTATATTAATATGGGGTGTGCGCAGGTTCAGACATATAAGGTCTTAGTTCTATATGAACAGAAGCGCCATTCCCATCATTTACTACGTTTAAAGGTGCTTTGCCCGGCAATGACATAGTTGCAACGTCAGGTCCAGAAACAGCAAAATTATTTTCTGCTGAAGGCATTACTGTAAAAATCTTTATAGCAACATTTTCATGTCTAAATAAAGAAATCCCAAAAGTAGAACCAGCTTCGGTATTGCTCACGTCCACAACCACAGGGGTTTTTCCTAGATATTCATTAGTTAGTATGTTTTTTACTAATGCCCCTTCCGGGACAGTATAGATACGGTATGGATATGCTAAAACTGAGTGACAAAAACATAATAAAATAACAATTAATGTTTTTTTCATAGATTATCCTCATTCAAAAATAAAAGATATAACTCTTGAAAATCGTGGTTATTAATTAGGTCCGCTTTTCCGGGAAAATCGTAACTAACAGAAAATAAAAGAGAAAGAGAATCTTTTCCTTTTGCTTTGGGAGAGATTCTGCTAAAAGCACGGTTAATAAACATAAGTTGATCTTCATTGTTGAAGCAAAGTCCAAGCATTCCAACCGTAGGAACTACGAATGTGCTTACGCTGCCTGGGGGCAAAAGTTGCTTACTACGGGCATTGTAAGCACAACGACTACCACCTAGCGTTAGGCCTGAAAGCTCAATAAAACTTCTGGTTCCATTCTTGGCGACAAGCCAAACATCAGTTCCTGAACTTTCGACACGTAAAGTAACTTTTCCGTCAGTAAAGGCCTCACTTTTATTGTATAGAATAGGGTCAAAACCAACTGTCGGGAGTTCTTCGATTTTACTTTCTACTGACTGACAACCAGTCAGTAATGCAAACAATAAAAGTGTGATAACTTTAATCATCCCGCTTCCTTAGATTGTTTTTGGCGCTGGTTATAAAAGATAATGATTCACCGGGGTAGAGAATTGTTTCTTTCGTCCAATAACGATAACCACCGAGGATATCTTTTCTTTTCTCAATATAAACCGGTTCAGAAAATTCTAAATGTTGATATTTCGGAAGAGATAAGATTTTATATTTTACTTGTCCAACTAAGAGGTAATTCTTCTCTTTAGGATTGATGGTTACTGAATTACCAACACTTTGAGGTATGTTAAGTTTTTTTATATTTAGATCAGAATCGTCAGGAACGGACACTTGATCATTAGATGTCTTTCCGGGAAGAGTAAACCCTTTACCCTGATCCGGTCCAAAGATGGCAATTACATCTTTGTTGTTTCTTGTGATCGAAACGATAGCCTGAAGGGGCGTATTAGCAAGGTCATTTATAAACGATATAGTTATACTTGATTTAGGCTCGACCCAAATAATGCTTTTTCCGGATGTGCCTTCGCTTAATGCAATTTTTTCATTTAGTAAGATTTTATTTTTGGCAATGATATTATACTCAAGTTTCGGTATCACCATAAAAAGTGATTCTTTATTTGAAACATTCATGATTTCTAAGAAATTGGTTTTGGTCATGCTGGTCTTTAGAACAGGCCTATATTTACCATTTATAAACCACCTTCCGTTTATAAGCTCCGCTTTAGCAGATATAAGTGAATCACTTTTCTGAGCGGCAGAAGAAAAAGCATCTTTTCTTTGCTCTTTCTCTTGATGTGGTGCAGCTGCTGCGTGAAGATGCAAAAGTAATGTTGAAATTGAGATAATCTTCCATTTTATCTTCATCTTGTTACCTCAATGTTGTTTTCAATCGAATCGAGTTCTAACGGATAGGTTTTAAGTGAATAAAACTTGTTTGTTGTTTGTATTAGCTGATGACACAATAAAACTGGATTGTTCTTCATGATTATTTCTACTAATGTAAGTGCTGGTGAGTCAGTTGGCGGTATACCCGGAGCAACTATTACCTGGTCTTCTAATTTTGACATATAGAGTGATCCAGTATTTATATGTAAACAATTACCGATCAGTACTGGAAGATTGTTTTGAGTACGACCATGGGCTTTTCGAATGCTGTTTACAGGATTCCTACCTAGGACCATAAGGTTGACGTCATTTATCATCATTGGTATTACGGCATGGTCCATACCGAATAGAAACTGGCTCTGAAAAATATTCACATTGGCATAGTTGAATGCTTGAAGCGCATTATAAGTATCAGTGAATGATGTGCGGATAGGGGCGTAATCAGAAGGGCAAACCCCAATTTTTATATCGCCTTTGAGTAAAATCTGCATCATCGTACCAAGCTGGGTATTAAGAAGTTTTTTTACCTCTTCCTCTAAATAGTAACGATTTACAGCTTTATGCCACTTTCCGCCCATTACACACCATCTCTCATTGAGGTATGTGCTGGGGTAAAATGTTCTCCGGTCTTTGTTTAATGGTAACAATTTTTTTAACATTTCTTCTCCGGCTCCGGCAGCTGAGAAATGCCTCACAAAACGTCCATCGAAAAAGCCACTGTTTATCGCCTTCATCAACTCTATGGGTTCCGGCCCATAGTCAAACAAATTTCCAGTAGAGAAAATTACTATCTCTTCTTCTGGCTTTGTAACTGATTGAATCAAGTTGCACAGCGCAGAGTAATGTCCATGAGGATCTGCCAGAAAGAAAATCCTTCCCGAGAAGTTTGTAAGGTCTATAGTTTGGACGTGCTCAGCTGCCATAAATTCCTCTACGTATGTTTACATCGATGATACGGTATTTCGAGCTATGATTTTTTTACATAAAGGCGTCATTTTGGATTCTAAGCCTAAGGACCTTTGTTACTTACTGGTAAAGGCTCCAGTCCTGGCTCTCAAACAGTTCATACTTAGGATGCAAAGTAACTTTCTGATTATAATTGGCTCCTTTATAAACATGTTTACTTCATGAATACAGGATATTTAACGGTAATGTATTTAAAATGGAAGGATGCTGAAATAACATAGAGTTACGTATTTTTTTAATAGTGTTGATGTTGATAATAGGTCACCATTAATGTATAAAGTTAATATCTAATATGGTCCTATTAATAAAAGAGAGTTTTTATGGCTGAACTATTAAAATCTGAAAGTCCTGTTTCACAATCATTGCAGGATATCACTGAAGCTTTAAAAATCGTTGTCGATGATGGAAGTAAAGCTGCAAAACTGGTTTGTCTTAATGAAAGAAACGAATTAGTTCCCTTGCTCACACAAAATAGTTTTGTTCCAGATTTCCGTGTTCGCCATGAGGGTCTCAATCCTTTTAACTATCTTATTGATGGGCTGGAAAGGTTTTCGCATCACAGCGAATCTAGTAACTCACTGGAATCGACTGATGTATCTCACCAATACGATGAAATTAGCCGGTTAAATGTTCACCATGCACTTCATGCTTCTGGTTTAGTTCCTCAGGATGTTCACCTCTTTGTTACTTTACCTCTTAGCCAGTTCTATACTGCTTTAGGGGAAACGAATATTGAAAATATTCAGAGAAAAAAAGATAACCTGATGAAACCAGTTGAGCGTTATCTTGACGGTAAACGCTATTCTTTCAACGTTTTGTCTGTGACTGTTTTCCCTGAATCTTTACCAGCTGTGACCCGGGCAGATGAAATTGAGGATATTGCTTCATTTGAATCAAGTTTGGTAATTGATCTTGGTGGTACTACTCTTGATGTTGCAAGTATTACTGGGCAATTAGAACAGATTTCGAAAGTAAAAGGTTTTGACCGTATTGGTTGTTCTATTGTTTACGATGAGATCAGCAGGTATCTTGAATCTGAGAAACTGAATACGAGTAATGCTTACATTCATCATCTTGTTGATAATCGTCATGATAAATCAGCTTTGAAGGTTGCAGAGGATAAGCGTGACGGTGTTTTTGATGCGGTAAACTCTGCGGTACAGAAGTTGCAAAGTAAAGTAATCAGAGCGGTTACACAAGTCGAAGAGAGGCCTCATAATGTTTTCCTTGTTGGGGGAGGTTCATATCTCATCGAAACAGCTATTCGTAAACATTTTGAAACGGCTAAAGTTATCATGGTAGACAATCCGCAGTTCGCATTATCTTTGGCAATTGCTGATACTATTTATTCAGAATAATGAGCTAGAACATGGCTAAAAACCCTATCTCAAATAAGGCAGATAACGACCGGATTCAGATCCGGTCTTTCTGGATATCCGAAAGAAAAGCACCCTATGTTTATAGTTTCTTGAAAAAAACAGAACTTTCTCATAGGGGTGACCAACTGGATTTAATTAGGTCGGCTATTAGTACCGGGTTGGTATTGAATAATTTATTTCCTGACTTGGCAAATTTTATAAATGGTTTAAACGAAAGATTAACACTTGCAGATCTTAATAGGTTTCTGAATGATGGAAATACTATAGATACTGAACCTAAGCCTCCTATTAATGTATTGCTAGAGAATGTCTTAGATCAAAAGTTTAAGGAGTATTTAACACCTCTACAATTAGATAATTCAAAGCAGGATTCTGTTTCTGTAAAAGAAACCTTCCTTGTACAAAAGGAACATGCCTGCTTTGGTGTGAAGATTGAAAATGAGGGAAGCGATACCTCTATACCATCTGAAAGCCCACTTTCTTCAGATGCATCCAAAATTTCAAAAGAAAAGTCCATTTCCGCTGTGGTGCCAGTGCTAGAAAAAGTATCGGATGAAAATCAAACCGCCTCCATAAGCATAAAATCTAAAGCTAAGGCAAACAAGCGACTGGCAACTTTGGCAAGATAGGTGAGAGACAGTACAATCGACTTCTGAGTTCCAACTTGTCTTACCAGGAAAGCCAGCATACTTGCTGGCCTTTTTTTTGTTATAATAATTTCAGGCTTCACCTGGGTATGTAAAATTACTGTTAATGAAACGGTATTTTAGGTTAATTTGGGTGCTGTTACAGGAAGTGCGGATTTTTCCTAAATTTGTAAAAAACCTAAGAATTATCTTAATAAATCTGGTACTTAATTATTATTTTACTTATAAAGTCTCTGTGCTTTAATGGTTATGTAAGGATTTTTTGATACCCTTATACCCGATGGACCTAAGGTCACTGACAACGATGTTCATGTAGAATCTTCGTTTCTGTAATCCCTTTTGTTCTTGTCCCAAATGTTTGATTATTATAATAAAGGCTGATCGAATGCTATCTCGCAACTCACTAATACATGGTTTACGCCGAGACCAGTTAATCGGAGTTCTGACTATTTCAGAGTTTCCGGTAGTTATGGTAGAAAGCCACTTCATTCAGTCTGAGGTTATGGGAATAAAACCCGTAATTTTTAATATTGATGAGCTTCTTGTTTCTATATCCCCAATTTCCTCTCTTAAGTTCGATTGGGAGTGGGCCCCAGTTGATACAATACTCATTGAAGTTATCATTCCACCTGTAGAGTCAGACCTTGTAAGTGCAGAAAATGACTTCCTCCGTGATTCTGGTATCGGCCATATCCAGTGCGAGCCTGGCGGAGCATCAATACGACGTACAGTTACCTTCGTTGGTGGAATAACCGCTGATAACTTACTGTATCAGTTGAGGCTTATGTGCGTAAGTGCGTTAAAACTTTTAGGAGAGGAACTGGGGGATGAAGTCTAAGATTAGATATGTTTTATCTGGTTTTGTTGTGATATGTGCATTTGCTGGAGTTTATAAAATCCTAAACAATGTTCCGGTTAAACCTGACCTTTTGGACTTCACTGGAAACACATTTAAAAAGACATCACTCTTCCTGCCATGTGATAAAAGCTCGCCTTCTTTAAACATTAAAATTGCTGATAACGAGAAAATCGTGATCAACGGCATCGCTTCAAAAGTAACTTTTGTTGAAAAGGCTGACCCCGTCAAAAGCCCTGGTTTTTGTGATGATCTTGATCTAAACAATTCTCGCCTTGTACATACGGCATCTTACAGCATGGTGATTTCTGAAACCAAAACAGGATATACACTCTCAAATTTCAAGCATCTTGCCGATGATGAATCATTAGGTGGTATGTGGTTTTATCAAAAGTGACTTTTTATATGGCAACTTCAGACTTCTCTCTTAAAAACCATAATGTAAAAGCTTTTGGTCAGGATGCAGCACTTGTCATTGAGATGAACAATGAAGATGTTAGCTCATCAAAACCTTCACCTTTTTCAAATGAGATTGATAATTATTATCTTACATTGCACGTCGCTCCGAGGAACGCCAAAAAAGATTATGACTGGGGCTCAAACCGTTCTGTACTTCTAAAATTGTCGACGAATGAAGTTATGCAGATGGCATCTGTATTTCTTAGAATCATGCATACTTTAAAAATTGATAAGAGGAAAACCTCACATCATGGCCACGTCGTATACAAAAATATAAGCGTTACCCCAAACGAGAGGGGCGGTTTGTTGTTATCAGCAGGGATAGTTCCAGTCGATAAAGACGGCTTAAAACCCTTCATGCACATGGTCCCCGTCTCACAAATGGACTGCGTTAAAATTGGCCTCTACATACTTGGATATCTTGCTCAAAAAACGCCTTGGGTAAGCTCCGAGTCTATAATTACCGCGCTTCGCTTATCTGAAGCCAAGAATTCAAAATAGCGTATTAACATACGGAATACATGGAAAAATACAGGTTTTTTTAAATGTTATACGAACGGATATTTCTGTTTTTCATCGTAAAGTGAGTTTAATTTTGCTCAGAAAAACAGGTATTCGTCATGAGAAAATCAGGTTTAGGTTTAGCCCTGTTGTTTTCTTTAATTGCTCCGATTAAAGCGGTCTATGCCGAAGCGATTATGATTTCAGGAAAGCTACAGGCTGATTTGCCAGCCGTATCCTTTGACCCGGGGCCGGGCGACTTTGTTGCATACGTTAATTCTAACACTATCACTGCCTCAGGTGCAGGCACAGCCTGTAATGTAACGGTTGATGATCGAGCGACTTCCTCTGTTGATAACCTCGTTTGTTTTTTTGAGTGGTTACCCAATACCTTGGGATTTACTTCTAACGGTTTCACTCTTTCAGGCGTTCCCAACACCACCGGTGATTTAAAACTACCTTACAAGATTTCTTACTTCTCTGGTTCTGAACGGAAAAAAGTTGAAATAGTAAAAGGTGAATATTCAATCAAAAGTGTGGCACCGGTAAAACCTACTATCACCGGTCTTAAATCATCCCTGAACGGATTAGTCTATGACGGCTTTTCTTTCAAATCGTATTTAAAGGATGAAGCGATCAAAGATATCGCTGTTTCTGTTGAGCCCCGCAATTATATTCAATACATCTCAATAGGTTCAGGCTCCGCCTGTGAAGTTCCTATTGGCGGAACTTCCTGTACCATTGAAGTTGGAAGCATTAAGGCCAGTGATACAGATGAACTTTTGGGTTCACGTGATATCACAATTACAGCAAACTCTAAGAATAATTATTTCGCACCTCCTGAATCCAAAAAGCTTGTTGTTAACTGGGATTATCGGCCTCCTGTAGTAGACCATACACTTTGGAATTTTACCGATGAGGCTAAAACAATCAAAGTAGGTGGCCAGGACATCTATACCGGAGCCAAAACCGTTGCTGTGGCCGTTAAGGTACCCCAGCAAGAAACAGAAGGTGAATGGTGGCTCCCAACAGCTATGTCGCTCACTATGACTCCGGATGGCGTGTTTAAACCGACGACTAAAGTGACTTTAGATGATGGCACTGAGATTGATTTCAAACAGTCCTGGGCAACCCCTTTACGTAGAACTTTACAGCCGGTAAGTGGACCTCAAAAAGTCGGTGATGAGTACCTCTATATCTTCGACTTAACGGATCTTATAAACGGGTCCTACGCAGCGACTTTTACAGTAGAAAATACGAGCAAAAACTCTTCTACGTACACTGAGCCTGAAAGCAAACTGATGCTGTCTGATAACCCAACGCTTATGGTTCTCAAAGATGGGCAGGTATTAACTAAACGAGCACCCGTATACTTCCTGAACGAGATTATCGTTGCAGCTTTCCAGGGGCAGGCTGGGGTTGCTGACATAAAATCAGTAACAATAGACAACAAAGTAGTTTCGTTAACACCTACAAATTATAGAGGTATTTACTACCTGCCGGTTGGAGACGATTTAGCAGTTAATTCGGATCACGAGATTACTGTGGTGGCTGAAAACCTTTATGGAAAAAACGTTAATTTCAGTACCGTTTTCACTTATCAACCTACTGGATTCACTCTCAAGAATCTGGAAAAAAACGTAACTCTTTACTCGCGTGTACGTCAGTATACGGACCTGCTTAGTCAAACAGCTGGTGATAAATGCACTCTGTTTACCACAGAGGAAAATGCGAATGCTTACCTCGCCTGGTATGGGGAAAAATCAGATGTTACA
This sequence comes from Salmonella sp. SJTUF14076, assembly GCF_015534835.1. Lineage (NCBI taxonomy): Bacteria > Pseudomonadati > Pseudomonadota > Gammaproteobacteria > Enterobacterales > Enterobacteriaceae > Salmonella > Salmonella sp. SJTUF14076. The sequence goes on along the minus strand of NZ_CP064675.1, from coordinate 199,708 downwards.
GCATGCTACCCTCAGTGGAACAATGTCCCTGATGGGTTGGAGTTCTATTTTAAAGGACGTACCCCGGGTCTAACTGGATTCTTTAATAAAACAGGTGAGAATCTGCTCGACTATCAAGTCTATATGATTAACGGGAAGGGCTCTAAAGCGGTATCCGCAAGGAATCGCCGTACTCTGACCACACAATTACCATACAACCCGATCATCTCTTACAAAAAGAATAAAGTCATAGCTGGCATCAATCCGAACACTGCTCTGGCTTATACGACCGGGGGGGAGGCCGCTCGAATATTAGCGAAGGTGGTACCAGCTGACGTTACGATGATCGTCTCTCAAAACGGCTCTGAGGCTGTCAAAACGTCATTTAAAAATCGTTCCTCAAACAACGATGCAACGACCTTTGTACAAAGGGTTAAGGTTGCTGCTGCACCATTGTGGACAAAGAACGTCTTTGACATAGCTGTAGAATACTCAAAGGATCCAGAATTAAGAACTACAGACACACTCAACGTATATACGGTGCCTGATTTCAATATTCGAGCATCGATGGAAGTGGATGACAGAAAAACAGCCACATCTCTTGAAGTGCCCTTAAAGGTAACAGTGGGGCGTTATAACAACTCCACACGTAAAAGTGCATTTGACCGTAAAACAATGGGAGAATGGGACGTCACGATATACTCGCAAAAAAGTGTATACGGCAAAGATCCAGAAACAGGCCGTTATAAAACTACATACGAAAGAACTGCGCTGACTGAAGCATTGCCGGTCAATGATGCGGGCATTGTCGAAACCAAGATTAAAATTGAAAATATGGATCTGGGTAATATGCGTCTGGTTGGTGTGGCTAAGGTCAGATCGCCATTCTCTGATTTTGAAATGAAACGTGAGACCAGTGCTGTAGGCATTCGAATCTATAAAGGTGAGGAACTGGAGGGTAACCTGTCGAAAAGCCTTATTATCGGAAGGATCCCACTTAGTACTCTGGTAAGCTTCAAATCTGCCAGTACTGCTAACTCTGACGCACTTGCCCCCACCGAATGGCAGCAGTCCTCTGATAATGGTCAAACCTGGAATATGCTTTCCGACATGACCGGAAAGAGAAGTGTAAGTATCAAAAAGACAGAAGTAGGAAAGTGGCTTTATAGGGCAAAAATGACCAATAAATTCACATCTAAGGTTTCCTACACAGATGCCTTAACGGTAGTTACCTACAAGCAGCCTAAGCTCAGTATAGATGTGACAGACATTCTTCAGGGCTCAGATGTACCTGTAACCCTGCTTGATAACGATGAGCCTATACCAGCAGGCACCGCTGAGGTTCTCTGGTCAGAGGATAAAGTCAACTGGGTGCAGGGAGATACAACTTACACTGTGGCTTCAGCTGATACCCTACCGTCTACGATTTATGCCCGGATGCGTTACCTTGATTCCGATGAACTGGCAGAGGAGTCTTCATGGAAGGAAACGTCTGCTCGGTTGGCAGCCGCAAAACCCAAGCGCCTTTCTGTCTCGGTAACGGGGGTTTCTAAGGTAGAGGTTGGTCAAAAAGTTACTTTGGAAGGTAAGTTCACGAACCCTAACAGTAAGTACCAGAATGGTAATAACGTAGTTGAAGAATGGAAAACACCGGATGGCCAGACATTTAAAGGCTCTACACTGTCTGTTACCCTTACTGAGCAAATGTTGGATAAACAGGGATATGCTGCTTTTGAATACAGTGCATGGTTAGCGGACAATAAGGAGAATACGGTTTCTACCCGTAGAGTTTCTGTCAAATCGTGGGTTTATAAATTCCCCGAAATGAAAATAAGCTCCAAACTTAAATACGACATGGCACCGACCACCCTACGCGTTGCGTTGAGCGGTATTAAGGATGGAGACTATCCTGGTGTTACTTATTCCCGAGAATGGATTTACGACAAAGAGAATCTGGTAATCACTAAAGATGAAGGTGACACCAAAGAATTTACAATTGAAAATCCTGGCAAATATACATTGATGGTTGTTTTCAAAGATAACCGCAACAATGAACAGCGTATCGAAAATACCTTTGTTGTCGATGAACAAACGCCAATGAACGTTGAGATGACACCCAAGTTCTCTAACAAATATATGAGAGCTCCACTCGATGTAACCTTAAGGTCAAACATCAAGCTATCTCATTCGGCGGACTCGATAGATACGGTCACATACAAGGTGAACGGTGAGGTAATACCCAGCGGCAAAAATTATTGGGCTCAACTGATTTCGGGTTTAAAAGAAAAGAAATACGAGATCACAATTGATGTTGTTAGTAAACTTGGACAGAGAGGTTCAGCATCTGTTGAGTTTGATGTCGTTAAAAACGCAGTGCCTAATTGTACATTGAGCTACACGGAAACCAACCTAAGCTGGAGCTTTACCAATAAATGTGATGATACTGATGGAAAAATGGTTAGATATGAATGGTTCATCAACGGCGAATTAAGGAACGTTTTCGGTAGTACGGCTACACTTTCTAAAAACCTTAACCGTGGTAAGCAGGACATAAAAGTAATTGCTTATGATGATAGTGGAGACTTTGCAACGCAGCACGTGACAGTTTTCGGACCGGCTGAAGAGGCAAGTAAGTCTGAAAACACTGTATCAATACCAAGCAGTGAGTAATAAATTTTTAAATATAAAGCCGGGACATTTTGTCCCGGCTTTTTTATGCCCAACAATTGGACCTTTGAAAAATTAATACCGGAAAGTAACTTTGCTACAAAGGTATCTTTCATGGCCGCTAACAAGGCTGCGTCTACATGCTGAGAAATTAACATCCTTATAGGTTAATATTAGGTTAGTTTGCAGACTTCCGAGCGTTGAAAAACATGGATAATAGTTACTTGGATAGAGGTGTATCTACTTAGTAAAAATATTCTTCAGTGCTAGTGAGAAAAATATGAGCGACTACATACCTAAAAAGAGAGGGCTGCTTATACTGGATTGGTATGTCCCCATTAATATTTTATTGCTGATTCTCGTTATGTGTGTCTTTTTCACCCGTTATACATTTGGATACGGTTTATTGAATGGGTGCCTGCCTGCTGATTTTTATATGATTGATCATTCGGATAAAACTATTAAAACTGGTGAACTCATAGCTTTCAACATGCCGAAATCGGTTCGTTTTATCCCAGAAAATGAACGAGTCATAAAAATTGTTGCCGGTGTGGGCGGTGACAAACTCAAAGTAACAATGGATGGGGTTTATAACGGGGACAAATTTTTTGAAGCTAATGCACGTCGTATTTCAAAGAAATACAGTATTCCGTCCATTTTGATTGAAAAAGAATTGATAATTCCTGAAGGCGAAGTTTTCCTAATTGGGCAAACCGATCACTCATGGGATTCCCGTTTTTGGGGAACAGTAAAGCTGAATTCAGTAATTGGGAAAACATATGCGATCTTTTAATGTAAATAAAAAATATTTACCAATACTTCCTGGACTTGCGTTATGTGCAGTTTTAAGTAATACAAATGCAAGCACTGAGTATCAACATGATGCTGACCTAATCGCTCAGCAAGCAAAAGGGCTTGGCGCTCAGGCTAAAGGTGCACAGCAGCCAGATGGGGCTCTTAGCCTTGATGCTACGCTAAATTCACCAGATGTGCAGAAGTACATTGCGCAAGCTGAAGCACTCAAAAAAAACCAGGACCTGAGCAGGCAAACAAACCGTGGTTACGTGCCCGGTATGAATGCGGATAGTGTTCAAGCAGTTATAGACCATACCCAGGCTATAAGGGCCCAAAGTAATAACTCTGATGCTGTCAACGATATAATTAGAAGACGTGATGAAATTCAGGAAAACGCCAGCCTTAATGAAGCGGCTCTGAAAGCTGTGGAAAATAAGCCGGAAGTCATGCGAGGACAATCTAAAAATATCGAAAAATTGTTTGGTTCCTCGGGCATCACAGCTGCTGACTTCGAAAGAAAAATGGATAGCACACGTGAAGAAGCACTATCAACTGAAAATGGTATAACGATCTTTGCTTCATTTAGCTTACCGGATTATGTACTGGAAGACCTTTTACGTACGGCCTCAGAGCATAAAGCTCGTGTAGTTTTCAATGGTCTAAAGAAAGGAACTACTCGGCTACCAGAGACACAGGCAGCAATAAACCAAATGATTGTCAAAGGAAAATTTGAATCTCCTTTGATTACAATTGATCCTGATAGCTTCAGTCAGTATCAAGTAACTCAAGTACCGACAATTATTTCTCGGGAGCAAGCTCGTTTTGCAAAAATGGTAGGGTCCTTCAACGTTGAGTTTTTTCAGCGAGAACTTGCTAAAAAACCCGATCAGGACATTTTTCCTGTTGCTGGTACGATTTATCCCGTTGAAGAAAAGAGCATCATTAAAGAACTGGAAGAACGCGCACAAAAATATGACTGGGAAGGTGCAAAAAAAAGGGCCGTTGCGGACACCTGGAAAAATCAATGGATGGTCGATCTCCCTCCTGCCCAGGAACACAAAGAATTTTTAATTGACCCTACAGTGAGGGTCACTCAGGACGTAAAAGATAAGCAGGGCCGTGTAATAGCTTCCGCCGGTGAGTTGATTAATCCACTTTCGAGATTTCCTCAAAACCTGACGATGATAATTTTCGATCCACTCAATCCGGGCCAGCTGGTATGGGCTGAGCAGCAGTATCGACAACGTCTGGGTAGTGGAAAAGTAATGCCAATGTTTACCCGTATCCAAAAAGATAATGGATGGGATCACCTAAATGATTTACGTGAAAAATTTAACGGTAAGGTGTTTAAAGTAAACGAACAGATTATCTCACGCTTTCAGATTAAAAATACACCTGCGCTTATAACTACTGACCAAGATAAATTCCGGATCACCCTGTTTAGCGAGGCAGAAGTCCGTGGAATCGGAGCCCCAAATCTTTCAGAGGAAAAATAATATGAAACTCGGATTTATTATAGGCGCTCTCTTTGCAACATGGCTGACGCTAAATTATCCGGACCAGATGAGAAGTTATTTTACCAAAGCCGTCGACTATATCGAAAGTGTTGCAACATTTATTACATCCAAGTGAGCATGATGGTGAAAAAATTCAAAAAGTTACTTTTAGAGTTCATTGTAGCAGTTATGCTTTCGCTTTCTATACCTGGTATGGCTATGGCAGCAGATGCTGGAGTCCCTGGGGCTATGTGTCAGTCAGCTGGAGTGTGGCAGGGCTTGATTAAGAATATCTGTTGGAGCTGCATTTTTCCCATGAGGATAATGGGCATAGGGGCTGCTCCAGAAGGCGCTGCACCTTCACGTCCGGGTTGCTACTGCACAGATCAGAACGGCGTACCGGAAATAGGTTGGCAATTGAGCTTCTTTCAGCCGGTGAAGATTGTAGAAGTTGTAAAGAGCCCCTGGTGCAGCCCCTTTCTTGAAGGCACGATGCTTCAAAAATCGCAGTTTGATATTGGTAAAAGCAACACTAATCAGCCAATGACAGCAACTGAAGCCGGATTTTACGATGTTCATCTTTGGGAGTTCCCAATCATGACAATGCTCAAATTACTGATTATTGGCGAGTGCACTGCTGAACCCTATATAGATGCCAGCCTGACCTATATAAGCGAAGTGGACCCTATGTGGGAAAGTGATCTGCTTACACTCGTCCTGAATCCCGAGGCAGTAGTTTTTGCAAACCCAATTGCCTCAATGGTGTGCGCTGCTGACTGTGTAGCAGTAACAGCAGGAAAGGATAATCTCGCTGCATACTTTTGTGCCGGATGCGATGGCAACCTTTACCCATTAACCGGCCACATTTACGCAAATGATGACGCTGTAAGGACGAGTTCACTGATTACCCAGCGTCTTCTGACAAAACTACATCGCCAAGGCATGCTGATGCGAACGATGGGAGCAGACGCAATGTGTGAGAAAACGTGGGAATACTTTACACCACGTTCCCAGTATCGGCTTTCAATGCTTTTCCCTACTCCTGAGGCGAAGGGACCGGATTGCTGTCATCGTCTTGGTGATTCGGTACACGACTGGTCAACCCTTAAAGGTGGGCGCAAAAAAATAGGCAACGATAATTATGTCTATATGTTGTGGCGTTACAATGACTGTTGTGTTCGCTACGTTCCAGGCGTTTGATTTCTAAGGAGAAAATAAGTGAAACTTAGAAAAACAATCACCTCAGCGATTATTGCATCAATGGTTGCCAATACTATGAGTTGGGCTTTTTATGTCACACTCATAAACATGGTAATGACACCACGTGTTTACGCTGCTGACGCTATATTTGACCAGCTCGAAAATAATTTTAACCTTGCAAATCCTAACGCAAATCGCAATGCAACCACCAGTGCTCAGGACATTGTGGAGAAATACAAGAACGCGGATTCAGGCGAGAATGTCAGTGGGAAGATCACCGAGAAATACGTGGGTAAAGCCGAATCCGCTAATCTTAATCTCGGGAAGTATGGGGCAGGGAACTCTAATGAAAGTGTCATGAAAAATGCCGCATCCGATGGAAAGTCTATTGGTAGCGCCGTACAACTGCCGAGTATGTCTGGAGGGACAATCAATTCAAACTACACCAAGGAAGGGGCAAAGCTGCTCTCTCGTGATGCTAATGGCAACATTGGTATAAGCAGTAATCCCAATACTACTCCTGGAACCAAAACAAATACGGGAGAGATTTTCAGCTCAGAGCAAAAGCACAGCGATATAAAGTTCAACGCCGCAGATCGTTATGGGGATGAGGATGGCTTTGTTAACGATATAAAGAATCGGAAAAGCCAGTTATTTGATGCTCAAAGTTATGATGGCGTTGCCTACCGCACCCTCGTAAATGCTAACAAGGACAACCCGGCATCGTCTGTAAAGCCTAACGATCCCATGTTTACTGCGGGGAGAAATGAGATAACCAATGCTGTTGCTGGTACTGGAAACTGGCTTCAGAACTGTAATGTTGAGACCTCCAAAAAAACAATAACCACACACTATCCTGATTACAAAGAGTTCTACTGTAACTCGCCTAAGCAAGATAACTTCAGCAGCTGCACGATAACTCGTGACTTCTCTGTTCCTGTATACATTTCAGGCGGAAACGGAGACATGTCGATGTGCGGCGATAATTGTGTGCGTATATGGTTTGGTCGCCGTGATGACAACTACTGGAGTGACGGGGTATTTGATAACGAACTGACATTAAAATTCCATCCGGATGCAAAATTGGCCTCAGCAAAGATTGTTAACGCGGAGTGGGATGACCACATGCGGGTAACACTTGATGGCACGCAGATTTTTGCTCACATAGATGGTGCATATCGAGAAAGTGACTATCCGGCTCCAAAGGGATCTTGGGAGTTAAAAAAATCGTGGAAACTCGACAAAGTATACGATGTAACTGAAAAGGTCAGAAAATCAGTTTATGAAGAACCTGATCGTGAAGTGACAATGGCATCCAGAGTCTGGGTTGGTGGGGGAGGTGAAGGGTACTTTGAGGTTGAGCTGACGTTTGAAAATATGAAGCTCGAAGATAAGCACGTCCAGGAACCAGCTGGTTGTTACGATGCTGTACAAACACCAAATACATTCTGCCGTTTCGATCGGTTTAAAGATATGGATGTTGGCACGAAGCGGCTTCCGGAAAGCGTGCTTTCTATGGCAAAGCCGCTGTATGAAGGCGATAAAGGCTTTCTTACCTGGAAGACTAACCTTGAAGGCTATTTTTGTGATCCATTGGCTAAAGACAAGATTTGCTCTTATGACGCCAGTGGGAAAATTATGAAAGACGCTAATGGAAAGGACCTCTGTTACAACTACGAAGAAATTAAGAGTATGCCTGATGCATGTAGTTCTTATAAAAATGATGCAGCATGTGTACTCGATAAACAAACATGTGCAGAGGGTTGGTTCGATGAGGGCACTAACAGCTGCTACATGTATGAACAGAAATACACCTGTGACAGAGGTAAGGATGTAGTTCGTGAGGTTGAATCTTCTACAAATGCCTGTGTTGGCATGATCCCATGTTCTGGAGGAACATGCGAAACTGGGCCAAAGGAAGAGAACAACGATTTTGGAAAAGTTGCGGCTTATTCAAACATGGTTCAGTACATGCAGGGCGAAGCCAAATGCGAAGACCCTAACGATGCCAATTCCTGTTCTGTCTTTGAAGGAAAACCTGAATGGTGTGGTCGTTCAGTAGGCTTTGTAAATGGCCTGGCAAAGACGGACTGCTGCGAAGCACCGCAGGGAACCGCAGGAGCACTTGAAGGTATCATGCTTGCCGGATCTATGATCAGAAACACTAACTGGACCAGAGTTAATGCTCAGCTAATAAAATGGACCGGCGGTGATACAGGTTGGATTTGCCCCTATATTTCCAGACACCTGTTATCACTTAACCCATTACTGGCCTGCTGCCGCAGATATTCCCGTGGCGAGCGATAACCCAGTGCACTATGCGGATGCCATTCGTTATAATGCTCGAACGCCTCTGCAAGGTTCTTTGCTGCCGTTAACCCGTCTGGTTTAGGCATGATACTGATGTAGTCACGCTTTATCGTTTTCACGAAGCTCTCTGCTATGCCGTTACTCTCCGGACTCCGCACCGCCGTGTTCTTCGGTTCAAGCCCCAACATCCGGGCAAACTGCCGTGTTTCATTAGCCCGGTAGCATGAACCATTATCCGTCAGCCACTCTACTGGAGACGCCGGAAGCTCGTTGCCGAAGCGGCGTTCCACCGCTCCCAGCATGACGTCCTGTACTGTTTCACTGTCGAAGCCGCCCGTAGTGACTGCCCAGTGCAGTGCCTCACGGTCACAGCAGTCCAGCGCGAACGTGACTCGCAGTTTTTCTCCGTTATCACAGCGGAACTCGAACCCGTCAGAGCACCATCGTTGATTGCTTTCTTTCACGGCCACTTTGCCAGTATGTGCCCGTTTCGATGGCGGTACAGCGGTTTTTCGCTCAAGCAACAGCGCATTCTGGCGCATGATCCGGTAAACACGTTTGGCATTGATCGCAGGCATACCATCAAGTTCGGCCTGTCTGCGAAGCAGCGCCCATACCCGACGATAACCATACGTGGGCAGCTCTCCGATAACATGGTGTATACGGAGAAGCACATCCGTATCATCTGAGTGACGGCTGCGGCGACCATCTTTCCAGTCATCGGTTCGTCTGAGAATTACGTGCAACTGCGCACGCGACACCCGGAGACAACGGCTGACTAAGCTTACTCCCCATCCCCGGGCAATAAGGGCGCGTGCGCTATCCACTTTTTTGCACGCCCGTATTCAACGGCTTCTTTAAGGAGTTCATTTTCCATCGTTTTTTTGCCGAGCAGGCGCTGGAGTTCTTTAATCTGCTTCATGGCAGCAGCAAGTTCAGAGGCAGGAACGACCTGCTCTCCTGCGGCCACAGCAGTAAGACTTCCCTCCTGGTATTGCTTGCGCCAGAGAAATAACTGGCTGGCTGCCACACCGTGTTGCCGGGCAACAAGGGAGACCGTCATTCCCGGTTCAAAACTCTGCTGAACAATAGCGATCTTTTCCTGTGTAGTACGCCGTCTGCGTTTCTCCGGTCCTAAGACATCAATCATCTGCTCTCCAATGACTAGTCTAAAAACTAGTATTAAGACTATCACTTATTTAAGTGATATTGGTTGTCTGGAGATTCAGGGGGCCAGTCTACAGGTACATGGGCTTCTATGTCCAATGCGGTCGGTGAGTGGACTGCATCAGCTGGTAAAACAGTAGGGCAAATGTGGAACAATGTCACGAGCTCCTTAACGAGCGTATATGAAAACGTCGCTGGTAATCTAAGCAGGGCAGTTGGGTCTTCCGCAACTTCTGGAGGGGCAGGAGGTGCTGGCCAGTTGGCACAGGAAACAATGTCCAGCTTCGGTATAGGTCAGCTTAAGCAGATGGCAATGAAGAAAGCCTACGAATTGCTACCAGATACAGTTCGAGACTTTGTCTTTAAGAACGTTGCTACTACCGGAGGAGAGGTTGTCTTCTCGGCTGCGGTTCAAAACTTTATGCTTGCATTAAACGTGATCGGTTGGATTTATACAGCCTATCAGGTCACTAAAATGCTTTTAGAAATGTTGGTAGCATGCGACCAGAAAGAGATGGAAGCTTCTATTCATAAGAATCAAAAATCCTGTTTTACATTAGATACGGAACGATGCGTCAAATATCTGAATGTTGGTTTCACAAAGAAATGCGTTAAAAAAGCAACAGACATGTGCTGTTATAATTCCATGTTGTCACGCGTTATTATGCAACAAGCTTATCCGCAATTAGGAATAGACCCTGTCGCCTCTAATTGCGTGGGGCTATCAATAAAGCAAATACAGCAACTGGATTTCGATAAAATTGATCTGACGGAGTGGATTAATGATGCAGTTCAGGTAGGAGAAGTTCCTGATCAATATTCAAAATTCTCCGAAGAATCAATTGTGGAAAACTTACCATTCCAGAATGAGAACTATCAACTTCCATCAGAACGTACCAAGGAAGCAATGGGCGGTGAAGAAAATATGATAAAGGCCAGACAAGAAAATGCTCAGGCTATAAAAGAGGAAAATGTAGATTGTAGCTATTTACCTCGACCGGCCATATGTGAGGTAGGTTCAACTACGCTGGATCCGGTTACGGGCAAGCAGTTGCCGAAATATTGAAGAAGGGGCCGTTAGGCCCCTTTTTTAATTACTTGGCTTTCAATGTTTTTTCTGGGAAGCCTTTTTTACCGTATTCACCGGTAAAGAGGTAATAATCTTTTCCGTTGATGGAGGCTGCAACACCCCCTGGAGTTGTTGTATTTGGGCTATCAGAACGGAAAATGATACCCGAAAAATCAGCGCTTGTTTCGTTTCCTTTAAATGGGATGAACACATAACGAATTACAGCGTAATCACCAGCGGGAAGGTTTAGCTGAGGAATTTCGGTTCCTGTTGCGGGGCGAATCGCCTGAAAGCTGTACATTGAATCTGTAGGGAAAACATCAGCATCAGGCTTAGAGGGCAGATCACAGGTACTCCATTTATTGACGACTGCCATATCAATTTTACATGTGGCCAGAGCTGCTTTCTGTTTTTCAGGGTTGTATCCAAATGAGGCCTGAGTTGCTTTTGTATGCTCAAAAACATACTTAGCTCCTTCACGTACCAAACTTTCATCATTGTAAGGCAATTTTTTTGGATTGGGGACGAACACTAGGTATTGATTGACCTGGATGTATTCGGCGTCAGAAGAACTGTACAAAGAGCCGAGGCTCATGATCCCAAAACCTTTTAGACCGCCTGTTACGTAGCCCATCGAACTATTGATGAGATACTTAGAAAGAAAGTTGTCGGCATCCCCTCCAGGAGTAACCTCTTGCTCCTTAAAATTAACGTCGAAACCAGCAAACGAATAGGCATTCTTGGCGACAGAATCATTTGCTTTAGCATGCCAGTACTGGCCGTGACTGTACGCATTCAGAGCGGTGCCTGGCGTAGTGCCGGTGTCACCGGCACAACCCGATAGGGAAAAACCAATGACGACAGAAGAGACCAGAGATACTAAACGTAAAAGTTTCATTTAAAGCCCTTTTTGTAATGTCTTTTGGAGATGGAACCATTATTCCATAGTCACGCGTTTCACAAACAACCTGATTGCATAAAAAAGGAAAAAAAGTGATTTCCAGTAGAACCAGCAGTACACAAGAAAAGCGCTTTTATAAAAATGTATAATTATTAAAACGAAGTAATGAGGTTGAAATGGGTAAGCCAACAGAAGAGCAAAGACCTGTTATCGAGAATGCTAGCGCAAACAATATGGTGATAGCAGCGCCTGGATCAGGCAAATCATTCACCATGATAGAAGCGGTTATATCGATTCTCAAAAAGTATCCATATGCAAGAATCGGGATGGTGACCTTTACTCGCGCTGCAACAAACGCACTTGCAGCAAAGTTACAAAAGCGATTGAGCAAGAAGGATCTTGACCGGGTGCTGGTGGATACTTTTCACGGACTCGTTAAGAAGCAACTGGACATGATTCGCTGGCCGGGAAAGATGTTGATAGGGCCAGCACAGAGATCTGTCATTCACCGGGCTTTGAAAGAATCCGGTGTAACGATGAAGTTTGCTGAAGCTGAATTCGTTATTGATGCTATCGGCAGAGAAATGGATACGGATGTGATTTCAGTTCGGCATAACAGACAACAGATCCATTTATTTAATACCTATCAGGCGTTATGCCAGAAAGACCATGTGGCGGACCTCAATGCTCTTTCAAAATTTGTTGTCGGTCAAATGCATTCGGGAAAAATGCGCACGTTAGATTTGACACATTTGATAGTAGACGAAGTTCAGGATACTGACTCTATACAATTCTCATGGATAGCATTGCATACAAGAGCTGGAGTCTATACGAGTATAGTTGGAGACGATGATCAGGCCATCTACTCCTTCAGATCCTCAGGAGGAGTCAAAATATTTCAACAGTTTGAAAAACACTTCAGACCTAACATATTTTACTTAAACACATGCTTTAGGTGTGAACCTGAAATTTTAGAGGTGGCCGGAGCACTGATAGGAAAGAATGTTTACCGTTATGCCAAAGAGTTACGCTCGGCAAAAAAGGGAGGAGGAAAGGTCACTTTTCGTTCATATGTAGATATGGAGGAACAGATACAGGGTATTTTAAGCCTTATAAATCAGGATCCACATGGATGGGCAATTCTAAGCCGCAATAATGCTCACTTGGATGAGCTAGAAAGTTTGATCGAACAGCCAGTAATTCGTTACGGAGGTAAATCATTCTGGGATGAAAAAGAAACAAGCGATGTGTTAAGCCTTATGGCCTTTTTCCGACAATCAAATGATCCTCGCTTAATGAAGAGAGTATTGGCATTGTTTGGAGAACAGGAATCAGTTTTGGATGATGTGGCATTGAGTATGAGAGGAAGAAAAGTTACTTTTGGCGACCTTGCCATCCCGGAGGACAGTTCTCTCGAAACAAAAACATTACATTCAAACTTCGTGCGCTTTACCCAGGAAAGTACTGATAAAGTTGAGATAGCAAAACGTTTCGCCAACCTTACGAAATGGATGGAATCGTCGTCAATCAAGATGAGGAGTAATAAAGGTACAGCAACCTTAACAAAAATTGCTTTAGACACTTGTAAACAGTGGGCAGAAAAGACTGGTTGGATGAATATGATCAATCGTGCTGCTGCAATGTCATTAGGCCCTAGGAAGAAGGACGAGGAATACAGCCCAGAGAAAGTAGTCCTATCAACCTTGCATGGTTCAAAGGGTCTTGAGTGGAATAAAGTAATAATAATGAGTTGTAATGCGGATCAGATACCAAGTAAAAGATCAGTTGGGGAGGAGGCAATAGAAGAAGAAAGACGTTTGCTTTATGTTGGATTTACGCGTGCAGAAAAGCAACTTTTTGTAATGTGGTATGGTGACCCTTCTTTCTTTTTAAGAGAATGCAGTGAAGAAAAGATAAAAGAAGCAGCTAATATTCGAATTTCTCCAGTTTATACAGAATAATTCGATATGGGCATTTACTTATGCTTAAAGCTATAGTATAAAAACAATGAGCTTAAATATCAGCTCCCAAATTTGAGTAACTTTGCTTAAAGTTACTTTCGCGTTAAGCGTTGATTTAGCCGTGAAAAGCGGCCAGCTTAAACAAGCTGTAAGACACCACCGGCAAAATGTCACCTTTGTCGCTGGTGCACTTCCCATGCCTGAAAAAGGCAATCTGAATTTACCAAACCGTAACTAATTTAGCTCCTCCTGGAGCTATTTTTGTTGCGTACTTCTAATGCCAGATAGTATAAATCAGGCGGTTCATAGCTTACGGGAGATGAATGACAGGCTTTGCCTTCGTGTTGAAACAAAAAATTGTTTCTTCCTTCTTACTATATATAGGTGACCCCAAATGTCTAAAAATAAAGCTCGCAGTAAAGCCCTTCATCAAACCTTTAGTGAAATTATTCCAGAGATGGATAAGGCGCTAAACAAACAGCTCTTAGAAGTTCTGATGAAATATACAGAACGTGATAATGAACTGATTGTTATTTTGAATGAGGACGGCCCAAATATCATTGAACTTAAGTCTCTTAAGCCTGTGTCTTTGTTGGCCGAAAAGCTTTCTGCTTATTCAAGCTATTATCATGTGGATGTTGTGGAGCTCGTGGTCAAGAAAATTGATTTCGAAGGAGCTTATAAGCTTCTTAAAGCTTCCCCAGATGTACCACTTTTTAAAAGCTTAACTGAACTGGATAAATATCTTGTTGAGGAGTTTGAAAAATACGGATTAAATTCATTTCTTGACGTGGATAATCTGGATTACTCACTTGAAAAAGCCAGTGAACTCAAAAATGAGCAGTTAATAAATTGGGTTTCGGACATCATTTGCAAACGTGAAAAATTAACTTTACGTAAGCGTTTTGATGTCGCAGTAAAGGCCCACTACGAAAATGTAGAAAAAATGTATGATACCATTCGTCCGTTAATGAAAAAACTGGGTTTCCCAGAAGATCTCATGACGCACACCTTTAGTGAGTTAAGCGTTTTTGAAACTAAAGGATGGGACCATGCAATAAAATCGAAAATTGAGACTCTCGCTAAGCGTGAAACTCAATATTTAGATGATGCGGCTAAAGCAGAGAATCGACGTCTTGTAACAGAGAAGTTGGAGAACTCTTTAGCGATTGCACCAACTAAACCAACAAGAAATTGGTTACATATTGCCGGAATTGCCTGTTTGGTAGTCTGCACGTTCATGTATGTAACTAATAAATTTATTTAATCCTGTTAAGGGGGAACCCTAACGGGGCTTCTCTTTGAACAAATCGAGGAGCGGAAAATGTCATATCTTGAATATATCAATGAAGTAAAAGTGTCCGGGATAGTTATCAGTGCTGTGGAGAAAAAAATGACTGACCAGAGTATAGGTTTGTTAATAAAGCTCAAAAATAGGATGAAGACAGAAGTTGATGGTGAAATCACTGAGAGAGAATTTTCAGTTCAAATCAAGGTGTCGCCTGAAATGTATTCAACCTGTTTCACTGGTATAAATCAGGGTGATGAGTTGATGGTCTCCGGTTATATTGTTGTCGATACTATTATGATTGAAGGGAGAGAACATCCTCTTGACTACATGAGAGTGGTAGCAACAAGTAAGTTGGCTCACATACCTAAACCTCTAAAAGGTTTTGGACAAAGTAGCTTTAATCAGATCTGACATTAAACCCACCCTAAAGGGGAGAAATCCCTTCATGGGATTTCTCCTTTTGGAGTCCCCATGAAACAAAAATTTAGGGCTACTGCAATAAGTAGTAATCAACTTAGTTTTTTTTCTATACTCGATATAGATGAAGATGAAATAACGCAAATAGTTGATTCACCCAAAGAGCATTTAAATGATGCTTACACGTCCGGATTAAACTTTAAATCAGAAGAAAGTAACATTTCTGAGATAAATTATGATTCTGAAAGGCGTGAAAATCACCTTTATGAAAAATCCAAATTACTTAAAAATCAGATTTTGCATACAATTAATTTTGCAGCAGAAACAGATTATCTATATACGGTTGAAGAATATAACCCAGATTTGGGTGGTCTGGTAATAGAATGGACCCCTGAGGATGTGTATGTTGTTTTTCTATCCGCTATGGAAGAGTCTTTGGAAATCATTAAAGAACTAGTGTTGAGGAGAAAGTTATTCTTCAAAGATGACAATGGTAATATCACAGTGAATCCACTTTTAGAAGCTGAAACACGGTGGTATATGTCAAAATCATTTGAATACACTTGTTTATGTCATGGACTTGATGCATGTGAATTTAGAGCGGAATTAAAATCATGGCTCTATTATCATTCGCATCGTTCGATTAGTGAAAACACGAAATTAGCTGAATGCAGGAATGATGATGAAATCATTTTGCATGATTGCAATGACGATATGGGCTGGGACATCTTCTTTGATCAGGATTATTTAATGTCAGAAAAAAAACTGGCTGTTAAATGGACTGACAGGGAAATTATGGATGTTTACATAAAAGCTTTTAAATCCACATTAGAGTTGTTTGACGAGCTTGTTTCATGTGATCTGTTAACTAAACGAAACGCTTTTGGCAAGTTAGAAATCAATCCAATATTCGAAAATCATTTTGAATGGATCATGTCTGAAGCTTTTGAAATAGTGGGAAATCATCTTGGTTATAATGTGCCTCAAATCAGGAAACTGATGGCAACTATTTGCCAAATGAATCTCAAATAAAATGCCACTGGCAAACATCTGCCAGAGGGCGGTGTTTGCATTTTACCGGAGTTAAAAATGTCTAATGCCGCTATGAAGTTAAATGAAACATCTTCTGATGCTTATGAAAAATTAGAAGCTCTTCTTTCCCCGGATGTTATAAAGTTAAAACATTATGTGGATAAAGGTGAGTATCTTTTAGTTCTAGCAAAGGACCTTTTTGGTATTCCAGAAATGGATCCAAAGATGGCTGTGCCTGTTTTCAAAACTAAAACCTCGTATCGAGCTCCGCTGAACAAAGACTACATACCAAATCCCCGAATACTTGAACAAGTGGTTAAACTGCTTATCAGTCCGGATATAGATTTAAGTGTGTGTCTTAAAGGTGAGTCCGGTTCTGGCAAGACTGAAATGGTAATGTACATTAGCCACATGATGAATTGGCCGCTGACAATTAAGCAGATCAACAGCAATATTCGAGTTGATGAGCTTGAAGGTGAGCGCAGTCTTAATGGTGGTAATACAGGTTTTGTACACAGCGATTTGGTAACGGGATTTCGTAATGGTCACCTCATTCTTCTGGATGAAGTGGACAAAATCGATCCTGATACGGCAGCAAAACTTCACATGCCCATTGAACGTAAGCCCTGGTCACTCAGTGCTAATGGTGGTGAGGTTATAACTGCTAATGGCTACACGCGATTTATTGGTACTGCAAACACAAACATGAGTGGAGGCGCTCGCCGGTTCGTTTCTTCTCAACGTCAAGATGCAGCTTTTATAAAGCGGTTCTTGATAGTTGAAATGGAGAAGCCCGACAAAGTTGCTTTAACCAATGTGCTTACTAAACGATATAGCTCTTTGCCTTTTCAGGTCATTGAGAAGTTCGTAAGAGTAGCGATTGCAGTAAATGACTCTGGTACAGAAGACAGTGTGATGGATATTCGTCAATTAGTAGCTTGGGTTGGCACGTCGATGACGTTAAAAACCTTTAGTCTTCTTGACACTTTCAAAATAGCTTTTGCTTCTGCTTTACCTTTACATGTGGTCGATCTTGTTCTTCAAGCTATAGATCTTTCTCTTGGCGAAGACAAGGATAAATCGCTGGAGTATTTCACAGCAAAAAAGTCGAGTTAGATGGGATTTGTTATGAAACCTCTGATATTTGTATCTCAGAGTTATCCCATCTTGAATTTAGTGCGTTTTTAAGTACGGATGGTGCTGCTACCATTGCTATAGCAAAAAACGGAACTAATTTTACTGGACTTATGCAACTGAATAACGACTATTCTTTATTGTTTTATCATGATGGTAAAATAAATATGGAAGGTCTGATTAAACAAATGGAATTAAAAGGTTATATGTATCAGGGAGCAATGGGCAATGATGATGTTGTTGCTGAGTTTCCCGGTATTCTTTTAATTTCACCAGAGAAGCTTTAATATCAACCCTATCGGGAAATCTTTCCCGTTGGGGAGGGTTTCCCCTTTTTTTTGGAGAAACCCATGACTTTAAATACTTCAATGCTTAACAAAGTATCTGCAAAACAAATCTCTGAGAATTTTGCAAAATCATATCCAGATTTACTGGAAGGTGCAGTTATAACAAAAATTGAAATAAGTGGCTGTCAAGGATCGCGTCGAACCGATAAAATCGATTTGTCTTATGATGGAGATGATATTACGGATCAAAAAAGCGTATCTAAAAGCGAAGTACGCTGGATTGACATAAAAGCCCTTAGCTTCAAAAGTACGATTACCAGCAGAATATCAACTCTTTGCTCACGCTTGTGCATCCGCTATAGCAATATGTGGATTTTACCAGTATCCAGTATGGAAGAGTTTCTGGAAGGGGCCCAAGAGATTGAACGAGAGTTTCAGGCAGGTATTCAAAACGTTGTAGACAATTATGAGATGCATATTGAGGCTGAAAAAAATAGAAGCCCAAGAATGTCTTCTTTGATTGATCAGTTGAAATTAACTAAAGATGATTTCATAAAATCCTTTAGATTTAATATTGCTCACTTTATTCCTTTTACGCCTATTAGCGTTGAAGGTGATGAAACCCAGGACTACTATCAGGAACAATTGATAACAGATCTGGCAGAAGAAGCAATGAAGGTTTATGAAAAAATTAGCAAAAATAACAATTTGCGCTCAAGTACTATTGACCGACTGAAGCAAATGCAAAATAAGATCATTAGCTTCATGTTTATACATAAAGAGGCGGCAGTACTTGCAGAAGCTATAAAACACATAATGAATAATTTACCTAAAGGTGCCATTTCTGAACCTCGCGACGTTGCGGTGTTACAGCAGTGGTTTTATTTCATGAGTGATGCTTCAATGTTAAAGCGTATTATTTCAGGAGAGCAAAAGGTTACTGACTGGTTGGAATCTATTACCAGATCATTTAATCAAAGCTCACAAACAGAACCGAACGCGCTACAGAACACAGGTATTGAAGCTATTTTAGATTCAACAAATGTGTTCCAGGTTGAACCTGTCGTAGAGAACGATATAAATAACAGCACGTTTTCAAACACTGATCCTGTAGCTGAACCTGAGAAATCAGTTTCGCAACAGGAAGACAATGTTGAAAATGGTTTTGATATCGAGCTCAAAGGCTGGTAACTGTTTGCTTTATTAAAAACCCCAGATGGGTACTTCACCATCTGGGTGAGTACCCCTTTTTTATAAAGAGGTATTCTATGAAATTAGATCTTAAATCATCACCGCGCCATATTAAGCGTTTACAGAATATAGCAAAAGTCATTAGCGGCTTAGGCGATGTAAGAGTTGTAATAGACGACAATACCAAAGGACCGTATTTTGATCCTGTAAATAAAGTTTGTGTTTTACCAAACGGCGATTATAGCGATGATGACTTTGTCAGTCTGATTGAAGGTTTTACCTGTCATGAAGCTGGTCATGGTCGCTATACCGACAGCGAGGTTTACAGTGACGCCTTTAATAGTGTTCTCAAGTCATCTGAAGGGTTTACACGCTTCGATGACGGAATGAATGCAGAGTTTGAGAGCCTCGCTGAGAAACGTAAAGCTTATAGCAGGGCAAAACGTCTTACCGGGCTTATAAATCTGTTCGATGATGTACAGATGGAAGAGAAGGTTGGTAACGATTATCCGGATGCAAAGCGGCGGCTTGCAGCCACTTACGCACTGATGGTTAAAGCCGGAAGGATGACTCCTGATATATCTTCTCGTCCGGAAAATCCTGTCCTATTTATTGAGTGGTATCTGCTTAACTCATTGCGAGTAAAAGTCCTTCAGCAGGCAGGTCACAAAGAAACACTCGATCCGTTTTTTGACTATGCCCAAAAGATACTTTCTCCAGTAATTTCTGATGTTGAGGAAATTTTTCATGATGCTCTTGGTTGTGAAAATACTCAGGGCTGTGAATCCCTTGCTCGTAAGACCCTGGCTCTTTTAGAGAGACTGCGGGATGAGGCAAGGGAACAACAGCAGCAGACAGAGCAGGAGGAGCAGGAGGCATATGATGAATCCGAGACCGATACCGATACCGATACCGAATCAGAAGATAAATCGCTTGAGTCGACTGATAGTCGTGAGGATGATTCTGAGGACGATAGTGAAGGTCAGGCAGATACTTCCGATAACTCTGATCTTGCTCAAGAGGGATGTTCTGAGCCTTCAGAACTTGCTGAAGATAACGAGGGAAATAATGAACCCACCGGTGGCAATCCCACAGGTGATAACATTATTGAAGACGATACTGATGCGATTAACCCTTCCGAGAGTGAATCAGATGAAGCCAGTTCGACTAACGTTGAAGATGAAAGTAACTTTTCATCGGCTCAATGGGAGATACTGGCAGATTTGTTGGATGCCTTTCTTGGCAGTGATGAGGATAGCGAAGATTATCACGATGCTTTGGCTAAAGAGATTGAAGGTATTGCATCAAAAGTATCCGATGACGTGAAAGCCGAATTCGGTGCTTCTGAATGGGATATCCCTGATCTCCTTATCGATTTGAATGTTTACAATGAGGCTTTGTCTCTGAGTCATTCAATCGGTAGCGACTTGTCTGTTTTACAGCAGGTTAAAATGCGTGGCCGAAACAAAACTCATGAGCGTGGAATTACCTTCGATGGAAATCGATTAATTCTGTCACCAATGGGAGTTCGTGATGTCTTCAGAGCTCAAAGCGAATCTAAAAATAGAGGGCATGTTGGCCTCGTATTAGTTCGTGATATTTCAGCGTCAATGGCTAATGATGAAAGATATATTCATGCCATTAAGTCAGATCTTGCTTTATCGATGGCCGCTGAAAGTTTGTCAAAAATGCATGTCTCCAATATAGTCTTTCCCTTCAAGGAAAGTGAATTTGAGATTATCAAAACGTTTGATCAAAGCGTTGAGGAATCTCTATCGAAATTCACTCTTGGATGTAAGGGTTATTATACCCCTACGGGATCGGCTTTAATGGCAGCTGTTGATCTGTTACTTGACAGCCAATTCGATAGGAAAATAATTTTTCTTATAACTGATGGTTATCCGAATAAATCGGAATTTACTATCGGCGAAGTTATGGAAAAGGCTAAATGTAATGGAATAGAAATCGTTGGTGTTGGTATTAAGACTGATGAAATAATTGGTTTTGAAACGGACACTTTCGTAACAGTTGATGATACTTCTTTATTGTCTATTGAAGTCAGTAAGCTAGTTCATCAAATACTTTCTTAATAAACTCTACCCAATCGGGGCAAAAGGCCCCGGTGGGTCTTTTTGCTCCATGAAGGAATAAGGAGCAAAATATGACTCAGATAAAAACTTACCGTGTAGAACATGAAAAAGTCGGTGCGATGCATAAAGTCCGTATTTTCGGACGTGTTGGTGAAGTTATAAGCAATGATAGCCCTCAGGAAAGAATCTTCCGCGAAGTCACTATAGCGGAGGGTAATAGCCAGCAGGCTGCGTTACTTGTAGATAACTACATACAGTGTCTTGAGAATAATGGCTTCACGACTGAAGCATAAATGTTGAGGGCCCCCGGGCCCTCTTTCTTAAATTCTGCGTTGTGGGTTTCTCCCTGTCTTCTGCACCGCAGAAGGCATTGAGAAACTCACAATGCCAGATAAGAGAGATCATCATGACTTATGCATCCCCGGCTCTTCGTCGTAATCCACAGGAAGTATCTGAACACTTTATTAAACTCGTTCATGCTCGAATTGCTGAAGTGTCTGGCTGGAAGTATATATTCGAAAGAATACCTGCTTTCAAAGACGCTTGTGCAAAAGCCCCGAGCCAGGTTCCTTGCCCGTTTACTGGCGCAGGGAAATCGAAGTTTCGTTTCCGACAAAAAGACCTTTATACCGGATGTGCGATCCATAATGACTTTCCGGTAAATGAGTTTTGCGACGGAATTGATGTTCTGGCGAAATATTATGAATTAAGTAAAACGCAGACTTGCAAAAAGATTCTCTCAGATTTTTTCGGGATGGATCTGCATGCTCCGTTAACTGACGCCGACATTGAAAATGAACGACGCTATAAATCAGCAGTTCGTGCCACAGAAACTCTTGACCGAGAGGAAGTGGCAAAGCGAATGCGAAAACTTGATGTGATGTATCACTATACCGGTGAAATCAAGCCTAATACTCCTGTTGCTTTGTACCTCCGTAATCGTGGGATCTCCCGCTTACTGAGTCACTTACCAAAGGATTTAGGCTTTAATAACCGGATCTACTATTGGGATAAAGATAAGCAGAAATCGATTATCTATCCGGGAATGATTGCGATCTATCGTGACACCCGAGGTCGGCCTCTGACTATTCATAGAACATACGTAGACAAAAATGGTGATAAGGCACCTGTAGAAAATCCAAAGCTGATGATGAAGCCTCCTGCCGATATGACAGGTGGCTCAATTCAGTTGTTTGACCCTCACTATGATTCAGGTAGTTCGACCTGGACACTGGGAGTGGCTGAAGGGATCGAGAACGCGCTTTCTGTTGTAGAAGCGACTTCAACACCATGCTGGGCAGCCAGCTCCGCATGGTGCCTTGAAAACGTTACTGTTCCTGATTTTTTACTGCCTCCGCCGGATGTAAAATCTATAAACTTTTATATCTGGGCGGATAAGGATATTGCTAACTCACAAGGCACTCGTGCCGGTATTGAAGCTGCTCAGCGACTTCAAAGCCGCATGGTTGAGTTTTTGGCTAAACGATATCCCGCATCAAAGCTGACAATTGAAGTCTTCGAACCAGCACAAGATATTCCTGATGGGAAAAAGGGTATCGACTGGAACGATGTTCTCCAGTTAACAGGGCAGGATGGATTCCCGATTCACTGGGCTCCTGAATGTCTTAATCAGCTGTAACAACGATAACTCCCCCGCTTTTTGCGGGGGGGGTTATCTTATCAATATTATATTTTAAAATTGTATTGATAAGATAACCGCTTTCCTTCGTGATAATTACCTGCCTTTAAGGTCTTTTCACGGCTGAGATGCTTGCTCAGTTAAATAAATGTGCGGTACTACTGGCTATGGTCGGTTGTATGACATGGTTATTCCATAAACTATTAAAACCCATAACGGGAGTATTACCGTTATGGTGATGCTCGTCGTTTTACATCGGAGAGCATTTTAATGAATTTTCAAATTAACGAAGTTTTTAATAAATTTGCTGCTGTTATAAAATCGCGCATCGTCAATGAACCATCGTCATGCTATTTGCTGCATGATAATGAGATAGATATAACGATTTTGAAACATAGCATATTAGAAAATGACAGAAACCTGTTGTACGTAGTTCGTCCTTCAGGAACGTGTTTGTTGCGTTGTGACAAATATTTCTATCCGAAATATTATCTTCGTTGCCGTGGAGATTATAAGTCATTCATATATGTCCATCTTGATCTACATAGTGGTGAAGCTAAAGAAATCACATGGGAGCAAGCAGACGATATGCTGTCTAGTCCAGGAAAACCCCCATTAAAAGGGAATCTTGGACGATTTGAGTATATAAAAGTTGTGGTTGAGGACCTTCGTATTCGAGGTTACGCTGATTCTCTTCCTGCGTATAATCTTGATGACCTTCGCCGTTTTGCCTTACAGGACGACCGCCCATCCCTTGTCAGATACATTGACAATGTCATGGCAACGGTCTGATTGATTGCTAATTGATTTACATATTTTCCCTGATGGCCAACCTGCATCAGGGAGGCCTCAATAACGAATGGAGGCTGTATGAAGTTAGCTACGGACCTGGTAAAAGCTATTTTGATTAGAAATGGCGTTGAACCAGTAAATATAAGCGAATCATCTAAGTTATCTTTGAAACAACCACTGACAGAACTTAAATTCAGTTTATATTTGCGAACTGAGCATTTATCTCACTTCCTACCCGGTTATGTTTATTCTATAAAAGAATGTCCACTGTCATATGACATCGGGATCGAAATTCAGAAAATCTTCGAAAGTTTACATTTGTTAAACGAAGAATTTGAATCCCTCGGTTTTGTTTCTGTATGGATAGAAATGCATCAAAGCATTTTTGAACAAAGTCGGTTTAAGAAAAGTAACTTTACTTTTCGGGAGGAAGAGGTCGAGCTTGCTAAAGGGCTTGTTTGTTCTCACAATTCACAAATAAGTAATGCGGCTTATTTCTGGCTTCAGCACTTTGAGGAGTTTATGATTTATGTTCGTAATAAGCTTATCGACCTCTTTCGAGAGGCCTATGACCTGATCCTTGGAATGCAGCAAGTATTTTTCATTCGGGAAAAGGAAGAGCTGTTGAAAACTATAAGTTATGGCGATGAGCTGTATGAGGTGAAATTCATGGCGGCTGAGCTTTACTCTATCGAACAGAACTTAAAGTGTTCTGAATCGATAAGTACAAAATCTCAAGCTTCGGCATATATTAACCGCATCCGTGAGTTTGTGCGTTCGGGGTGGAGGCAGGGCTATATAGTCTGCCATCATAAGCGAAGTAATCAAATTTCATCATTGTCATTACCGATGTACTTGAAAGATACGTCAGGCCGAAGTGCTCGAAAGCGAGTAAAACGTCTTATATCTTCTACAGTTTGTGGTAGAAATAAAGATTTAGGTCTTACAGATTTTTAATTAAATTATACCCATGTGGGGATCACACCCCATATGGGAGTGATCCCTTTTTTTATTGAGAGAGGATCACATGAAAATTATCGAAAAAATCATTAATGCCTTTTTGGTTGTTCAACATAAAAAAATACAGGTTAAAAACATTACATTTTTAGACAATGGGCAGGGCATGTTCTCTGGTATGTCTTTTGATGCTGATGTTTCACTGGAGTTTATGTATGAATCAGCAAAAGCATATAGTTCTTGTTTCTGTGATATTCCCTTTCCAGGTTTTGAAGATGCAAATCTGGAGGAAATTACGAAATTTCAATTAGATGCTTTGAAGCAAAGAAAGAATCATTCTTTCTTTGTTAACCATTTGAGGTTTCCTATAGTTTTAAGGGAAGGGTGCAAAATCGAAAGAGGAGAAGTCTATTCAATTTCGAATTGCACTTATAATAAAGAAAGATTGCAGTATCTTTTTTCTCAGGATATTTACGGTAAGTTGTATAATTCCTTAGAGAAAGAATTAAGCTCGTTTTTCTCATTTATCAATGTTGAGGTGCACGAGTTGTTAAAAGATGCTGTATGCTTTGCATTAAAAATCCTGAATAAGATATCTTTGGATACACCTGAAAGACTTATTAAAGCTTTTAATTATCGTGACTGGTATTGTAGTTACGATGTTGAGCTTTTTAGGAAAGGCTTACCTGGTCATATTCTGGAAGAGCTCATTGCTCCAGATATCTTACTTTCAGACCTTAACGGTTGTAGAAAAATACTTAGAAATGCAAAACGATTTCTAAATGGACATACACAAACCAATTGTGTTTATATTAAATATGAATGGTGGTTGGGGCCTGTTGATACCTCACACTCAGCTAAGTTGATGTCTGACAAAGAAATTAATAACCGAAGTGACTTGAAGAATTTTTCAAAGGTCTTTTTCAAAGAGTGTTTAAGTTCTGGTAAGTCGGAATATGAAAACCATCTTAGTGAAAAAGAACATGCGCTTCGCTATAATTATTAATTAAAATTATTTTCTCCCATAGGGATTTCTCCCTATGGGAGAAATCCCTCTATTAAGAGGGTATTGAAATGAATGCTATACAAAAGTTAGTTGAATCTATTCTTGTTAAAATGGGTTTTGTTGGCGCTGTAGTGGAAAATATATATTTGGATTCAAAACCATTTCGGCATATTCGATTTGTGGCTGATATTCCAGTAATATCTTTTCTACCTCATTTGGTGAAATATCTTAAGGGTGCAGACCATCTTTACAGTGGTAACGATGATTTGCATCCTCTTTTCATTTATTTTTCCGAAGCGGCTACATTAAAAGCAGGTCCTGTAAATCTCGCGAACTTTCGTTTTGAAGTTTCTATAGCTTCAACTCATTTACGACTGGTCTCAGAGCAGCCTGATTTGCTTTTCAAAGGATTTAACCGGGATAATCTAGAATACGTTTATTACCGCTCAGATTTGGCCTCTAAGGATCTTATACTAGGCCTTGTTGAACACGGTTCTCCTTTCATAAAACATCTACATGGACTTATACAAAAGCGAATTTTAAACGAGTTCTCTCTGATTTTTTCTGTTCTTGAAAAGATTTTAGAAAGCGCGAAGCCACAAATTCTTGCTTGCTTCCATAGTGTTGATTATGAAATGAACGTAAAAATAATAGCCGAAGCTATACCTGAAACTGTATCTAATCAGATAGTCACATCTGATTATATAGTTAATTCTATATCAGATGCGGACAAGTTTATAAATCATGTTCGTCGCTATTTAGCAGGCAGGGTAATGAAGAGGCGGATATACGCTGAATTAGATGTTTGTGAAGAAACATCAAGTATTTCACTAGTGAACTTAGGATGCTTTACGTCTCCTCTGCTCGTTACGGAATATCAAATGTTTAAGCCACACTCTTCAGGGTTATATCGAAAAGCTATAAACAACTCCTTAAAACAGTTCAAACCAGAAATGCATGTACCTTCTGAAGAACTCTTTTATAATTAATCTAACCCATCCGGGAACCTGCTTCCCGGTGGGAAGCACTTCCTTTTTAGTCATGAGGTAGTGTAAATGTTTAAAGAATCTGACCACGTGGAATTTGTTAGTGCCTTTCTTTATCAAAATTTAGGCCTTAATGTTTCCGCTGACGATATAACCGTTCAATTATCTGATACTTCGTTCGACAAAGTAACCTTTGATTACGATGTAGATATCGATAATTTAAATTGTATGTTGGATCTCTACATATCTGAGCTAATAAAGCACAACGCATCTTACTCCGATTCTATTCTTTTGAAACAAAAAATAATTTATTTTCTTGGAGTATTTAAGAATTTCGGATTTTTTACGTTTGATATTCGCGGATATAGTAATACTTTAAGCCCAGTTAAAGTTATTGATATTGTTTCAATGATTATTAATGACTGTGAAGAGTTATCTAAAGCTAATTCTTCTACTGATGCTATAAGAAATCTTTATCTCGATAAAATGAAGGTGGATGGGAAAGTGTTAGTTGCGAAATTTGCACTTAAACAGTTTTTTCATTCCGACTTTGGTGACTTTATCTCATTTGTCGAGAAAAGAATTACAGATTGTCTTAATGAAACTTTAAGGATTATCAAAGCTGTTGAACATGGCTTTGTACGTGTAGGGCAGCATAAGATTAATCGCCGTATTAATGATGACTTAAAGTTATGCATTGATTTCAATACTGATGATTATCCGGCAAATATGCCAGATATATATATTAAGTTTAACGATACATTTGATGGGAACGGGGCGTTATATTGTGACAATGATGCCCTCATATCCCTCTATACCGATGTTGCTTCAATTATCAATGTGCCGGTGATGATGGAAGTAAGATTGATCAATAAAAGAGGGCGTGTTGTCTGTGATTCTTCGCATTCAACTTACGTATCTCTCGAAAGTAATGACCGATACAGAGTAACTGATCGCACATTACTAATAACTGAAGCTTTTGACGATTTTCGTAACGCGTCTCAATGATCCTTTTGCTTCAGTCCAAAAAAGTAACTTTGGTTGGCTGAAGACACTTGTCTATGACAATGTAAAATCTGTCGCTGGCATCTTCTTTTAGCTTAACCAAATTTTTATCTAACCCAGTGGGGAAGTCGCTTCCCTTCTGGGGCACTTCCTCTCAAATTCGAGGTAGTGTATATGACACATTCATCTGATGATAAAAACTATGTCCGAGCAGTTCTGAGTTATCTTGGCATAGATTTTGATGAGGCGGATATAGTATTAAGTGTTTGCCATTGTCAAAGTGACGAGCTTTCTTTTACCTGTAATATCAAAGCTATTGAACTCAAGAATGTTGTTGATTTATATGTCGATAGTATCTCTGAGAATGAAATAGAAGCTTTAAACAGAGAATCTTTAAAATCGCGACTCTGTTACTTTCTTGAGGTGTTTGACGCAGTCTCTGGTCAGTACCTTGAAATTTCAGGAAAACACTTTGCAACTAGTCGTTTTGAATATGATGATGTTTGTAGTGAAGTTCTTAGCATGTCTAATGATGTTTCTCAGTCGAAAGGTTATGACCGGGATGAATATAACAGACTGATGCAGGTTGATGGTCAGGTTATGATTGCCCGTTTTGCTTTGCAACAGTTCTGGGATACTCATTTTATTGGACTAATAACATTTGTATCTGAGTCTATAACATCGAGCCTCTATAAAGCTTATGAAACTTTTAGTGATATTAGTTTGGCTTGCTATAAACTGAGTGAATATTCTTATTCACGCTCTATCAACAGTGAATTGACCCTTAATATTTCACTTAAAGAAAATGACTTCTGTGAGGACCTATCTGATTGCTATATGGAAGATGAGGCTTTACCTTCTGGTAGGGTAATTTCTCGACGCAACAATGACTCCATAATAAGTATTTATGAGAGCTATGCTGCGGCTTCTTATATTCCGATGATTGCATCTTTGGAAGTCGTTGATGAATACGGCGAAGTGGTTACTGACCTCTGCCATACCGTTTATGTTTCAGAGTTAACCGGTGGGCGGATTAAAATCCACGACCGTAATGACTTAGTATCTGAAGTTTTCGATAACCTAAGAAATTTAAATCTTGCAGTTGGAGATTCAGTTTCACAAGCTGCTTGATTCTTTCCCTGATTTTGATTTTTTCTCACATACTCTTATGGCACGGTTTCCGTGCCTTTTTTTTGCCTCGCTTACAAGCGTCTACTCCTCTTCTACCTATCCCACCTTACATCACCACTTAAAATCTATCTTTCTAATTCCATTATCCTTTTCGTAGCCTCTAATGCTCTGGTATGAACATACTCTTTAAACTCAAAAAAGTGCTATTAACGAAAAAAAATCCCTAAAGAGATTTGTATACTGTTCTCAACCAAGGAGAGCTCATGAATGAACTAAAATCCAAAAACGAGAACAGTACCAAAAGCAACTTTCCCCCGGTTGATAATCAGTTTTGCTTTTACCATGTTGATTTCAGCATAGAACGACTACTTTCTACGGCCGAGGATCTCCAGCTTGAGTACATCTTCCAGAAACCTGGAAGTGAAGTAAGAAAGGATTTGGTTGAGCGATTCGAACGTGGAGAGCGCTTTGTTACAGCTTCACACTGTGACAATTTCTGTGAAATCCTTGGTTGTCAAGGCCATCAGGAAAATGCATAAACCCATAAACCTACATTTCCACTTTTAAGGATGTTCACTAAAGAATGATTGGAGAAAGTATTTTTGACTGGGTAATTTACGGAATATCCATTTTGATATTTGCCTCAGCACTAATTGAAGGAAAGACAACTCGCTACCCAGCACTTTTTTTCTATGGGAGTTTAATTTTAATGTTAATCCTGATAGTTGCTGGAGGCCTTAACTGGTGGTTCTACAGGTCAAAATATGGCGCAGTAATCGTTATCTTCACAGTGGTTTCTTTACTGATGACTCGATTCCGCCTGGTCATATATAAATTAAGATTAAGAAAGTTAGTTTCAGAGATCAGATTTCGTATAAAAACGGGTTTTCGTATAATTCTTGTTTTGTCGGATAATGAGGATGAGCGTAATGTTCTGCTGTCTATGCTTAGCAACGTATTGCCAGAGCAAACGCTTATTCACACGCGTGATGCTCTCGGACCTCATTCAGGGCCTATCCTAAAAGCTCTTGAGCTACATCATCAACAGGGAACAGGTTACATACTCGTCTGTGAACAACAAATCTCAGCGCGTACGTGGTTGAGTATCGTAGAAAATGGGAAACCTGATACATCTATAGCTGTTAATTTTCATTCGATCCCAGAAATGGAGTGATTTTTCAATGAGTAGAACCGTTTCACAAAGTGTCACAGAAGATTGTCTTTTTGATACCCGCACACAAGTCAGATTACAACTAAGTCGAAGCGTTCATAAAACGCTGGCATCTGCTAAAGAAATTTTACAGGGAAGGGGGGTTGATTCGGTCTCTATTGAAGATCTTGTGCGAGCCTGTCTTGAAGAGAACCAGCCAATTGATCTCGCCTCACTTTACCTTGAAAATCTCTTAAAACAGAAAGGTACCAGCATTTGCGATTTTTAGTGTTTTCAAACCTATTAGATAAAATGCCGGTTGTGTTTATATAACATCAATAATTTCATGCAACAGGTAAAACATGAGTACTCAAAAGCAACTTTCCAGAACAACCGGCACTGAACGTATGTTTAAGGAAGAGCTGGCGTTATCCTTAATTTGTTGGGTTTTCACCAGTCCATTTACCAACTGGACCGATAAAGTCTTCAGTGGTATTGAAGTTCCGTCTGAAGGACCGTCAACATTACTGGGTGAGGCTGAAAAATTCTTTCGTTTTGTCGTTAATGAAGAAGGCTACGACGCAGGAAGGGCTGCTCTTGGTCTTGACCTATGTTGTTTTTCACTTCCGTCGTGTTTGTTCCCGGACGCTGCCCTGTCTGAGGAAGAGGTTATGAGTAAGTTAACCGGAGAAGTTATCCATGGGATTCTTCTTTCCTTACCTGAATTTATTGATATGCCAGAAGTGCTCGCTTACCAGGTCAGGGATGAAATTCTTGCTTTTAACACTCGCTGTGGAGACGGGATCTTTCATGGTTGGAACACGGCTTCAGAATTGTGGAAGTTTGAAATCTTTCCCCGCACCACCATCATGATGCAGCATACTTCGGCAATACATTAAAATTAGGCGGGGCAGAATGCATAAAAAACTTTTTCTTCTCGAATGGAAACCCTGTCAGAGCCGCGTATGGGCCGGTTGGATGGCCCTGTGGTTGACTATCAGTTTTCTGATGTTATCTGCCTTGCTTATGACAGATCATCTCCTGAACAAAGTCATCCTGCCGCCAACATGGTTGTTGATCTGGTTTTCGCCAATGCTGGGGTTTTTGATAAAAGTTCGCGTCGTCGAAACTCAACATTTCCTGGAGCATGACCTCTGTGTTGCAGGTTTCTCTTTTTACCGCTGGAAGAGGTTAGTTTCTCCCGGGCTTTGGTCAGTTGACTGTATAAATGGTCGTTTTCGCCTCAATCGGATCACCCAGGTGGGTAAGACTATCCACTATCCATGGCGTCTCCATTATCATCCTTTGTTCATGAGCCCTATCGAACATAAATCGCATGCTGTGAAAGCTGTTTCAAAATGACTTCTTTAGAGGTTTACATGACATTTATGTTCTGCAAGGTCAGCCAGGGCAGCAAAATTGATTTGAAATAACATGAGCCTGGAGAAACGTATGAGTTATGACGATTTGCCCTATTTTCGTGACCAGATTCTGGAACGTATCGACTCGCTTAAGTGTTTTCTTTCGAACACCCCCCCGCTGATGGCAAACCTGATGACTGTCTCCACCGTATCTCGAACAGAAGAGCGACTGAAGCAGGTTAAACCCATCAGGGTTAGTGTTAAAGACGATGCTTCGGTTGAGGAAATTATTCAGGCACTTACTGACATCTGTGTGGATGACATAGAGTCATTAAGTCATGATTCCACCAAAGTGACCACTAAATACCCGGGTCTTATCATTGTCCCAGAAAGAGCAGATCTTCTCGAAAGCTTGATCACATCTATAAATGAAGCAAAAAATGATTTTGCTGCGGCAATGAGGCGTATCGATAATAAAAAGAATGTCCGTTTTGATAAAGTGCACAAGAAGCTCCCGGGCCTTGTCGCTATGCACTCAACAAGAAATGTCCTTTTCATCAAGTCCCAGCTTAAAAAAGTTACTTTTTCATGGCGGCTAAACCGAAACCAGGAAGTTAAAACAGCAGAGCAACTTGTGAGTTTGTTGGAGCGCAGGAGAGCCTCAGAAGTAAAAAATGTAGCAACTACCAATTTGAATGTCGTGTCTAATATCGATAAGGCTTTACACCGTCTTGAATTTCACCCACTGAAGCAGGGCGAATCTTATCGCCTTTGTCGAACTAACTCTTTCCCTGTTCCGATTGCTCACATTTTTGCATTTAGGCCTGAAGGGCAGGAACGAAACGGGAATAAATATGCTGAGACTGATTATTCAGTAGTAAAAGCATCCTTGCCCATTTTCGCAGCAGGCAACATACCTCAATTAAAAACGCTCTCTGACTGGGCTCCTGAAAACAGCCAGGGCCCGTCCAACCAACGGAAGCTGAGCCTGAAATATACAGAACTCGTGCCGGGGGCTGAGCTGGGCATTTTCATTGTCAGCCCCGAAAATTAAGGAACAACAATGCAATGGATTTCCACAGCCAGCCAGAAAATCGATGAGCGTCTCTATCGTGTCTGCGTCTGGGTAAAAAAATATCACGCTGATGCGATTAACCGCGTTGTGCTTACCGTTGATCTAAGTAAAGCCCGACATGACCCTGACGAGGACCAGGTAAGAGCAGAGCTGCTGTGCGGCCATTATTTTTTGCTTCGTAAGGAAAACGCTTCGAACTCTGCGCCTGACGATCAAAAGTTTGCTTTCCTGCCTGACGGGCGCAATCTGTGTTGGCAGACCGCAACCCCGGTGCTTCAGCATCTCCTGCTCAATAAAAACGTTCCTGAGTCGCTGAGGTTGCTTACGGACTACATACATATGCGTCTGGCCAGGCTGACAATGGTACCAATGTCCGGAACCATCATGAACGAGGCTCTGCTGGACAGCATCAGCTGGGTTAAGGTGGATTTGACCTACTTCTGGCAGTACGAACAGCTCAGCTCTCATCTGGGACCCATCCAGATAACCCACAAGGCACTAGTACGCTTCGGGCATCTGGCAAAGAATGATGAAAACTCCAGTGCCATAAGAATCCTGCGTCAGCGTCTGTCTTCAGAATTCTTACAAGAATTTCAGATGGCTGAGGATGAGCTAAAGCGCAAACAGTCGTTGATGGGCACCATGGACGTGAAAATGCTGTTTCATGCTCATTACCCCAGCCAGAAGATGCTGGTGGCTCGATATAAAAATGGTTGGGTAATGGTGGATTGTTTTCTGTTTCATCATACCAAACCTAAGAAAAAAGCAAAAAACAAAACTACTGTGGCTAAGCCTCAACTTAAAGAGACTAAAAGAGAAGGGAGTGAAAATGGAACTGGGCATTATGGTGTGCATCGTGTTGTTACTCTCCGTGGCGGCGGCGTGGATCAGTAATAAGACAGTTGATTTGCTCGAAAGATTCTATTTCAAGCGTCCGCTGAGCATGGAGTACGCGGCATGGCTACGTGTAATGTGTGCAGGCTTGTTATTGGTTTTTATTCAGGTTGCTCCACAATTTACACTTCTGTATACCCTTAAACTTGTCACGCTTATTAATCTTGGAATCCAGACAATGAAATTAAATGGCGTGTACAAATATAAAAGAACGGGAATTTTGCCTCCGGGAGGGGCACTCTCTAATCTCACCAGACTTAACCCGTTCAAGAAAAAATAAAGTTATGCGCCCGTGAGGGCGCTATTCATCAAAGGCATTTCGCATAAGCTTGATCATTGCTTTTTTACCAGCTTCAATATTAC
Organism: Salmonella sp. SJTUF14076; assembly: GCF_015534835.1. Classification (NCBI taxonomy): domain Bacteria; kingdom Pseudomonadati; phylum Pseudomonadota; class Gammaproteobacteria; order Enterobacterales; family Enterobacteriaceae; genus Salmonella; species Salmonella sp. SJTUF14076. The sequence goes on along the minus strand of NZ_CP064675.1, from coordinate 166,362 downwards.
GAATGTAGCGCATAACCATTTCTTCATTCGACCAGTTCCCCATTTCCATAATCTGTGGTAGCGAGTAACCTTCAATATTTAGCTGTATCGCTCCGCCTACACGAACGCTGTGCCCTGTCCAGTAACGAGTTTTAGTCTCATTTGGATAAAGCTCATTCCACATCTCTTTAAATGCTCGTAAAAGGGAATTTTTGCTGAGCATACCGGCATCGTCCACAGTGTCTTCTTCATCTTCATCGTTCAGAAGACTTTGCTTAGCACGATAGGGTAGGTTATGCCTTTTAAGAAGTTCAGATAGCTCATTCCCCTTACTCCGAAGCTTCCAGCCGGGTGGCATATAGCCTGTATCATGGAAATTTACGGCCTGGAAAAGGAATTCATCCGGATGACTGTGCTGATCCATTTTCACGAGGTTCATCAATCTCAAGAGGCAGTTAGTTAACTGACGTGTCAGCCGGTAGGTAAGAAGTGTACTAATGTTCGTTTTTGTACGGTATACCGTCAGGTTAAATTCACCGGTCATACTATCCAGAGACAGATCTTTCAGACGTATACGTCGAATTTCGGATGAACGGAGCAGTGTTTCAAAGCCTGTCCAGATCAGGCACAGGTCACGAAGTTTACGAACTGAGTTTGTAGTACTGCGTAACTTTATCAGAGCCTTGAGATCGCCAATAAGAAAGGGAGTTGCCTGTTTAGTCGTCTTTCGCTTCCGGGCTTCCGATTGTTTTAAGGCTTCCAGCATGTACCATGCTTCAGACGTAATAATCCCGGGCAGGTTAAGCCCTTTTTTATGGATACTATTTAAGGCCTGAAGACAGCTGTTTATGCTGCTTCGTGACAATTTGCCTTCAAGATGCCCCATAAACGCAAGCAGAGCGTCCTCAGACACGGGGAGCGAACTTACTGGCCAGTCTGTATGCAACCGGGCATTCGCCAGATACCATTCGTTCCATACTCGTAGCCAGTGCAGATAGGTTTTAGCAGTGTTGTATCTCAGATGGGAAAAGTAACGGATCAAGCGTGAAAGCTGTTTATCATGGTTGCCGAACGTTTCCAGCTGCTGATGCAATTCGCTTTCCGAAAACTGTCTGATCACTGATTGATTCTTCATCCTGCTCACCGGGATACACTGGTTTTAATTACAGGTCATTTTAGCACTCATGTACCTGGTTATGAACAGGGTGGAAACAACGAAAAAGGTTGTGAAATCGTTAGGCTTAAGTGAAAAATGATATTAAGATTATCCCTGGCCAGTTGAGGCCTGTCTAAAGAAGGTTGATTATGTCTGACACAAAGCAGTCTTATTTAATGAAATTCCGTAAGTGTAGTTCGTTCGAAACGCTCGAAAAAGTATTTGAAAGGTTATGTGAAAAAAACTCGGGTGTCGCCTCTCTTGAAATTTCTGGTGCTTATGATCATCGTAAAGCCGAACTGACAATGAAAAAGTTATATGACAAAGTTCCTGCGAGTGTGTGGACCTTTGTTCGCGAGTAATTATTAATATTGGCACAACAAAAAGACTGTGCCTAGATTTGAAAATAGTTTATGCCCCTTTCGGGGCTAAAGGCATTGTAATAGCCTGTCTTTTAAAGTTGTTTATTAAGTTCGGAGAAAAACTTTAATCATAAGCCAAGCCCACTGCTAAATACATCCGATATTCTCCTTCATTTTATTAGAAGTGATAAAAGTTACTTTACCTAAACTTCTCTCTCAATATTTGTAAGGCTCTCATTTGATTTTTGTCAAACATTAATCTGGAAGACGGAAAAATCATTTCTTTTAATACGTTTTACAGAAATCCTCCTCCGTTATTTCGGATATAGTTTGAATCATTATCAAAAACGGGGTGCAGCCATGCGTAAGAGTTATACATTTGGTATTCCATTTGGACTCCAGCGAGAATCAGGACTCTTTTTAGATATTACAGAGGTCAGCCGGGGTATTGACTGTAACTGCATCTGCCCCGCTTGCAAAACTGATCTGTTAGCAAAGCAGGGGGAGGTCAAGCTTTGGCATTTCTCACACAGTACAGCTGTAGCCGGTGACTGTGATGGTCTGATGGAAGCCATCCGGGGAAAGATTATTGAAGTCATCAACGAGCACCAGGTTCTTGGTTTCCCAAATCTTCTCGCTGGCGACGATGGTGGGCCGGTTTCACTGAATGAGGTTAGTGGAAGCGGCAGTATGTTCGGAGGCACAGCTGATCTGTTCGTAAAGGTTAATGATTTATGTGTGGCCGTCTTTCTGGACAGGGATCGCAGCATTTCAGAGAAGTTAACCTTTGACCATCTTCATCCTTCCGAAAGAGTTGCCGCATTGCGTATCGATCTTCCTGATATTGAATATGAAATCAGTCAGGTGCAGCTCGGGCGACGTAAAACAACATACAGTGAGTGCATTGAAAGCCTGATCATTGATGAGACCAGTTCCCGGGAATGGCTATATCATCCATTAATGCATGAACTTGAATCTGAACCTCTTCAGGAGTATCGGGGACGGGAGCCTTCAGAGGAAGGGCCTCTTCTTCAGCGCCTTGCTGACTGTAAGATGAAATTGCCTGATATCCTTCCGGGCAGTCATAACGCGCTAGTCAGGTTACAGCAGGATACGATTGTATGTCTGTGTCGGTTAACGGTTCGGGCTTATGACATCGCTCAGACCGATGAATTTCCTTTGTTCCTTCGCTATTTCAGGTTGCACTGCCTGGAAAACAGCGAACATGTCAGTTACGAAAGACTGATCTGCTGGCAGGAAATGATTTCAAAAACCCAGGAAGGCCAGTCCTTGACACAAAACGAACTTGAATATCTTCATGAGATTGTCCGCATCGCCTTTTACAATCACCGGCTTAACAATGTCAGTATTTCAGATGTTAAAAACCATGACACTGGAAAGAAGAGCGGCAGGGTAGAGTCACAAAATTATTCACTTTTATAAATAACTTGGGCTTTGCGCATTAAACCCTTGCCGCAGGCGGTGTACCGCATATCCGGCACAGACAGTCAGTTTTTTCTGGCAGCTTAAATTTGACACTGCTTAATATAGTGATTCATTAAACAGGTTCAGTATGCTGCCAGAACGTTTTAGTCGTAATGGGCGTCCGTTAGTTTTCAACTAACTGAACGACGACCAGCCTGCCGCCTTCCTCCTTTGACAGAACAAACTGAGCGTTATTCGTCAGTTCAATTTTTTCCCCAATGGCAATCTGTCGTTTATCCGGTAATGACATAAGCCCATTTATGCCTTCATTTACTAACCACCACTGATCGTTATGGAAAACAAAATACCCAACTCGTTTCCTTTGTGCATCGGTTGTGCGCTCATTTGGCGCAATGAGGCGATTCACATGCCACGCATAGATTGACTGCCCGCTCCACACCATCAACCGGTGGTCGTCAGGACGATAACTGCCTTCCTTTCGGGATGAATATAAATTTAGAACCGGTAATTTACCCTTGTATGGCGTACCGCAGTAGGGACAAACCGGCTTTGTCTTACCTGAGAAAACGTACCATTTCTGTTCACACGCCTTGTTCTGGCAGGGCTGTATCAGATCGACTGTTTTAACCAGGGCACTTTCCCACTCATCGGCGGTCGGGCGTTTATTGGCATCGTGTAAGCCATCAATAAAGGCGCGTTCAAACAAAGGCGTCAAATAAGGGCCCATGATGGTGTAAGGAATTTTCTCCGGGTCAGCCCAGGGCAGTGAAAAGGAGGATAGCTGACTGACTTTGACTGCATTGCTTTTGTCTGTCGGATGTTCAATGAAGAGTGCCTTCTCACCCATAGATAAGGTCTCATCACGTACTTCATCCGACATGTCATGTATTTTTCCGCCACGTAGCGGATGACGGAAGAACAGATACATGTAGATAAGCACCGACAGCGCATGACGGTCAGTAGAAATGCTTGGCAATACGCGGTTCGGATCCTCTTTGGAAAGATGGCTGGTTTTCACCACTTCCGGAGCGATAAAATCCGGGGTGCCCACGACGTCGGGAGGATACTTTCCAGGGACAACCAGGCCGTCTACGTCAATGATGCAGGCATGTCCCATTTCTGGATCGATAAGCACGTTTTTATAGCTTAGATCGCTGTGACAGAGACCTGCCGCATGCATCCTTCTGACGGCTCTTGTTAGCAGCAGACAGACCTTGAGATAGGTAAGCGTATTGCCTCGTTCACGTGGGTCGAGAAATTTATTCTGGTTGCTGGCGCTGGCAAACCATTTGCCTTCCTTTTCACGGCCTTTTATGCCAAGAAAATCATCGTTTTTAGAGCCGTATTTAAAGAAAAAGTAGCTTTTGTAGGTTGGAACCACGATGCCGATTTTATCCCCATGCTCAACAACGTGGGTCGGCCAGCAAAACAGGTCCTTCCAGTATTCACCTCCGGACTGGCCAAAAATGTTTTGCCTGTAGCGTCCGGTGATCATATCAATCCGATCCCGGGCCTGCTCGTTCTGCGGTTTATGATAAAAAGCGACGACGTATGATTTATCAGGCGAGAAGTAAACATCCTTCATCGAGCCCGAACCAATTACCTCGTCAACATACTGGACTGTTTCGCCGTCCTTTGTTTTGCACGTAACAATATTTGCCATATTGATCACCGAAGAAGCGTATCCCTTACCACAACACCGCAATAGTGCGGTCATCGTGGTTCCCTGTGGAGAAAAAGTTAAGCCAGTCGCCTAACCTCTCAGGCGCAATACTGGCGTCTGTAAGGACAGGGATGAGCTCATCAAGGAGACGGGTCCATTTTTCGTCACTGCGAAGCCCGTTATCTGTCTCAAACAGAGGGTCTGATACGCCATCTGTCATGAGGATCAAGTGAGATACATCATTCCATTTACCCACGCTGATGCGGCCGCTAAACGAGGGGTCTGCGATAATGCTCTGGTCAAGAAAGCGGGTTTGTCCTGCGTATTCTCCGCTATCGGGATTTCCCAGTATCCTGACTTTACCGGAAGGGCTGTATGCACCTATCGCACCATCACCAAGCCAGAATGCAGCCGCAAACAGCTCGTTATCAGTTCGTAGCGCTACAGTTGCCAGTAGGGTTGTTGAATAGGATTTCACAGGTTGTTCTGCACAAATGGCTTCGTTCTGGATACTGTTGACCGCGAGCGTAGCTGCCTGTTTAAAATGATGAAGCATGGCGTTTATGGTTGCCTGCTGATCGCTCCCTTCCCACGCCGTGATGTGCTGCTTTAGATGGACGCCTTTCAAACCACTGAGCTGATTGAAAAGGTAATCGCCAGCCGTTTGGACTGCAATCCGGGAGCCTTCCCGGGAATTTACCGCACTACCGGCCCCGTCTGCGACCAGCATGACAGACCATCCTGTTTCCTGGCAGTGGTTGATATAGAAGTCGTCATCTCTGAAGCTCCCGGCATGCTCATGAGATCGTCCCCGGCGACTGGCGGCAGCAATACGTATGTCACCCCTGACCAGGCCAGCAGCGTCCAGATGGGACTTAGGGTAGGAAGCGTCTGCTGGTGGCTCTACCACCTTCCACAGGCTTCTCGGATCGGGATTGACTATAAAAAGCTGTTTTGTTTCGCATTCGTCGTGCGAAGCGCATGACCAGAGTACTGAAAGCTCTATATCGCCGCTTTCGGTGGGTGTACCTGTCAGCAACTTATGCTCTTTGTCAAAGGTCAGGCCAATGTTCCTGGGAAAGACAACGTCCCTGACAGTAGCCTGCTGGCCCTCATCCAGAACTATAGCAACCGGCGAAGAGAAACGTTCGCCTGCGCGGGCGTTGGGAATAACTATTTTAGCTCTCGGGGGAACGGCAGGTGGCACAGCTAATCCGGCCCGCTGCTGGCCTGTCGGTATCTGCCCGGGTTTTAATACCAGGGAAGACAGGTTTTCGTCTTCCCTCTGTGCTGGTTTATCAAATTCGTAATAAGGCATCAGCTTCCAGAACGGAGGATGAGGTTCATTTTCTGGCAGGGGTTGCAGTAATGGTGTATCGGTAGCGTCAATGCCCGGGTTATCAGCATCACTTACGACCGTTTGTTGCTGATCGGAAAGGCTGGATGCTGACGAGGGGGCGATCTCTGCGTCGTTATAACCTTCGCTAACCCGCGCAGATAAACCCTGTGCAAGGCTCTCAATCCGCTCTTTAAGCCGCATAATCTCTTCAGTAAGGGAAGGGTCGTGCGATAGAAGAAAAAGCCGCTCACCTTCTACAGGGTGGCCCAGCTCAGACAGCACTAAGCGGATAATCTTCTCTTCAAGTAAAACATTTTGCGACATCAACCTCTCCCTCTGTTTACGTCGAAGTTAGTGTTTCCGCCATCATTGCTGAATGACAGACCTGTTTCACACCACGGGCAGATCACGTCATCCGGGCCGTCAATGCACAGCAATTTTCCGCATGAGCACAGGGCAAACGCACTGGCATTACCGCAGTGAGGGCAACCCGGTACGCCATGCAGTTCGCTGGTGTTTACCTGCAAACCGGTAGCGGTGGCATCTGACCATGCAAAATAGTCTTCATCGATGGGATAGCATCCGGCAATATTAAAGCTGTTCAGGTTCAGGCTGAAATCGAGCCCGGAAATCCTTGCTGGTGGCCGTTCATACTTCATCAGATACGGACGACGGGTCTTGCTGCAACGGCCGGTAAGCGTAACGCAGTTTTCGTCGTACGCTTTTACTGGCTCGTCCTTGGCCAGCCGGACTATGTATTCAGTCTGGCTGAGCTCAGGTTGTTTGTCGTCTCCGACGCTGCGGCTGTGCGCCGTAACCGAGGCTGTGATCCATTTGATGAAGCGGGTAAAGTCCCCTTCCTGAGACTCGGTGAACAGCATGACATTCTCTGTCAGTTGCCGCAGGGTATTCAGGTCCGCTGACGGCCCCAGGCCAACGGCAATGAGATTCACTTTACTCGCGTAGTGATCCTTCCAGCGCTTCACTTCTGCGGTTGTGTCGTCAGTCGGACGTCCGTCGGTAAGGAGATACACGACGGGTTTCCAGTCGCCTTTAGCCTCATGAGTGGTTTTTCTGACCTGGGTATCAATTTGTACGGTCAGCTCACGCAATGCGGCCCCAAGGCTCGTACCGCCGCCAACGGGAAGGCGGGGAGGGTAGAACGAGGCAATTTCGTGAAGAGGTACAATCGTACGGGCTACACCGGCAAATGCGATTACCGAAACCCAGGCTGTTTCAAGTGCGTGTGGATCCTTTCTTAAATCTCCGATGATCATTTGCAGACCATCAGTCATTTTTTTCAGGTTTTCACCAATCATGGACTCTGAACAGTCCAGGACAAAAAACACGGGAAGGCGTCTCATAATTTTCCTCGTACGGCTGGTACGGCCAGCAGAAAACGTTGCTGTACAGAAAGGTGCTGCCCGGAAAGCAGCACCTTTCTGTCTGTCAGAGCACCAGCTGGATTTCTGGTGGAGGAGGGGGAAGGGTATCAGTTCCGTTATTGATCCCCGCGCTTGTGCTGCCGGAAGACACGCTGGCCGATACCCATTTAAAGAAACCTGCAAACGCGGTTGAATCTAGCGTCTCCAGAGACACAACCTTATCGGTGAGCTGTTTTAAGTGCTCATGGCCTGCTTTAGGACCAACGGCGCAGGCAATGATGGATCCGAATCCCCGGCCGCGAATCGCTTTTACCGCTTCACCGTACGCCAGGGCATCAGAAGGGGTTCCATCAGTCATCAGGAATACCAGAGGACGCCAGTCTCCTTTTGTATCACCATCTGAGCGACGTACATCCCGTTCAACACACTGCATCAGACATTCAAGGGCAGCACCGGTGAACGTCCCGCCTGCGCTTGGCACAACGATGTCAGAAAACTGGAAGTCTTCCAGCGGCGTGAGAGGAATGAACTCACGCGCCTCATTGTCATAGGTGATAATGGAGATATGAACGCTTTCGAGGGCGTAGGGATCCTGGCGAAGAGCGCTAAGCATCGCCTGAATTCCAACGTTAACGGAATGGATGGACTCACCGCGCATCGAGCCGGATGTGTCGATAACAAGGTAAACAGGCAGGCGGCGCATCACATGTAATTCCTCAGGTGCGAGACAAACGAATCTGATTCTGAAGGCTCACCAATTGCCCTGAGTTTCCAGCCTGTAGCCTCGCGTATCAGCTCGGCAAAAACCATGGAGCGCTGGCTGGCGAAGGCGGGTCCGCCAGAAAGATCGAATCGTGCCATTTCAATATTACGGGCATCTACTGCCCGGATGAAGGCATTCTGAACTTTACCAAAGTGCTGCTGGAGCTTTTCACCATTGTAGATCTGAACGATGAACACAATTTTCTCGTACTGAGCGTCAAGGGAATTCAGGCGCACAATAATTTGCTCATCGTCACCATCACCGGCTCCGGTTCGGTTATCGCCCGTCAGCCAGATATTTCCTGACTTATGGCGAAGGCTGTTGAAAAAGATGATATCGCCATTCACAAGCGTTGGTTTACCATTTTCCACATTGCCGAGATCGGTCACCTTTCCGGCTGAATTACACAGGAAAGCGATCACATCAAGGTCGTATTCTTCTTCTTTTTTACCAAAGATCCCGCCGAGGAAACCTTTCTTTTCCTCATTAATATCCCAACCCAGGCCGATAGTAACGGACGAGAGATCGTATTCATTTTTTTTCAGGCTTACGCCCTGGCCTTTGCTCAGACTGACAGACATGACATCCCCTTAATTAATAAAATTATAAGACCACGTTTACTTCTGGCGGCGGCGGTGGCAGGTCTTCAAGACCGATCACTTCTTTTTTGCTGGACTCCACTTTCTGACTGCCTACCGAAATGCTCGCACTGACCCATTTAAAGAAAGCTTTAATCGTCGAACTGTCAGCTGTATCGAGCTGAACCACGATTTCAGTGATTTCTTTGAGGACGCTGGTATCGGCATCATGCCCGGCTGCACATGCCACAACAACGCCGGTTCTGGCCGCTTTAAAGTCATTCAGGCCTTTACGCCAGTCATCATTCGGACTTCCATCCGTCATCAGGAATACAAGGGGACGCCAGTCACCTTTAGTGTCAGCCGTCGTTTTCTGTACTTCTTTGGCAATGGAGCTGGCCGTCAGGGTAAGCGCTTCGCCAAGAGAGGTGGTGCCGCTGGCTGTTAGTGCTGGCATCTGGAAACTCAGGAGGTCTGTCAGGGGGACTGCCTGTCGGGCTGAAGAATCAAAGGTGATCACTGACACGTAAGCCGTTTCGAGTGCATACGGATCCTGTTTCAGCGTGGTAAGCAGCGTCTGAACGCCATTCTTAACCGCTTCGATAGGCTCTCCGTGCATAGAGCCGGACGTGTCGAGTAGCAGATATACGGGTAAGCGTCTCAAATGTAATTCCTTCTTAAGAGATCGGAAGAGGAGAGTAGTTTCAGGAAGAGGCCAGAGTTTGTAGATTTGATAAAACGGCACGACATCTGTCGGGTGGAGATTAAATACTCAGAAGCGGCATTAAAGAAATAAGTTAACCACCATTGAATTACCGACATGTGAATGGCCTCTTATCAGAGAAAAAAATTCAGACCGTACTGGAATATAAATTTCTGAAAAAAACTCCGGCAAAAATAAACTTTCTTATGTATGAAAATCATCATACATCACAGATCTGCATGAATGGAGTGTAAATCGCCCAAAGATTGATGTGTAGCACAAGAGGATGTCAAGACACCAGGTTTTGTAGGCAGAAAGGCGCTGCTGACATTGCGGGAGGAGAATAGATCAAAACTCCGTCACGCAGATACAGAGGTGAAATATGACAAAACCGGGGTTTTCACCCCGGTCTGAGATTTAGCGTCAGGACTTTTTAGCGCTGTATTCTTTTATCAGTTCATCAACGGAGTGCAGAGCCAGCTTCTCTACCGCTTCACTTCGGGTCGAGCCACTCAGCGCAGCCAGACGGTCAATTTTTCTTAAAATCCGCATGCGTAGCGATAATGACACGGCTGTTTTTTTATCCTTATCGAGTACGACCTTCCCTGTGGACTCACCGGTTTTCAGTTCAGCATTCTGTGCGAGCGCTTCATTCATCCGGCGAAGGGTCTTTTTATCCAGCTGGCCCGGATTAACGAGATGGTAGGAATGACCTGCCTTGCTGTATTTGATCTCCGCAGAATATGACTCGCGTAGCTCTTTGAGTGCCCGGGTTAATGTCGGCTCTGAGCATTCCAGACTGGTTATAATGTCGGCAGCGGAAACGGGCTTGCCGGTGCCCAGTAAGTTGGCAAGCTTAAAAATCCGGGCCTGTCTGGTATTTAATTGCATCGTAAGATTTAGCCTGCTTAAAGGGTTAGTGGTTCAATAGGCTGAAAAATGAAGGTACTGCTCATCTTTCGAATAACCGGGTGATCGCCTAACGCTTCAACCGGATCAATGTGTTCTAAGCCTGCAAAATTTACTGACGACATCTGGCTGCGACTGCATTTGCAGGACAGGATATACTCATCCTCCAGATAGCCGGTCCGCTTACTGACCCGTTGCGTAAAGCCTGACACAATCACGTTGTCGAACGGTAGCGTATGTAAAACGATACCGACCAGGCGGAACAAGCAGCCATGGACGTGGCGGGCATAGTTTTCGCGTACGGCTTTTTGCGTCATGGCTTTTTCCGTCAGCTCCGTGCCCCGGGCATTAACGCCGTAAATCTTATCAGGGAAATCTTCAATCTCAGCTAAATCAACATCCAGCAGGACTGCTGATAGCTCCGGCTTTACTTCAAATGCAACAAGCGTTTCACGCGGCCATTCAGTTTCTGCCAGCACACCCGCCAGGTATGATTCGAAAAACGCGGCGTCTGTCCGGAACTGCTGCCGGGCATCTGCCTGAGCCGTGGCGAGCCGTTTTTCATGTTCTTCAGCCTCAAACTTCCAGTTTGCATACTGTTCGGCCCAGGCCGTCCGTTGTTGCTGGTACCGGTGCTGTCGAAGGGTATTCTCACGCTCCACATCAATCAGCTCCTGCTGCCACCGGCGAAGATTTTCGGCGTGGCGCTCAGCTTTAGCTGATTCCGATTCAAACCATTTACCCAGAAAACTAATGCCTTCGCTCTCGGCAGGCTTTTCCGGCAATGCAAGATAGTCTGGCTTTTCTGGACGCACCGGTGCCGGAACCTGAAAAGGCGACGTTCTGTTATGCAGGTATACTGCTTCCAGCTCTGCCCAGCTGATGCCTGTTTTAGGATCCGGCGTCAGCTCGTGAATATTACGGATTGCGGTCACCGCTGACATGAGATCAGCGGCTTCCTCCTCAAGCGCCTGTCTGAGCCCCGGGTCGGTAGCCGTCCGGTTCCCACCTCCGGAACGCGCGGCCCGATCAAGCCGGGTACGGTAACTCAGCCCGGTACCGGGCAAGCCCAGATTGGCATAGGTCCCCCGGCTTCCAAAAGAAACGGAAGCACCTCTCGGCCCGACACTCAGGCTCGGTGCACCGTTACTCAGGTTGAGGCGAACACCAGGAATAATGTTGATCGACTTTCTGAATCTGAACCCCATTATGATTTCCTTAATGATGCTGGGTCACGGTAAGTAATCTGATTCCATCAGCGCTTTGCTCGTTCTGTAACCCATAAAAACGAGCTCTGTCCAGAATGCCAGCCGCCCAGCGGCGATGTGTGGCGGGTTCACACATTGCTCCCTGCGACTTAAACACGGCCTGGGTAGAGTTCAGGATCCGCAGAGCGTCAGAATGCTCACCCTGAGTGACCATCAGCGCGTTTTGAATGACCTCTATCTGACCCGGGTGAATGGCCGTTTTCCCAACAAGCCCATGTGCCATATCAAGAGCCAGCTCTCTGGCCATTACGGCATGATCGTCAATATGCTCACATACGGGCGCGGTCAGGGCAAAATCACGCGGGCCGAAGACCGAAACGAGCATTTTGATGACGTAGCCCATCGGGCTGTCATACAGCGTCAGGTCCCGGGGACGGCGAAGCGACACAACGTTCATAAGATCGTTGCCGCCGATTCGAAGCGCAATAATGCGGTCGTGGCAGGGATGTTCCACCAGACGGGTGGCCAGCTCCCGCATCTGAACCACGTCAAAGACGTCTTCTGTTTCCAGCGTTGGCATCATGCACAGGTGAGTCCCGCCCATGATATCCCACCATTCAGCTAACGAACTGAGGGTAAATTTCGGCAACACAAACCCGTCGACAGCGGAAAGATCATAATGCGCTTTTAACCATCTGCCCATTTCGGCATGCCGGGGGCGAATGAACACCAGAGGCCAGTCATTTTTACCCAGGCTATGCATGCTGTTACTGAGCTCGTGCAGCAGGTGCTCCAGATTTTTGAGGGCGACGGGGATGTCTGCTTCACTGACAGCATCCTCCAGGCAAATCACCAGAGAGCGCAAACCCGGGATTTTCCCGTGCAGGACGGCATCAGCAATATCTTCCCGTGTTGCAGGCATGTATAGCGTGGCTCCCAGATTCCAGGGAGAAAGACGATTTTTCATCAAAGTACCTTCTTGATAATGGTTACAGCCCGATACTGGCCGAGGGTTCCCCCCATTTCTGTAACAACTATTCCCTTTTCACGAGCAAGCCCTACAAGCAAGGCAACGTCCGAGTCGTCAATAGAACGCACAAATACATGGTCCGGTACCCGACGTAATACAGCCCGGGTTGCTTCAGCAATACCGGGTTTTATACGATTGACGCTGTCCACTTTAAATTCATCGGCCAGGAACGCGATAACGTCGCGACTTGTCTGCCATAAGACCCGGGCTGACTCCGTATTCCAGCTCAGGGGAGCGAGGGATGACGGGGTTAACTTCTTACGGAAATGAGCGACGGTATCGACAAGCATCCGGCTGCATTCGAATTCACTGAGATGCTCGCAAACCATGCACCCGTGTAATCCTTCAGAGGACCACACTGACCGGGAGATCAGGCCTGACACCGGCGCACCCATGATGCCAAAAGGAATGAGCCAGTCATCATCACTGGCTGCAAGCCAGGAGCAGCCACAGGGATCGGCCAGGACAACCAGTCGCGGCTGCTCAGGATAGCCCGGGCGATCTTTCAGTGCGCGTACAAGCTCTCCGGTAATTGCGCCTTTACCTGTCCATCCGTCAACAAAGACAATACCGCTGGTACCATGCCGCTCTTCAATGACGTCGAGGGCTGCACCGTCAATTCCACGATCCCGGATAATGCTGATACCGTAATGCCATGAGGTTTTCCCCATGTCACGCAGGGCCTGGTGCAGCATAACGCCGAGCGGCACGCCAGCCCTGACAAGACTGGCCAGTACAATGGGCTCATCACCAAAGCGTTTGGCCAGAGCAATAGCGAGCTGTGTGACTTCTTTTGCAAGTCTCTCTGCGCCCCGATCCAGCGCCCGGTGAAACAAATCAAGATGCCATTGTGTTGGCGCTGGCTCCTGACTGAGCATGTCCGAATAATGTTTCTTCCCTGACTGAATCAGCTCTTCTTTTTGCTCAACCGGCGTCATCTCAATGACAACCGGCTTTAGCAGAAATTCCACGTCACCGGGCTGGTATGAGCCGGTAAATGTGTCATGTGGCTGCATTTTAATTTTCTCCAAAAATTCGCTGTGAAATGGCATCTGCAAACTGACTCTGACGCGGGATGCCAAACCAGCTGCACAGTTTCATAAAACGATGATCGCTCAGGCTGTCGCCCAGGCCAATTACGGGGAAGACTCCGCGTTCAGCCCGAAGTTTTTCAAGCAGCCATCTGACTGCCAGCCCTTTCTCAACCGGGGTGGGAAGCCAGGCCACGTTATTACTGTTGCGGTGGATGTAGAAGCCCTCGGTCGGAAACACCGTTTCTATCTCATCTGCAATGGCATTAAGCTCGTCAAGGCGGGTGCTGTCGCGGTGCTTCATCACCATATAAACCGCCGTTTCACCGTATTCGAAGTTCAGCCTTGCCCAGGCATTGATCCCTTTTGCGTCCATCATTTCAGTGATCAGACGCTGCATCGATGTCAGCTTTTCCTGGTAGGGAGCCAGCTGGCCAAGCATATGGGCCTTCCACTCCTCGTCGGGTTTGCCTTCAGGCGTGAGAATGACGGCCCCGTGCGTGGTGATTGCCCAGGAGTGGAAAGGGATCCGGACGCGGCTGATTTCTTCAGTTCCCCGGGCGGTAACAGGTATGAGTTCAGCCTGCTCCAGGAGCCAGTCCACCAACATGGACTGTTCTTCCGTCATAAAGCTTCGTGGATTCAGGGTGCGATCAACGGCACCGGTACGGAATGGCTCCAGGGCCAGCTCGTCCACCATTTTACGACGGGTCTGAAAGAGCGTGTCGTCAAGGTCGCTCAGAACAACGGGTTTATTCATAGGTAACAATCTCCACGACGGGCGCAACCTCAGCCAGGGCTTTAAGAAGCTGCGTGTCAATACTTTCTGCGGGTGTCTCAGTACACACAAGAATACGGTCAAACTGCTGGTGGGCGACGTTATAGACAAAATTGGGGATGCCCAGCCCGTAGTTATCCGTAAAGGAAATGGCGGACTCAATGGCATAACCAACGGCGATAGGGGAGCGGGTGGTCGAACCATAAAGTGCCTGTGCTCCGGCAGCTTCGAGCCGTTCAGCAAGCAGGAACGGCTCCCAGACGAATTCCCCGGTCCCGAGAACCAGAATACGTTCCCCCTTGCGGACGGAGACCTCATGGCCGAGATCGGCCGCAGGTGCGAGCATCCCCAGTCGACCCCAGGACTGTTTTCCCAGGATGTCCCATTCTCCGCGTGAAGTTACGTTGACTTTCGGCATGTCCGGGACAGGTGCATCAGGTAATGGGGTCCATCCCCACTGACCGCTTACAAGCGAAACCGAAGTGACGGGCAAGGATGTGCGCTCCGACAGGGCGTTGCTACTCCAGTCGGTAAGCGTAACGGCGATAACCTGTTCAATATGTTGAAGCTTGCCGGTATTACGCAGGGCAGAAAGCAGGTTAATAAAGGTATTACCGGTGGTTGCCTCGTCATCAATCAAAACCAGCGTTCGTGCGTTGGTAACACGACGTCTTTTCTCTTCATCATCTGGCAGATAGATCAGATGATCGGTGGCGTGGCTGTGTTCTTCCTTGAACTCGCAAAGTAACGTGCCATCAACCGGGTGACGGGTAGAGGTCAGATAGACAGATTCACGATGCTGGTGGCGCACTTCATCAAACACACCGGCCCCTAGCCCAACGGCGGTTTCAGCCATACCGATAAAAAGTACGGGCCCTGTCAGCGTTGCGGGGAACTGGCTGGCAAGCTGTCTGTAGGCCTGCCGCATGACTGAGGGTGGCACGGGAATGTGCCTGCCGAGTACTTTGCTGACAAACAGAAAGGCGCGTTTCGGGTTACGTCTTTCAGCGATATCAAACAGGTCATCGAGCGAAACATCACCCTGGTCGCGGGTTACCTGTATCGTACCGCATGAGAGGGTACGGCGATAAATCATATCTTCGAGGGTATCAGACATAAACACGCCTTAATTCAGATGGTTAGAGAGTGATTCCGGGTAAACGATGACATCTGTGATGGATCTCACTGCAACCGGAGAAAAGGTATTTCTGGCGCTCTGGATCACCGCATCTTCAGACATCAGACCGAGCTTAAAGGCAGCAAACAACCCGGGAAGGTTCACCCCGCTGTGAAGGGTATAACCCACCCCGCCTGACGGACGCATGTTGGTTTCAAGCAGCACCGGGTTGCCATTCACATCGTTTCGCGTCTGAACATTCACCAGCCCGTCGGCCTTCATAACCCGGGCGCAGTCACAAGCCAGTTCCCAGGCGCTTCCTTCGTTTACCAGATACTGGATAGCCCCTTCCTTACGGCGTCCCACGGCTGCGAGTATTTCGCCCTTATCCGCGAGGATATCGACGGAAAATTCCGGGCCTGGCAGGTACGGCATCAAAACAAGGGGTTTAAACGACTCAGAAGCCGATGCTGCTGCAATATACTGTTGCGGACTGACCAGACGATGTTCGGGATGATTAAAGACGGCCATGGGCGAAGCACTGTCATCAAAGCGCCAGAATCCCATGCCATAGATACCCGTCACCGGCTTCACGCATACCGGGCTGTCCGAGAACGGCGGGGCCGCGAGGTGCGTCTTTAATTCTGCCAGCGTATTCACCCGCCAGGACGGTACGACCGGGAGCCCGTTTTGCTCCATAAACTGAGCAAAAGTAACTTTTTCGTCAGCCAGAGTTAACCAGTCGACGCCTGTTGCACCGGTAGTAAGGGTGGCTCCGGTCGATTCAATGGCTGAACGGTGTTCTTCAAACCACTGGCTGTTACGGCCAGTATGAATATGGTGGATGCCGTAGGTCTGAATGGTTTCCTGAATAAACTGAAGACGTTTTTGAGGATCTTCAGGTTCAGTCAAAGAATAATCGGCAACGGAAAGAATTTCATGTCTTTCGTTACGGTGGGAGGCAAATACGGTAATAGCAAAATTATTTTTTTGTGCAAATGATTTTACCCCCTGAATAATATCTCGCTGGGAGGACAAACCTTCCATAAACCAAATTTTCTTGTTCATTTTTTTTAATTATCCGGAACGCCATGCAAATTTATGATTGAGAAGTGAGTCTATGAGTGTCTACGCTACATGTCAATCATAATATGATTAATAACTTCAGTGGTTATGGAGTGCGTCAGTGTTTTTTTTAGTGCCTTATAACGTATTGATATTTAAATTAAAAATAGAAAAATGAACACCATGAAAAGGATTTATTTTTGTGTTTTTGAAGAAAACTACCAAAATTTCCCTTGTCAGAGAACTTCATCATGATATGATTTTCTTCGTCAGTTACTAAATATACCTTTGATTGTCTCGGTCATTACCATTTTAAGGAATAAAACATGGTTTCATTAAGTAAGAACCAGACGGTATCACTCAGCAAAGAATCTTCAGCATTAAGCCAGCTTCAATTCGGTCTCGGTTGGGATCCGGTTAAGAAAAAAGGTCTTCTTGGAGGATTGTTTGGAGGCAACGACTCAATCGATCTCGATGCTGGCTGCGTATTAATGGACAGCACCGGTAAAACAATTGACACCATCTGGTTCCGCAAACTGGAATCCACCTGCGGCGCTGTTGTGCACAGTGGCGATAACCTGACCGGTGAGGGTGACGGTGACGATGAGGTGATTAAGGTCAACCTCTCCCGACTGCCTGCAAACGTTGAATACCTGGCGTTTACGGTAAACAGCTTCCGTGGTCAGTCGTTCAATGACGTCGAAAACGCGTTCTGCCGCGTTGTCGATCAAACCGGCAAAGAGCTGGCTCGCTACAAGCTGACTGAGCAGGGCTCACATACCGGGATCGTTATTTCTTCGCTGCGCCGTAATAACGGCAACTGGGACTTTACCGCCCTTGGCCATGCCTGTCGCGGCCGCACAATTGACGATATGCACTCCGATATCGTTTCAGCGGTTATTCGCTAATGAACCTGACGCCGGGGGGCAATGCCCCCGTTCCAGCCCAGGAGTTGCGGGTCCGGATCACCTCGGGCGGCCAGGTGGATGCTTCGGCGTTTCGCCTGTATGCCGACGGGAAGGTGCAGGGTGATGCGGACATGGTGTTTTATGGTCAGCCACGTAACGATGATGGTACCGTCAGCCTGGTCAGTGAAGGCCAGTACTCAACCTTTACTGTCGCGCTCAACCGGCTGAAACCTGATGTCCAGAAAATTGCGTTCACCGTGACCTGTGACGGTGGGCAGACGGTGTCCGGTCTTCGTAATCTTTCCATCGACGTGGAGCAAGGGGCTACCGGCCTGGTTAGCGGCAGTGTCGAACTGAGCGGCCGTCAGGAAGCAGCCTTAATTCTGGGTGAATTTTACCGTCGTAATAATGACTGGAAATTCCGCTTCGTTGCGCAGGGGTTCAACGGTGGACTTAAACCGCTGGCAGAGCATTTCGGCGTAAATATTGCCGACGAACCGGCTCCCGCAGCCCCGACTCCTCCGGTTGTAACCCCTCCGCCAGTTGAGACAAAAATCAGCCTGAGCAAGGTATCGCTGACAAAAGAGAAGCCTGCAATCAGCCTGACCAAACGGGATAACTTCGGTGAAATCCGGATCAACCTGAACTGGCACCGGGGCAGCGGCAAATCAGGCTTTGCAGGCATGTTCGGCTCCAAAGGAATCGACCTGGATCTGGGGGCCTTTGTTGAGCTTCAGGACGGGTATAAATCGGTCATTCAGGCGCTCGGTAATGCATTCGGTAATTATCGCGATGAACCGTATGTTCAGCTCAAGGGCGATGACCGGACGGGTGATGTATCAGACGGCGAGTGGCTGCATATCAATGGACGTGAATGGAAGCATATCCGCGAAGTGCTGATTTACGCCTTTATTTATGAAGGTGTTCCCAGCTGGGACAAGACTGATGGTGTGGTCACCATTCATGTGCCGGATCAACCGCCCATTGAGACCCGCCTGACCGAAGGTGAAAACCGTCGCACATTGTGCGCCATTGCCAGACTCGTAAACGAAAACGGCGCAATTAAAGTCGAGCGAATTAACCAGTACTTCAAAGGCCAGGACGAAATGGACCGGGCATTTGGCTGGGGATTTCGCTGGAGCGCCGGTTCTAAATAACACAGCAACAAAGGAAACAGGTATGAGCTTTTTCGACAAGGTAAAAGGTGCCATTAACTCTGGCCGGGACGAACTGACCCGCCAGGTTGGTCGTTTCAAAAACAAAAAATTTATGCACGGCACCGTTGCTGTATGTGCCCGTATTGCCGTATCGAGTGACGGCGTGAGTTCGGAAGAAAAGCAGAAAATGATGGGCTTTCTTCGCTCTTCAGAAGAGCTGAAGGTCTTCGATACCAATGAGGTGATCGAGTTCTTCAATAAACTGGTTTCAAGCTTCGATTTCGATGTTGAAATCGGCAAGGGCGAAACCATGAAATACATCCTGGCGCTGAAAGATCAGCCTGAGGCCGCTCAGCTGGCCTTACGTGTTGGTATTGCCGTTGCGAAAAGTGACGGTAACTTCGATCAGGACGAGAAACTGGCCTCCCGCGAGATCGCTATCGCGTTGGGCTTCGACCCGGCTGAATTTGGCCTCTGATCCACATCCCTAAGGGTAAAATATGGTTTCCACACACATCGGCTTCCCGACTGAAACGGTCATTGTTTTCATTGCGCTTTCAGTCGGTGCCATCTTTATTGACCTGTTTATGCACCGTGATGACAAGCCCATTTCCCTGAAGAGTGCGGCGCTCTGGTCCGTATTCTGGGTTGTGGTTGCGATGGCATTTGCCGGTTTCCTCTACATCCACCACGGTGCTGAGGTTGCCAGCCTGTTTGTAACGGGTTATGCGCTGGAGAAAGTGCTGTCGGTCGACAACCTGTTTGTCATGATGGCCATCTTCTCCTGGTTCGCCGTTCCTGATCGTTACCGCCACCGTGTTCTCTACTGGGGGATCATTGGTGCCATCGTCTTCAGGGGCATCTTTGTCGCCATCGGTACGAGCCTGCTGAGTCTGGGGCCGTATGTTGAAGTTGTCTTCGCTATCATCGTCGCCTGGACGGCGGTCATGATGCTTAAAAGCGGTGATGACGATGATGAAATTGAGGATTATTCCCAGCATCTGGCTTACCGCATGGTTAAACGCTTCTTCCCTATCTGGCCGAAGCTCAGAGGTCATGCTTTCCTGCTTAACCAGAAGGAAGTGGATGCCGAACTGGCGAAACCAGAAAACAGCGATGTCACCATTGGCCGTGGTAAAAAGGCGGCGCTGTATGCGACCCCTCTGTTCCTGTGTGTGGCCGTGGTTGAACTCTCGGATGTTATGTTTGCGTTTGACTCGGTACCGGCAATCATTGCCGTCAGTCGTGAACCGCTTATCGTCTATAGTGCCATGATGTTTGCTATCCTGGGCCTGCGTACTCTGTACTTTGTCCTTGAAGCACTGAAACAGTACCTGGTTCATCTGGAGAAGGCCGTTATCGTGCTGCTGTTCTTCATCGCGGCAAAACTGGGCCTGAATGCGACCGATCACATTTGGCATCATGGTTACAGCATCGCGGCGACAACCAGCCTGTATGTTGTACTGGGTGTTTTGGCGCTGGGCATTCTCGCAAGCGTCATGTTCCCGGGCAAACCTGAATCTGAGGAAAAGGGGAGCTGATCCCCTGAAGTGTTAACCTGAACAATTACTAATCGAAGAGGTTATTTTATGAGTGTTTCTCTTTCCAAAGGCGGGAACGTCTCCCTGAGTAAAGCAGCTCCGTCAATGAAAAACGTCCTGGTGGGCCTTGGCTGGGATGCGCGTTCAACAGACGGTCAGGACTTTGACCTGGATGCTTCAGCATTCCTGCTGGCCGCAAATGGCAAAGTGCGCGGCGATTCAGATTTCATCTTCTATAACAACCTGACGTCATCTGACGGTTCCGTAACCCATACCGGTGATAACCGTACCGGTGAAGGTGATGGTGATGATGAATCGCTGAAAATTAAACTGGACGCCGTCCCGTCTGATGTTGACAAGATCATCTTCGTTGTCACTATCCATGATGCTCAGGCTCGTCGCCAGAGCTTTGGTCAGGTATCCGGTGCGTTTATTCGCCTGGTCAATGACGATAACCAGACTGAAGTCGCTCGCTACGATCTGACCGAAGATGCGTCCACTGAGACTGCCATGCTGTTCGGCGAGCTGTATCGCCACAATGGTGAGTGGAAATTCCGCGCAGTGGGCCAGGGTTATGCTGGTGGTCTGGCATCTGTATGTGCTCAGTACGGCATTAACGCGTCCTGATCGAAAAGTAACTTTTCACCCGGGGCTGTTAATGCAGCCCTCATTCAACTGTTTGCAGGAGCTAAAAATGGCAGTTTCTCTCGTAAAAGGCGGCAACGTATCTCTGACCAAAGAAGCACCAACCATGAATATCGCTATGGTTGGCCTCGGCTGGGATGCCCGTGTAACTGACGGTCAGGCTTTTGACCTGGACGCTTCCGTGTTCGCAGTAGGCGAAGACGGTAAAGTGCTGTCAGATGCGCATTTCATTTTCTTCAATAACAAAACCAGCCCTGATGGCGCGGTAGAGCACCAGGGCGACAACCGTACCGGTGAAGGCGACGGTGACGATGAGCAGGTCAAAATCGATCTGACCAAAGTCTCAGCAGATATCAAAAAACTGGTGTTTGCCGTTACCATCTATGATGCAGAAGCGCGTAAACAAAACTTCGGCATGGTGAGCAACAGCTTCATGCGCGTTTACAACAACGACAACGGCACGGAAATTGCCCGTTTCGATCTGTCTGAAGATGCCTCAACCGAAACCGCTATGGTCTTCGGTGAACTGTATCGTCATGGCGCTGAGTGGAAGTTTAAAGCTGTCGGTCAGGGCTTTGCCGGTGGCCTGGCGGCTCTTGCCTCCCAGCACGGCGTTAACATCTAAAACAACGCTGAATCATACCCCGGCAATGCCGGGGTTTTTTTTGGTTGCGATCCGCTTTCAGGAGGGAGTAGTAGAAAGGGGACTGGAAATTTCAGAAAGCAGGTCATGTTAATTCAGACCTGAGCCTTTTAAAGGCAGGAAACGGATTTATCTCTGGTTGCTGGTTAAAGCCGGTATTCCGTGCCTTTTATCAACAGAATGCCCCTCTGATATATGTTACTTTTGCGGTTTATGAAGGAACGGGATCTGGAACATAAGATACCCGGTCAATCAAAATTCCAGTTCAACAGGTATAGAAACTTCAGCGTGATGAAATATGGTGTCACACCATATATACGCCTCACCAGAAATCCAGCGTCCTGAACTAAGCCTGGGGAACATATATAAGCGCTGCGCTTTAAAAATAATCAAAAATCAGGAGAGTTAATGTGAATCTACAATCCGGACAAAACATACCGCTTCAGCAATCTGCGATCAGGCTGAATCTTCAGTACCCTGCCAAATCCGGCTTTAAAGGCGAACCCGATACCTGCCTCTTCCTGCTTAATGCTCAGGGAAAGGTAACCGGCGATTCTGACTTTATCTTTTATAATAATCTGTCTTCTCCTGAAGGGGCAGTAAAGCTCGTTACCGGTTCTCAGCAGTCCAGCATTGAGATAGCACTGGATCGTGTTCCGGCGAACGTCAGTAAGATTGCGATCACCGTTGTCATTGATGGTGAAGATACTATCAGTGGGCTCAGTTTATTGAGCATTCAGGCTCCTGGTATCGCTGATTTTCAGGCTGAGACTCAGGGCCGCAGTGAGAAAGCAATCATCCTGGGTGAAGTATATCGGCACAATGGCGCCTGGAAGCTTCGTGCGCTCGGGCAGGGTTTCAACGGTGGTCTTGAGCCTCTGGCCATTAGCTTTGGCGTTGATGTCGCACAGCCAGCTCCGCAGCCAGCAAAGCCTGCTCGTATCAGTCTGGAAAAGAAACTTGAAACCAGATCTCCGCGCCTCGTAAGCCTCGCTAAAAAAGCCTCGGTCAGTCTCACTAAAAATAAACTGGACACCCTTGAGGCAGCGGTTGCATTTGTACTTGACGCATCCGGCTCAATGAGTGGCCAGTTCAGTAAGGGCAACGTTCAGTCTGTGCTGGACCGCATCGCCGTTCTTGCCGCCCAGTTCGACGACGACGGTGAAATGGATGTCTGGGGATTTGGAGAGAAGCACAAGAAGTATCCAAACGTCACACTGGACAACCTGGACACATATATTCAGTCCATTCGCGGGTCTGGAAAGCGTTCAGCCTGGGAGAACCTGCCGGGACTTGGTGGGACAAACAATGAGCCCCCTGTGATGGAAGAAATTGTCGACTACTTTAAGGACTCGAAAATCCCGGTATATGTTGTATTTATTACCGATGGCGGGATCAGCAAGACCCGGGCGATTAAAGATGCAATCCGGCGTTCTGCCAACTACCCCATCTTCTGGAAGTTTGTCGGCCTGGGTGGTTCAAGCTACGGTATCCTCAAAAATCTGGATGACTTTACTGACCGCCGGGTTGATAACACCCACTTCTTTGCCATGGATGATTTCGGTTCGATCAGCGATGAAAAGTTATATGATAATTTACTGGAAGAATTCAGACCGTGGATCGATGAAACAAAAAGGTTAGGCATCCTGTAATACGCACAGTTTTCGCATGGTTAAAGGAGCTCTACAGCAGCTTAATACTGTAGAGCCTTTGTTCACTGGAAATCGTACAGGGAGGAGCATATGGACCGCATCAAGTACCTGAAATGGATAGCTGAAGAATCACCAACTGATGATGAAATCGACAACTACGATAGTATCATTAGTCGGGGCGCAGAAAGGGCCGAGAAGGTTCAGTTGTCTTTAAGACGTTAATATACGGGAGTTTAAATGTTCGCAGAAATCAAAGATAATTATTCGTTAGGTGGATAAAGAAAGGTTGCCATTACCAGCTTTCGACGAGTCGAAAATAAAAACCTTATTTATAGTGACAGGGAGTATGAGCTGACGCTTGCCAATGGAACAATAATTAAAAATGTACTTAGAAAAGAAGAGTGGGAACTGTTAGAAAGCAATTCAATTAAGGTTATATTATAACGAAAATATATTTACAGTTTTGGATAGGTTTCAAACGAGTCCGGACATTTGTACCTGAAGTATCTGACATTACAGTTAAGTGACGATTATGCCAGCACGTCTGTTGCTGGCAGCTTAGCTATCGGTCTAAAAGCTGATCCATTAATAATTCTTCGTAAAGCCCAGAGGTATCGGGCTTTATTACAATATCCGTTATTTCGAAGCGTTCAAGTACAAATTGCAGATATTCCGGAGTAACGTAGTAGGGATCAGGTTCAGCCAGATTAGTATAGAGTGGGTCTTCTGCTGCATTAATGTCATAATCAATGCACATATGAAACCACTGCAAAGGTGGATCCCAGCCTAACATCACCTGAACAATTCCCTGATTGCTTTTCACCTCATACCAGTGCTGGCTCATACTTAGTCCTTAAGAAAATTTGTCATCGGAAAATAACACGAAGCCTGCATCATCGAGGCGCATAACCTTCTTCCCTTAACGCCTGTTGTAATTTATCAACTGCGCTTTTCATTACCCAGGCTTCTTCGTCACTCACAGCACAACCACGTAGATCGCTCCAGCTCAGACGTTTAACAAATTGAGCAAGGGCCATAGTTTCGTTCTCATCAAGCCGCAAACTCAGTGTCTCAATACCTTCCACAATCTAACCTCCCTTATAATGAAAAATGGCGCTTTACTTCTGACCAGATGCCGAAGCCTTGAATGCAGCCGGAACTGTCGTTGTTTCTACTTTACAGAAATGGAATTAAAAAGTGGTGATGCTGGGCACGTTTCTTTTCCAGCCGGGGTTTAAGCCAGAGCTGAAACTCATTCAACTTCTCAGCAGCCAAAACCGCTTCAACGGGGAAAACTTTATATTTACCCTGTTGCTGAGGTTCACCCAGCCATCGCCTGATGGCTCCGTCAGTCCATAAACGAGTCTCTTTTAGCCTAGTTACAGTGACCCATTTTCTGGACCATTCATCAAATTGTCGCTGGCGATCCCGATAACGTTGTTCTTCCTGCTGCCGAAGCCACTCGCGATCAACAGCAAATTTTCGGTATCCAACAAAGAGCCCTTGTACTTTGGCCATGTCATATTCCGGTTGCTTAGAGTTACTCATTCAACCAAAACCTAAACGTCGATACAAACTCTGTTTCATAACCAGGGTTTTATCCTTACCGCGACAGTAAGTAACAGGGGCTGCATAAACCGGTCATTTAGTCCGTTATGCAAAAATTATTGAGGATCCGGGCTGTTAAACTGTTCTTCCTCTTTCGCTTCCGGTGAAAAGGGGAGGTGTCACCCTGCGAGCCCGTGTAGTGAAAGGGATTCGTCGTAATACAGGCCAAAGGCTAACATGACCGCAAAGGACGCCCGGGCGACCGGATACCTGCCGGGTTGTGCGATGTAAAATCCGGAAGCAGTGATAACACAAACAGGCCCCTACAGCGTAAGGATTGTGATGGACGATAAAGAGCAGTTTACGAATCTTGTGGCAAAGCATGCCTCCGGACTCACCGAAGAGCAGCTGGCCGGGTACGATGCCTGTTCCCTGGATGGTGAATGCGTCACGCCTTCATACGAGGTTTTCCGGGGGTATCGTACCCGCCACACACTGGATGAATTTCTGGAGATGGCCATATCGCTGAATGCCATCCACCCGGATGAATATTTAACGGATATGCTGCTGAAGCCTCATGAGGTGATCGGCGCTCTGGCCGATGAAGGCGACCAGCTGAACAACGCCACCCCGGTTTATTTCTTTCCGGATACCGGCGTCTATGCAGCGGCCGTTAGTGAAACCCGGGTGCTCGATGCCTGGCTTTGCTGGCCATGCTACCCGGCGAACTGGTAACGCGGCCGTTGGAATTGCACCGGCCGGATACGAATTTAACCGATCCCGTGGCGGGAAGGCTATCAGAGTTGCATGTCCTCATCCCTCAAGCCCCCTGCCAGGCCCCAACGTGCTGTCAGGCTTCGCCTGATTCCCGATCTGCGCCGATACTTCAGCCGATAACTTTTTGTTTTCTTTTTATTTTCTTCCCATTTCCTCAAAAATCGCGGGCGGCGTGGACAGGGCACCATTGCCGCATGTGGGGTCTTAATAAGGGCAGGGTGGTCAGTTTTGCTCGATGCCATGGGTAGGCCCTCCCCTTCATGGGATGAGGACATGCAAGTAAGCTAACTATCTGAAATGACGAAGGTTCATTTGGTGAATGTCGCTTCATATTAATGTTGTGTCACTTATGATCGTATGTAGCTGGTTGCAAAGAGGAGCGATGAGACAATAAAGTTGTATCGCTAACAAGATTTATGCTGCCACATAGTAACAGCCTAAAAGTTGTACGCCCTATTTAACAGCTTTTAGGCTGTTAATTTGATATTACAGCTTTTAGGGTGTATGTTTAGGAAACAGCCTGCAAGGTGTATCAGAGGAAACTACTGAGGCCAGCTTATGATCAATAATGATTACCCGTTAAACACGCTCAACCAGCTGCGTCCCT
Source organism: Salmonella sp. SJTUF14076 (assembly GCF_015534835.1). Classification (NCBI taxonomy): domain Bacteria; kingdom Pseudomonadati; phylum Pseudomonadota; class Gammaproteobacteria; order Enterobacterales; family Enterobacteriaceae; genus Salmonella; species Salmonella sp. SJTUF14076. The sequence continues at coordinate 140,372 of NZ_CP064675.1, read as the reverse complement.
TGCTCATTGGTTTTCGCAAGGCGAATGGCCTGACGCAAAAAGACCTGTCCGAAAGGTTAGGCGTCACTCAACAGACATACTCACGTCTGGAAGCCAACCCTGCCAGTGCGAGCATTGAACGGCTATTCAAGGTGTTTTCCATCCTGGGCGTAAAAATCAGCTTCTCCTCGGCAACCACCTCTTCAGAGAGGAAGCAGACGGAAGAAATGCTTAAATCAAACTCACCTGCACGACAGGAGGATTGGTAACGATATGAGCCGGAAACAGCAACGTCTGGTAATTTGGATGAACGGCATCAAAGTCGGGTACTGGGAAAAAAGCAAAGGGGTAGACAGCTTAGAATACCTTCCTGAATGGGTTGCTGACGAACAGGGAAGGCCGCTGTCATTGTCCCTTCCTTTTACTCCCGGGAACCAGGTCTGGCGTGGAAATGTGGTACGTGACTATTTTGATAATTTACTGCCGGACAGCGAAGGCATACGCAGACGTCTGGCAATGCGTTACAAGGCCGATAGCCTGGAGCCTTTTGATCTGCTGACGGAGCTGGGAAAAGACTGCGTGGGCGCGATACAGCTGCTTCATGACGGAGATGAACCCACTGATTTATATTCCGTGAAGTATCACCCGCTTACTGAATCAGAAATTGCGGCAACTTTGCGTAATACCACGGAGACATTGCTACCGGGCAGGCCAGAAGATAACGACGACTTACGTTTATCTATTGCCGGTGCTCAGGAGAAAACAGCCCTACTGTGGCATGAAGATCGGTGGTGTATGCCGGAGGGTAATACACCAACGACGCATATATTCAAGCTACCGCTCGGACTTGTGGGGAACATGAAAGCCGACATGAGCTCGTCGGTTGAAAATGAATGGCTCTGCTCGGTACTTCTCGGCCAGTACGGGCTCCCCGTGGCAAGAACGCAGATTGCTCACTTTGAAGATCAGAAAGCGCTGGTGGTAGAACGTTTTGACCGAAAATGGTCAGGAGACGGACAATGGATCATTCGTTTACCCCAGGAGGATATGTGTCAGGCCCTGGGCGTTTCGCCATTACGAAAATATCAGGCGGACGGCGGGCCAGGTATATCGGAAATTATGGAGGTTCTGAGTAATTCAGACCGTGCTGAGCGTGACAAAGCGCAGTTTTTTATGACGCAGATAATTTTCTGGATGATGGCCGCAACAGATGGCCACGCTAAAAATTTCAGTATTTCTATTGGGCCACAGGGACGTTATCACCTTACACCAAACTATGATGTGTTGTCGGCATGGCCGGTGATCGGTCATGGGAACAATCAGATATCCTGGCAGAAGTGCAAACTGGCGATGGCCGTACGTGGCAGTAGCAACTATTACCAGATATATCGAATACAACGACGCCACTGGATCAGGCATGGTGAGATAACCGGCCTGAGTAAACAGCAGACAGAGGCGATGATAGAGGAAATCATCGCCAGAACCCCGGGTGTCATTGAACGTGTTAGCGGGCTTCTTCCGGACCAGTTCCCCCAGCAGCTTGCGGAAAGTATTTTTGATGGAATGAGGCAGCAATGCAGGCGCCTGGCTGAGAAATGACAGCCGCAATTTATAGTGTGCATGTTTTCAGAATAGCTGATGTAAGCGTGAGGATTCAGTATGACTGAAGAACAAAAAAGAATAGAGCGGGCTATTGAGTTGGCTTGTCGTTACGGCGGAACCGATGAAATGCATCATCTGCAATGGGTCGTGGATCAGATGGTAAGAGAACTTGCTGGAGAACGTTATGCACAGATTGTAGCTGATGCCACCAGCGGAGAAGATGGGCCTGATACTTACAAATGGAGTGTTGGGATCGCGCCTTAACAGCTGTCGGTCTGGGGGTGAAAACGTATTCTTCATTCAGCGAATTCCCAGGCTTCACATTAAGACTAAAGCGGCGGCCGCAGTAACGTAAGAGAAAATAAATGGCTATTTTAGCAATCATTGCAGTTATCGCCCTGGGTGGGTACGCCTACGGATTTATTAAAACCCGTGAGCTGAGCGCTTTGCGTAAAGAAATGAAACTATACGTGGATCGCATGGAAGCGGCGGAGCTGGACTTACACGCAATCAGAAGTGTAGCGGAGCACCGGTTGCACGGTGCAGGTAAACAGTTTGCCGACCTTTACAGCCGTATCGACGGTGCAACTGTGACGCTGACACCCGAAGATCAGCTGTTACTGGCAACGATGCCATTTAATATTCAGGATGTAGAAGACATCGTAAACGAGCGCGGTCCAAAGACAATTAGCGGCCGTCCATTCTGGGAAGTTGAGCCAGGCCCGCATGATTATGAATATGGCCCGCAATATCCGTATTTCCCAGACCAGCGCTAGGAAGAGATCAAGATGAGAGAGCCAAGACCACGCCATACCTTGCAGGTCATTCGTGTACCTTCTCTGGAGGTTCAGGACCTGGGGCTGACCAGCTTTGATAGCTGGCTTGACGAGCACGGGTATGACAAAACGAATGCCAGAAATAACCGTACCATCTGGGCGAGAGAAGGCGGATGGCATCTGAAACGTTGCAGAAATCTTGAAACTGGCACGGACGATTTCTGGTTTATCGCTTTCGATGGTAAAGGCGGGAAGATTTACCCGCTGAAAACCCAAAGAGACTACCGGGCTGCATATCGTAAGCTGGAAGCAGAAGGTTATGCGCCTGCGGTCATCGAGCAAATGACCACAGGCGCAGCATATAACCTGGCCTATCCACGTTCCATCCTAAAACAAGCTGAGACGGCCACCAGCGAGCCAATTCGGAAACCTGACGTAGATATCCAGGGTGAGCACTGCGAGCGCGTAGTGACGCAACGTAGTGGCGTGGCACAGGGTAAATTCAAAGCTCTGCTCATCGAGAATTTCGCAGGCCGTTGTGCGGTAACCGGTTGGGTTAATGGAGGTGTCCTGGATGCGGCACACATTGAACATGGAACCCGGTACAATCCGTCTAATGGCATCCTGATGACTCCAACAATGCATGCGCTGTTTGATGCCGATCTTATGGGCATAGATCCGGCCACCCTGACCGTTCATTTTAAGCCAGGCATTGAGGTGGGCGAGCTGTTTGAAGGCCGTAAAATCACACCGCTGGTGTACGATCTGGACTTAGAGCGGCTGGCCGTACGCTGGGCAGAATACCAGGGCCTTGCTCAGGACCAATGAAGGGTGACAGCCAGGTTGTGCCTAAACCTGGCAGTAAAACCTGCATGCCACAAACCTTTAAATTCTGACTCAAGAGCCTGGCACAAGATAAAAGCGAAATGAAAAGGTTAAAACCGGTGCACCAGACCTCTTAGGTTTAATACCTGAGCCAGTATACTGGCAGTCTCAGGTAAGTGGGTATCATACACTTCAGAAATATCCACACCGAGATAACCGCAACAGTTAAAGAGCTAAAAAGGACGGTTTTAATTTTATGAATAAAACAGCTTTAATTATGATTCTGGGAATCCTCGGATGTGGTAAAGCATTTGCAGCCACTGAATTACAGCTCCAGCAAAAACGCGTTATGCATTTCTGTGCCAATGCCAGCCTTCCGTTGTTGATTGCCGGTACAACTTATGCGAATACGTCTGACAATGGACGACCAGAAAAAGAAAGAGTGGCAATCCTGAAAAATTCAGTTGCAAGCTCGACAGCTTATAAAATGGCATCTCCCGGAGTTCAGATGGCCATGATGAGCGTGGTGGAAGATATTGCCGATCCGAAAGAATTAGCTCTACATCAAAAAGAAGTTAGACGTCTTGGGGCTAGTTATCTTTCCGACAGCGGTGTTTCATGGGCTTCAAAAACTGTTTCACCATTTACAGCTTGGTGTAACTTTAACCGTTTAGAAAGTTAAGGCTGGCAAGGCGGTTCCTGTTCAGGAAAGTTACTTTCCGTGCGGGGACCGTAAGATACAGATAAAGCTTAAGGCCTTTGAATTTTTGGAAAGCATTTGAAAATTTCATTGCGCTTGTCTGATATGAAACAGCCCCTGCATTTCTGCAAAGGCTGAAAGAGTGTGTACGGACTTTGGAAGGAGTGATGATATACGCCTGAGCCATCCCATCACCGCAGACAGGGTAATTAACCCTGACTAAAGCTTTCACCTATTCCGTCGCTCGCAAGCGGCTTTCGCACACTAACGAAGGTATGGCCTTTCGTCGGTGTTAAATTTTTCAAACTTTGCTTACTTTGTCAAGGAAGGTGACCGCAGTAGCAGGCACAACTACTTTAATCTGTATGAATAATAAGGTAGAACCGGCCAGTGAATGAATGCTTACCCTGAAATCAGGCGGACAACCTTCAGGAATATTGATAGCAAGACTGAATCTCTCGCTGCGGCGATAAACATTTCGCCATAACCCTGAACGAGAGTGGTTCATCCATCATATACAGGAGCGTTACATGCGCAAATTTAGGCACTGTTGCAAAGTTAGCGATGAGGCAGCCTTTTGTCTTATTCAAAGGCCTTACATTTCAAAAACTCTGCTTACCAGGCGCATTTCGCCCAGGGGATCACCATAATAAAATGCTGAGGCCTGGCCTTTGCGTAGTGCACGCATCACCTCAATACCTTTGATGGTGGCGTAAGCCGTCTTCATGGATTTAAATCCCAGCGTGGCGCCGATTATCCGTTTCAGTTTGCCATGATCGCATTCAATCACGTTGTTCCGGTACTTAATCTGTCGGTGTTCAACGTCAGACGGGCACCGGCCTTCGCGTTTGAGCAGAGCAAGCGCGCGACCATAGGCGGGCGCTTTATCCGTGTTGATGAATCGCGGGATCTGCCACTTCTTCACGTTGTTGAGGATTTTACCCAGAAACCGGTATGCAGCTTTGCTGTTACGACGGGAGGAGAGATAAAAATCGACAGTGCGGCCCCGGCTGTCGACGGCCCGGTACAGATACGCCCAGCGGCCATTGACCTTCACGTAGGTTTCATCCATGTGCCACGGGCAAAGATCGGAAGGGTTACGCCAGTACCAGCGCAGCCGTTTTTCCATTTCAGGCGCATAACGCTGAACCCAGCGGTAAATCGTGGAGTGATCGACATTCACTCCGCGTTCAGCCAGCATCTCCTGCAGCTCACGGTAACTGATGCCGTATTTGCAGTACCAGCGTACGGCCCACAGAATGATGTCACGCTGAAAATGCCGGCCTTTGAATGGGTTCATGTGCAGCTCCATCAGCAAAAGGGGATGATAAGTTTATCACCACCGACTATTTGCAACAGTGCCGGAAAACCTTAGCGTACGATTTTTTCCGAATTCTGCGGGCTCCCCTATCTCATCTGCGCAAGGCAGAACGTGAAGACGGCCGCCCTGGACCTCGCCCGCGAGCGCCAGGCGCACGAGGCCGGCGCGCGGACCCGCGCCACGGCCCACGAGCGGACGCCGCAGCAGGAGCGCCAGAAGGCCGCCAGAGAGGCCGAGCGCGGCCGTGAGGCTTGGACGCTAGGGCAGGGCATGAAAAAGCCCGTAGCGGGCTGCTACGGGCGTCTGACGCGGTGGAAAGGGGGAGGGGATGTTGTCTACATGGCTCTGCTGTAGTGAGTGGGTTGCGCTCCGGCAGCGGTCCTGATCAATCGTCACCCTTTCTCGGTCCTTCAACGTTCCTGACAACGAGCCTCCTTTTCGCCAATCCATCGACAATCACCGCGAGTCCCTGCTCGAACGCTGCGTCCGGATCGGCTTCGTCGAAGGCGTCTATCGCGGCCCGCAACAGCGGCGAGAGCGGAGCCTGTTCAACGGTGCCGCCGCGCTCGCCGGCATCGCTGTCGCCGGCCTGCTCCTCAAGCACGGCCCCAACAGTGAAGTAGCTGATTGTCATCAGCGCATTGACGGCGTCCCCGGCCGAAAAACCCGCCTCGCAGAGGAAGCGAAGCTGCGCGTCGGCCGTTTCCATCTGCGGTGCGCCCGGTCGCGTGCCGGCATGGATGCGCGCGCCATCGCGGTAGGCGAGCAGCGCCTGCCTGAAGCTGCGGGCATTCCCGATCAGAAATGAGCGCCAGTCGTCGTCGGCTCTCGGCACCGAATGCGTATGATTCTCCGCCAGCATGGCTTCGGCCAGTGCGTCGAGCAGCGCCCGCTTGTTCCTGAAGTGCCAGTAAAGCGCCGGCTGCTGAACCCCCAACCGTTCCGCCAGTTTGCGTGTCGTCAGACCGTCTACGCCGACCTCGTTCAACAGGTCCAGGGCGGCACGGATCACTGTATTCGGCTGCAACTTTGTCATGCTTGACACTTTATCACTGATAAACATAATATGTCCACCAACTTATCAGTGATAAAGAATCCGCGCGTTCAATCGGACCAGCGGAGGCTGGTCCGGAGGCCAGACGTGAAACCCAACAGACCCCTGATCGTAATTCTGAGCACTGTCGCGCTCGACGCTGTCGGCATCGGCCTGATTATGCCGGTGCTGCCGGGCCTCCTGCGCGATCTGGTTCACTCGAACGACGTCACCGCCCACTATGGCATTCTGCTGGCGCTGTATGCGTTGATGCAATTTGCCTGCGCACCTGTGCTGGGCGCGCTGTCGGATCGTTTCGGGCGGCGGCCGGTCTTGCTCGTCTCGCTGGCCGGCGCTGCTGTCGACTACGCCATCATGGCGACGACGCCTTTCCTTTGGGTTCTCTATATCGGGCGGATCGTGGCCGGCATCACCGGGGCGACTGGGGCGGTAGCCGGCGCTTATATTGCCGATATCACTGATGGCGATGAGCGCGCGCGGCACTTCGGCTTCATGAGCGCCTGTTTCGGGTTCGGGATGGTCGCGGGACCTGTGCTCGGTGGGCTGATGGGCGGTTTCTCCCCCCACGCTCCGTTCTTCGCCGCGGCAGCCTTGAACGGCCTCAATTTCCTGACGGGCTGTTTCCTTTTGCCGGAGTCGCACAAAGGCGAACGCCGGCCGTTACGCCGGGAGGCTCTCAACCCGCTCGCTTCGTTCCGGTGGGCCCGGGGCATGACCGTCGTCGCCGCCCTGATGGCGGTCTTCTTCATCATGCAACTTGTCGGACAGGTGCCGGCCGCGCTTTGGGTCATTTTCGGCGAGGATCGCTTTCACTGGGACGCGACCACGATCGGCATTTCGCTTGCCGCATTTGGCATTCTGCATTCACTCGCCCAGGCAATGATCACCGGCCCTGTAGCCGCCCGGCTCGGCGAAAGGCGGGCACTCATGCTCGGAATGATTGCCGACGGCACAGGCTACATCCTGCTTGCCTTCGCGACACGGGGATGGATGGCGTTCCCGATCATGGTCCTGCTTGCTTCGGGTGGCATCGGAATGCCGGCGCTGCAAGCAATGTTGTCCAGGCAGGTGGATGAGGAACGTCAGGGGCAGCTGCAAGGCTCACTGGCGGCGCTCACCAGCCTGACCTCGATCGTCGGACCCCTCCTCTTCACGGCGATCTATGCGGCTTCTATAACAACGTGGAACGGGTGGGCATGGATTGCAGGCGCTGCCCTCTACTTGCTCTGCCTGCCGGCGCTGCGTCGCGGGCTTTGGAGCGGCGCAGGGCAACGAGCCGATCGCTGATCGTGGAAACGATAGGCCTATGCCATGCGGGTCAAGGCGACTTCCGGCAAGCTATACGCGCCCTAGGAGTGCGGTTGGAACGTTGGCCCAGCCAGATACTCCCGATCACGAGCAGGACGCCGATGATTTGAAGCGCACTCAGCGTCTGATCCAAGAACAACCATCCTAGCAACACGGCGGTCCCCGGGCTGAGAAAGCCCAGTAAGGAAACAACTGTAGGTTCGAGTCGCGAGATCCCCCGGAACCAAAGGAAGTAGGTTAAACCCGCTCCGATCAGGCCGAGCCACGCCAGGCCGAGAACATTGGTTCCTGTAGGCATCGGGATTGGCGGATCAAACACTAAAGCTACTGGAACGAGCAGAAGTCCTCCGGCCGCCAGTTGCCAGGCGGTAAAGGTGAGCAGAGGCACGGGAGGTTGCCACTTGCGGGTCAGCACGGTTCCGAACGCCATGGAAACCGCCCCCGCCAGGCCCGCTGCGACGCCGACAGGATCTAGCGCTGCGTTTGGTGTCAACACCAACAGCGCCACGCCCGCAGTTCCGCAAATAGCCCCCAGGACCGCCATCAATCGTATCGGGCTACCTAGCAGAGCGGCAGAGATGAACACGACCATCAGCGGCTGCACAGCGCCTACCGTCGCCGCGACCCCGCCCGGCAGGCGGTAGACCGAAATAAACAACAAGCTCCAGAATAGCGAAATATTAAGTGCGCCGAGGATGAAGATGCGCATCCACCAGATTCCCGTTGGAATCTGTCGGACGATCATCACGAGCAATAAACCCGCCGGCAACGCCCGCAGCATCGCGACCGTCATCGGTGAGAAGTTCGGCAGGTATTGGGTGGTGACAATGTAGGTGCTGCCCCAAATGGCAGGTGCTATCGCTGTGAACAATAAATCGGGCGTGCGTAATGACATGCGATTACAAGACCTCCGCTACGGCGATGGGTTTTTGAGAGTTGCAGGCGCCGCGATGACCGCACCCTGACTTGGACTGGCCCTGCCTCGCACCAATCCACCTGCGGCTATGGCCGCGATCATGCGAGGCCCGAAAATTACACGACCTGTACACGTCCGCCGAACCCGGAACGCAACAGAGCTTCGTGGGCATCCCGATCCGGGTCGTAGCAGCAGTCCTGGACCAAACGCACGTCGTAGTCCGCATCACTAGCCCAGGCGACGCTTGAAAGAACAACGCCGGTGGTGCTTATCCCGGCCATGACAAGCGTGCTTACGCCGCGCGTCCGAAGGTCGGCGTCGAGCGCCGTGCCATAAAAGACGCTGGCTCGCGGACATGCATAGAAAAGGTCGCCCCGTTCGATCGCAAGCCCTTCGACGGGCAGACCGGTGCGAAATCGTCCGCTCGGGAGATACGGTGAGATTTGGCGATTCGTCGCCGGCGGCGCATGTTCATACTCTTCGCCGAGCGAAAAGTTGGGGAACAGCACGGGCCGGCCGCGCAAGGCGTGCTGGCAGCCGTGCAGACCCTGCGTGAGATGAACGCCGACAACCTGCGCAAGGTGCCGGCCGATGCACCCACGGCCTTCATCAAGCCGCGCTGGAAGCCGCTGGTGATCACCCCGGAAGGCCTCGACCGGAAATTCTACGAAATCTGCGCCCTGTCCGAGCTGAAGAACGCCCTGCGCTCCGGCGACATCTGGGTCAAGGGCTCGCGGCAGTTCCGCGACTTCGACGACTACCTGCTGCCGGCCGAGAAGTTCGCCGCACTCAAGCGCGAGCAGGCCCTGCCCCTGGCGATCAACCCGAACAGCGACCAGTACCTGGAAGAGCGTTTGCAGCTGCTGGACGAGCAGTTGGCCACCGTCACCCGCCTGGCCAAGGACAACGAGCTGCCCGATGCCATCCTCACCGAGTCAGGGCTGAAAATCACCCCGCTGGATGCGGCGGTGCCGGATCGGGCGCAGGCGCTGATCGACCAAACCAGCCAGTTACTGCCGCGCATCAAGATCACCGAACTGCTGATGGACGTGGACGACTGGACGGGCTTCAGCCGCCACTTCACCCACTTGAAGGACGGGGCCGAGGCCAAAGACAGGACGTTGCTGCTGTCCGCAATCCTCGGTGATGCGATCAACCTCGGGCTGACCAAGATGGCCGAGTCGAGCCCCGGCCTGACCTACGCCAAGCTGTCCTGGCTGCAAGCCTGGCACATCCGCGACGAAACCTATTCGGCGGCCTTGGCCGAGCTGGTCAACCACCAGTATCGCCACGCCTTTGCCGCCCACTGGGGCGACGGCACGACCTCATCCTCCGATGGCCAGCGCTTCCGCGCGGGTGGCCGGGGCGAGAGCACCGGGCACGTCAACCCGAAGTACGGTAGCGAGCCGGGACGGCTGTTCTATACCCATATCTCCGACCAGTACGCGCCGTTCAGCACCCGCGTGGTGAATGTCGGCGTCCGCGATTCCACCTATGTGCTCGACGGCCTGCTGTACCACGAGTCCGACCTGCGGATCGAGGAGCACTACACCGACACGGCCGGCTTCACCGATCACGTCTTTGCCCTGATGCACCTGCTAGGCTTCCGCTTCGCGCCGCGCATCCGCGACCTCGGCGAAACCAAGCTGTACGTGCCGCAGGGCGTGCAAGCCTACCCGACGTTGCGCCCGCTGATCGGCGGCACCCTGAACATCAAGCACGTGCGTGCCCACTGGGACGACATCCTGCGCCTGGCCAGCTCGATCAAGCAGGGCACCGTCACCGCCTCGCTGATGCTGCGCAAGCTCGGCAGCTACCCGCGCCAGAACGGACTGGCCGTGGCCCTGCGCGAGCTGGGCCGGATCGAGCGCACGCTGTTCATCCTGGACTGGCTGCAAAGTGTTGAACTGCGCCGCCGCGTGCATGCCGGCCTGAACAAAGGTGAGGCGCGCAACTCGCTGGCCAGGGCGGTGTTCTTCAACCGCCTTGGGGAAATCAGGGATCGGAGCTTCGAGCAGCAGCGCTACCGGGCCAGCGGCCTCAACCTGGTGACGGCGGCTATCGTGCTGTGGAACACGGTGTACCTGGAACGCGCCACCCAGGGGTTGGTCGAGGCCGGCAAGCCGGTGGACGGCGAGCTGCTGCAATTCCTGTCGCCGCTGGGCTGGGAGCACATCAACCTAACCGGCGATTACGTCTGGCGGCAGAGCCGCAGACTGGAAGACGGGAAGTTTCGGCCCTTACGGATGCCCGGAAAACCTTAGCGTACGATTTTTTCCGAATTCTGCGGGCTCCCCTTTAAGATTTTGGCAAGCAGTAGCGTCCTCTGGTTTACCCATGAACATGGTAATACGGGAAAAACCATACCAACTTATGGTCGCTTTGATTGCTTTATATACGGCCATCCCTGTTGTTACAATAGTAATTTTATCTGGTCAGCAATCGCATAAGTTGGAACTAATTGCTGTGCATTTCATTACATTTATCACGATGGTGTTTGTTTTGCGTCGTAAGATGGGGAAACGTTGGCTGGATTTATTTGAAGAAAAATTAGCCATTTATAAACCTAATGATAAACTCGCGCTTAGCGAATTACACGAAAGCATACGTGAGAAAAATGGGCTAGACTTGCAGGATCTACAAGATTGGTACTGGAAAGAGAAGATGACATATGCGTATCACAAAGAACATAAAACAACCATAAGCTATCAAAAATTCAAGTAGCATTTTAAAATGTCAGGGGAGGGCTATTGTGATTTATTAAGTCGGCAAGGTTATTAGGTAGGGGTGTTCAATATGATAAATTCTTCGAGTGTGGTTATTTCAAGAGTTGTTCTGGTCCTTTGAGATAGCTAATTATCATTACAGACTTTATCGAAAGGTATGAATTATGAACATTACCGACAAAGAACTTAGCTCAAATACAGTGAGTCAGTATGGATGGAACTTAGGAGAGTTCAATCACTCAACGCCTTTTACATCTCATTTTATTTATATTACCGACTATCATAAAGATAATACATGGATGATTTCACTTTCGCAGGAGGATTTTAATACGACCAAAATTTCAACATCGTTAAGTCTAGATGCCTGTGTGTCCATGCTCGGAAAGATACTAAAAAAAATGTCTAACAAAATCGGTATCTCACAAACGGAAGAATCTGAATTCGCATTTCTTTTAACAAACTATATTAAACAAACTTTGACTTTTAGAGAATGGCAACGCAATGCTGAAGGAAATCAACGACTGCACTTTCTTATTAATATCTACGGTGCAAAAGAAGACGGTGGCGAAGTGGTTTTAAGACCATTTATTGTAAATCCTGATGAATTAATGCTTACTCCAGCGGATGTCGTTGAATTTAATTCGCAGGTTATCAAAGTTGATCGGCAGCGTCATCCTGAGTGGTTCCGTTAACAGGTCACAAGGGTTAAGAGCCTGAAAGGCTGCGATAGGGTATACGCAGCCTATTCTGTATAGCCGTCGCGTAATAATTGTTCTAAATGACTATCGACCGTTTCCTGATCACCAGGAATATATCGAGGCCATCCTGTTATATCGTTGGCGAGTTTCACTATGTATGGATGAAACCCAAACTGTTCGGAAGTGATGTCAATATAATATTGCACTTCTTCGAAATTCAACTCACACCAATAATGGCCAAAGCCACCACACTCTATAAATATACCGCCATCATCTGCACCGTTACCCCCACGGACAACAGCATCTAGACCTTTAGTTTTTGCTAAATAACACACAAGATAGCTTGCAAAAAGGCAAGTGCCTGCCGTCTTCTCTATGCCGCACTCCGTTAAAATTGAAAGTAGCTTTTCATGCGCCACTCTTGCAATGTCTGATACCAATTCCGGGGACATGTTAGCTCCAGTGAAATTGTTAGATCGACTTAAACAGATAATAACTCAATATTTTCATGAAGTACTTGTGGGTTCTTAAACCAATAGCCGGAACCACACATCCAAGGTTCACCTGGGAAAACAAAACCTTCTTGAATAAGGTATTTGCGGAATAGGGGAGGCAGTACATTTTCAATTTTCAAAATGTAATTTTGTTCATCTGCAATACATTTCAATTCTGCAAGAAGCGCTCTAAAAATGCCTGTGCCGGGCTCTTTAACTGAGATAGTTGAAACAACCATGACCGGATATCCCAGGACCGAACACATGCCTGCTCTTGCCCGGATGTAGAGCTCCTCGAAATGGTGTAAGCCGTGTACATGAGAAGACCTTATGGGTATCTTACCATCTGATGCCTGCGTTATAAGGTCGGCGAAAACCTTTTTGATTTTCAGCAAATCTGCCTGAAAATTTTGATCGTTCAAAGGAAAATCAGATTGAGAATTTGTCATTACATATCTTATGTTTTAAAAACTTAACTTTGATAAAGCAAAGGAATACGCTGATCGTCATGTGATCCAAATTGAGCAATGAATTTTAATTCGGAACAGCTAAAGACAAAGCAGTAGGGTGCAATAATTCAGGATGTCGATACTATAAGAAGAATAGTGGTATGAATGTAGCAATTACCTCAATATGAGGGGGGCAACTGTTGATGCTGTACATACATACAGTATTTAACATAATCTTTGTTATATGTACTTATAAATCAATGACATAAGGTTTAAAGATCGTATGATCTACGCACTAGGTCATGGCTTGTAATGAGTGAAAAAAGGTTCAAGATTTTAGAGAAATGCTCCCAAGATCAACATGGCGGCATAAGTTTTCCAGCTTGACCAATCAATCGTGGAACCAAGCAACAGATAGAATGCCAGGCCTACCAGCCCCAGCTTTACTACTATCCCAATTAATATGGTAAAGATAGACTCATCGCGTTCGCCTTTAAGTAATTTACAACGCGTAATTAGATCGTCTTTTTTCATGTAGAATCCCTTAGAGTTATTAAAGTCCTGCATTAGAAGTTGTTACCTGCCGAAGTTACCTCGTATGAGTTAACTGTGGCTCCAAACATACAAAATATAAGCTGTGCCAATTGAAAGGATTAGAAAAGCACAGTTACTAATAAAATCTACTAATGCTTGTAGCTTCTTTAGTCTCACTATTGCTGGACCGTGTTCAGTAGAGGTACTACTCAGCCCTTTTGTTCTGGCACTCTCTGCTTTTCTGAAAAAATTGTAATGCAATCCTGACCGCAAGCAAAACCATGCCAAACCAGTCGTTATTACGATATTTATGTAGAAAGCATATTGAATCATTTGTTCAGTTTCGAAGCTTTCCATTGAAAACCCTTTGTTGAAATGTTGAATAAAATTATTTTTAGTAAATGTAAGCAATAAATAGAACGAATATTAATAGTGAAAGATGCAATGCCAACATCTGCTTATGATGCCTTATGAGGATTTCTTCCTTCGCATTCATTAAATCGTACATCTCATCAATATTTTTATTGCTGGTATATTCGAGACGTTCATCACGAAGTAATTTGAACTTTACCAATACGACAAGTGATTTAATAATAAAGCTCGTAAGCATAACAGTTATAGACAAAAATAAAAAATAGGCCAAATTCATATATCACTCCATGGAGATTAATAGAAAAATTTATAATAAGTAATCTCATAGAGCATTACTTGAATCTTCTTCCCATACTAAGGACTCACCGAGAAATTTAGTTAAAGATGATTTGGCATACTGTGGTTCGGAAAAAAAACGTGGGAACCAGCCGTCAAAGCTTTGGGTACCATTGTGACGATTTTCAGGCGAGACTGATAAGCGGTACCCGTCTCCGTAAGGTGAAATGCTAAATGTGTATCCATCATCTGTCTTTGAGATCAGCGTTTTGCTTGTCATATGACTAATAGATACCGTTAACTCCTTTGGTGTTTGTATCACCGAAAGAAGAAACAATGCGCTTATGGCTGCAAAAATCCAGCAATATAATGATGCATCCATAAAACCAGCTACAACACTCGATCCCAAAAAAAACCAAAATAAACTTATTAAGATTACTGAGTTTTCATTCATGTCTGTTCCTTGTTATTACTAATTATATTATGCTTTATAGTTGACCGTCAGACTACCCACGGGTTTTGACGAACAAAGTCACGCACTCCATTTATACATGCTTTTGAGATGACTTCAAAATAAGGATGGTTTGATGGAATCATATTCCCGGTATTATCAAGAAGCATAATAGTCCCTAAAGACCGAACCAGTTGATATTCATTGAGCTTACGCTTTAGCAAAGTTTGCAATCTATAAATTGTCTCACCGGAACTGTTACCTTCGATACCTACAACAGAGACCGTACAGTTCACTTCCTGATTATCAGATTGATAATCGAACCAGTAATTTTCGTTGTAATTTCCTTTTTGCGCATGCTCAATTTTGCCAGGCCATTTTACCCATAAAGAAGAGTTGTTTTTAGATCGTAAGATCTGCTTCAGCGTTTCCAATGGATTTTTTTCATCAACCTCAGACCAGGCCGAAATAAATTCTTTCTGCATTGCCTCAGGGTCTATAACGGCAATGAAATCAAATTCCTCTTTATTGATAGAGTTGGCTCGATCTTTGAGATAAAACAGACCGAGTTTATATCCCTTTTCACTTTTCCAGTTTGCTCCCACAGGCTGATAGTCTGTATTTATAAACGGTTTGAAAGTGTGAGTGTCGGGAGAAAAAATTACTGAGGGTGCCAGCACCCGGCCTCGGTGTCGTATTGGATTTACATATATTTTTTCCCCGTCACATAACATTTCAATAATTGCTTTTGTCACAACTACTGAAATAGAAGGTCTACATGTATTTTGATTTATTTCCCCGAGGTGCGCCAAACTTCCATCCTCACTCTTCAACACCTTTGTAAGGCAAGTCGGGCAATACTGTTGATCTCTATAATA
Organism: Salmonella sp. SJTUF14076; assembly: GCF_015534835.1. Classification (NCBI taxonomy): domain Bacteria; kingdom Pseudomonadati; phylum Pseudomonadota; class Gammaproteobacteria; order Enterobacterales; family Enterobacteriaceae; genus Salmonella; species Salmonella sp. SJTUF14076. The sequence goes on along the minus strand of NZ_CP064675.1, from coordinate 125,013 downwards.
AACAGGCATGGTTAGACGACCGGAATCGTTTAGTACCAACTGAAGTAACGGATGAGGCTCTTTCATCATGGTTATTTCTTCTCTTTCACCTTTCTGGGCTTTTCGTTTGCCTGTCTCCACTGCCATGGTGGGACAGGGTTGGTGTCTGCCCATAACCCTTTTGCCTCCTTTTGTGCTGCGGATTCATATTTGATATAGCCAGGGACAATGGCGTTATCTTCGAACCGATAAACCCACGCATATCCACTGTCCACCATAGAGGCATTGATATCATATCCATCTAACCAGATGGTACCTAACATACGGCCATAGATATCCGTACCATGGTCTATCACGGTAACGATTTTAGTTGCTATAGCTGTGGTTAAGGCCTGTTTTGCTTTTTGGCCAAAAGCCTGTTTAGATTCAGGAGCGTCTATACCATACATCCGTATTTTGATGGTTGTGTTTTGAGCATCCAACGCAGTTATGGTGTCACCGTCAACAATCTTAACCACCTTTGCCTCAAAAGTTGTTGAGTTCCCCCAGGACGCCACTGGGAATACAACAATCATGATGGGCAAAAGTAACTTTGTTAAAAAAAACATCATTTCACCTTGATTTGTTGAGTACAGACATGTATCCACAAGCCTATTTACAGGCAGTATTTTAACAAGTCATTATTTCATGGGCGGGCTTAAAACCAATCTTTTTGCAACTTAAAGGCAGAATAATCACAATAAATTTAGAACCTGAACCAAAAAATAATCCAAATTAAGCGTGTTAATCTATCTCAAAGATATTATTCCTGAGAGAGTTTGGATGAAACGTTACACTCATGATCTTGAGACAGACCTGAATGATGTGGATAAAACACCATCTCTGATCCACAAAACTTTGTTAACAGCTTCGACCATTTATGACCTGAAATATCTGGCTCAGGTATTAAATGATGAAAATGGCAGTAATTGGTCCCGTGCATCCCTTAAACGTCAGGTTACATGCATACCTGAGCATTGTGAGCTGAGTATCGCAGATGGACGCTATCTACAGACTTTAATACCTTCACGACCTGCTGATTATGAGGACAGGCACTTTAGCTTTATCGATCTGTTTGCAGGTATAGGTGGACTGCGAAGCGGATTTGATGCCATCGGTGGTAAATGTCTTTTCACGAGCGAATGGAATACTTATTCCAGCCGTACTTACCGGGCGAACTGGTATTGCGATGAGAACGAGCACCGCTTCAATTCAGACATCCGTGACATCACTCTTAGCAACCGGCCCGAGGTTACTGATGACGAGGCATACAAATTTATCGATGCCTCTATCCCGGATCATGATGTTCTTCTTGCGGGATTTCCATGCCAGCCATTCAGCATCGCCGGTGTCAGTAAAAAGAACTCTATGGGTCGCAAACACGGTTTCGAGTGCGACACTCAGGGTACGCTCTTCTTTGATGTGGCCAGGATCATCCGGGCAAAACAACCTGCAATTTTTGTTCTGGAAAACGTAAAAAATCTGAAGAGTCACGATAAGGGTAATACCTTTAACATCATCATGAAAACGCTCGATGAGCTTGGCTACGACGTCGCAAACAGCGAAAGCACGGGCGCGGATGATCCTAAAGTCATCGATGGCCGTCATTTCCGACCCCAGCACCGTGAACGTATCGTCCTTATTGGTTTTCGCCGCGACCTACGTCTGAAAGACGGTTTTACTCTGAGAGACATTAAAGACTTTTATCCGGACAAGCGCCCTTCTCTCTCAGATTTACTGGATCCGAGCGTAGATAGTAAATACATCCTCTCCCCTAAACTCTGGGAGTACTTATACAACTATGCAAAGAAACATGCGGCAAAAGGCAATGGTTTTGGTTTTGGACTAGTAGATCCTTCCAATGTTAATAGTGTCACCAGAACCCTCTCAAGCCGCTATATGAAAGACGGATCTGAAATTCTTATTGATCGGGGCTGGTCTCATGAACTGGGAGAAACTGATTTCCATAACACATACAACATGGACCGTCGGCCACGCATGCTAACGCCACGTGAATGCAGCAGGCTAATGGGCTTCGATAAACCCGGGGAAAGTGTTTTCCGTATCCCTGTGTCCAATACACAGGCTTACAGACAGTTTGGGAACTCCGTGGTCGTTGATGTCTTTGCGGCCGTCGCCAAACTGCTGAAGTCACGAATTGAATTTGCAGCCTCCCAGCGCTTGCGGCAGTTTTACGACGAAGTCAGCTGACCTGAGCTCCTTCATCAATTTAAATGCTTAAGATTGTTGTAATAATGTCAGAGGTCAACCATGACGTATTTCGAATCAGCTGAAGGTGAGACGGTATCTAAAGAACGAGCATTACAAGAACTGTCCAGGCATTGCGTTCCCGAAACAGATTTCGAAGAATTCTTTAGCGACATGGGCGTAAAGGAACAGTATGACGCTCAGGAAGTGTTGCTCTGGTTGGGATATTAAACTTTCTGTTTAGGAGACTACTATGAGCCAAAAATTCGCAGTGATGATTGCTTACGACGACGATCCAAACGTCAAAAGGTATTCACCTGACTTTCAAACGCAGGATGAGTTTGCTAAAGGGTGGCAGTCGGCTCTTAAAAAGGCACACCACACCTCAGGTCAAAAATCAGTCATCACCTGCGGATGTCGTGGAAAAGGAGAAAAGCGACTTTATGTTCGTGCTTTACCGAACGGTGATGCCTTTATTCTCGTCAAAGCCGCTAACACGGGCATTGAGCATGATCCTTCCTGTGTATTCTTCTCCCTTGATGCCCGGCATACCGGCCTGAAAGGATATGCGAGTGGTGTGGTCCGGATTACAACCGAAGGTGATATGGCTGTAAGGCTCGGTATCGGTATGACAGAGAAAGATCCTCCTGAAAAATCAGAAGTGCCTCCCCTGCCCCATGTTCAGCGACCAGAAGGAGGTCAGGCCTCAATGACCCTCCTGGGCTTGCTTAGTCTTTTGTGGACAGAGTCTGGTCTGAATGTCTGGTACCCGAAAATGGCAGGGAAACGTAACGATTCACTGGTACGGTATCGTCTGCTTGAAACCGCTAAACAAATTCGTACCGGCAGAGCCTGCATAGGTGACCATTTATTCATTGGTGTACCTGACCCGAAACAACCTGTCGCTCAGTCGCAAATTCAGCGTCTTTCATCACAGGCGATGAGTGATAAACGTCTCATGCTCCTGTCAGTTTTACCTCGCTACGATGCTGAAAAGCATGAGAAGCCACTTAAATTTTTACCCCTGCGGAATTTTGGGGGGCTACCGCTGATTTTTTTCAATTCAGAAGTCCATTGGGATAGCGTAAAGAAACGATTTTCATCGGAGTACGCAGCATGGAAATCCGGGGCGAAAATAGTTGTCTTTGCGTTGACGTCACCAGCTGCGGTAACCGGCAGAGGCCCTTCTGTAAGAGCTCATCAAATTGTGCTGATGCACGTTAGCGAGAACTGGATACCTCTGGACTCCTCCTATGAGGCGGTTGTTGCAGAAAAGCTGGATGCAGAGCACCGGCAGTACGTTAAGCCCATGCGTTATGATGCGAGTATTAGTGAGGTGTTCCCTGACTTCTACCTGCTCGACACAAAAAGCGATAAGCCGTTCCCGATGGAAGTATTTGGTATGGCCACTCCTGCTTATCTGGCCCGAAAGCAACTCAAAAAAGATTATTACAACCGTGAATATGGGCCTTATGGATGGTGGCACTGGGATGCGACCACAGCATCTGAAACTATGGTGCTGCCTCATTTTCCAGAATCACGCAAACCTCTTTCAACTGACACACCTGCTTAAAATGGAGAAAAAATGTCCTACATGCTTTCGCTAAGCGAACAGACAAAACTGAACGCTTTCCTGTCAGGGATCCTAGATGATTACAAGACTGGGGTTATCACTCAGATACAAGCTGTTGGTAGAATCGGTAACGTGTTTTCTGCTCTGGAAAGTGGAGACTCAAAAAAGGTAGTGCATTTGTTGACTGAAGGACGAAAACTCCTGCGGACGGGCTGAATGTCCGCAGAAGTTCTTATGTGCCAGGGGATGCAGAGAAGTGTATCAACCTGGCTTCATTTATCATGATGTTTTTCTGCTACGCGGCTGTTTTGACTTTCCAGTACCTCCCCCTGCCATTGCACCAGTTAATGTATCAATGGTGCCTTTTAGGGATTCTGAGATTGTTTTCTCCGCCTCCAGGGTAGCTTCCAGCTTCATTACTTTGGCCTGGAGCGTTTTGAGTTCATTGCTTTGTTCAGCCACTTCCGCTTCATAGCCCTGGCTGACCAAAGTTACTTTATTCAGGTCGGCGCTCAGCGACTCGTTTAGTTTATGGAGTTCAGTAAGCTCGGCATTCACCGCCACCAGGTCACCCTCTTTCCCGGACAGTGCACTTTTCAGCTCAGTACAAAGGTTCTGTGCAGCAATCAATTCCTGTTCAAACCTGTCCCTCTCTGCCTTTGTATCTGACACAGTCTGACTTAACTGGTCGCATTGTCTGGAAAGACCGGCGTTATCAGAACGCTGCGTGTTGATCTCTTCGTTCAGCTTTTTTTGATATTCAAGGTGACCAGCGATCTCTGTTTTACGTTCAGCCAGTTGCTGGGAGAGTGAGTCATTTGACTGCTGTGCGAGGCTCAATTCATGCCGTGTGCTATCTAACTGGTGATGGCAGGTTTCGAGTTCTGCTTCGGCAACATTCAGCCTTGTTTCTAACTCCTTGACGGTACTGTCCCGGATCTCTAATCGACCCTGTAGTGCCTGATTCTCAAGTTTCAGCTCATCCATATCGGTAGCGCTTTGCTCAAGCCGCTGTAACAGCTGCGTTACCTCCTCCTCCAGCTGCATGCTACGTGCTTCAGCTTTTTTAACACTATCATTCTGTATTGCGGTATAGCTTCTACGGTAGTGCCAGGTGATGTACGAGATAATATCGCCGAGTGCAACCTTTACCTCATCGGGTATATCCAGGTAACGGGCCTCTTCAGGAACCTCTTTAACATACTTCTGGTACTCCGCGAACATCTCCTGTGACCTTGCAAACGAGCCGCCAACAGCGTTTCTGAGCCAGTGAACTTTGAAGCTCAGATCGATATTTTCCGGGTTAATTTCTTTCTCTTTGCACAGACGTTCGATTGCATTGAAGTAATCGATCATCGCGATAGATGAGTACCTTGAACGACCCATTTCCTTTGATTTTTCAGTGGATTCGCTGCGGATGTCATTCTGCACCTCTGGCGGGGTAGCATCGTTCAGGCTTTTTTCTTTATCATTTTCAATCATCATTTTTTTCCTGCGGCCGGAAGCTGGTTTGCAAAATATATGCTGATAAGATCGTTCAGAGCATTCAGAAGCGAGATACTGTCGATGCAAATATGAACGTTTCCATTCTCAAACAGGCGACACCGCCAGCCATTCTCATCACTGACCTCGCCTGTGAATTCTGTATTTCTCATGGCCGTCAGCCTGTCGACCATACTCAGCCCACCGCCGGTTGCAGGTGTTGGAGTATCAGAACAGATGCATACAATATTCTCAAAGTCGCGTAAACAAAAGTGATTGTCCTGCGAGAAACCGTTGTACCTCAGCACGTTCACACCAGGAAAAATCCCCCGAAGAACAAGCTTTTTTGGCATTGTATATTGCCTGGCATTGCTTTTGAAACTTCGGTCAAGCTTGTTGAGAACATCAACGAAACCTTCTGCAAGGGTGTCTCGTCTGTTAGCCAGTGCATGCTGTAATGTTCCCTTAACAATCTCCAGGGAAGCGACGGGCGGATCCGTACGAAGGGATTCGTTAAAGGCTTCTTTTTGCTTATGGTTCCAGTACCGGTCCATACCTGTTTCTTCAAAGAGCCTTTTCCACGTTTTACGGTCAATTTCCTTACGCCCCTCCTCGATGGTGCGATCCAGTGACGACGGAAGACCAAATGCGTTGGGCTGCATAATTCTGCTGGTGAAGAGAGAGAGACCGCACAGTTCCGACGCTTCCGAGATTAACCGCATCCCTTCTTCGAATTTCTGCATGGCCATATCCCGGGCGCTGATGAGCTGCCCTGTCCGGCTCGCCGGTACTGGCTCAGAACCCTGGTTTTGAGTCATTTTACACTCCATTTTGGTATGTCAGAACATTTTGATTTGAGCAAAGGTAGGACTGTGTAGAGACATTAAAGTTGTATCCTTTAACCTGAAAAAGACTTTAAAGTTGTAAAGTTTTAAAAAAACACATACAAAACATGATGCTAAGTGTGTATCACACGCTGTTCCAACATTATGCCTTGATGTTCTTGCAGGAACTGCAATTTACAGGAGGAAAAAGGTGTTTTTGTAGTTATCTGGCGTTACGTGACAGTGTTGGTCAGATACTTCCACCTCTTCAGAGTTAAAGTTTGATATATGGGAAAAAAAACGCTCCCGGACGGGAGCGTAAGCCAGTGACTTCGGCGTCAAATGAGGGTCTAACAAGTGGAGCTGCGGGTTAATTCTGGGTGATCTGACTGCGATGCTTATCAGCCTGCTGCTGGTGAACAACGGAAGACTGACCATTATTCGCCTTCTCATGTACAGCTGCGGCCTTCTCATGCTCGCTCATTTCAGAAAATGACTTTGCTGTTTCGTTGGTAGCTCCGGGTTTAGCTTTCATCATTTTTTTATGCATTTCAGCCATGTCCTGGTGGGCAGCAGAATTGCTGTTTTGCATCATGTCATGGGACATTGCGGCCTGATCGTGACTGCTCATATCCATCATTGTCATGCTGTCTCCCTGAATTGCACTTTTTTCAGCAGATGACTGCATCTGGTGGGCAGGTGCCTGTGCATTATTTACCTGGTCATGCATGTTCATTGTCTCTGCAGCCATGGCAGATGAAGCGGCAGCCATAATGGCAACAAATGATACGAGAATCTTTTTCATGGTTGGGTCTCCGGTGTTTACATACCCAAACAATCAATGGCTTATAACAGAGAAAGCAGTTGATCTCAGGGCGGGTTAATCATCACTCCAGGAACCAGGTGATTGTGTTATCACGCTGCTCCTGATTTATGAATAATTATAAAAAACCGCCTCTGTTTATCGCGTGACTGAATGATGACAATTTTGTCACCTTCCAGGTTTCTCCTGAACAACGGGATTAATCCATTAACAGGCGCACTTTGAACACAATTTCACGCCCCTGCTGTTCTGCTGACAGCTCGCCGCCGTGAGCATGAATGATCGACCTTGTAATTGATAATCCCAGCCCCGCGCCTTCCGTGTTGTAGAACCTTGATGAGTCTGCGCGATAGAACCGGTCAAACAAACGTTCCAGATTAGCGGGAACCTGGCCGGACATCGTATTCGTAATCATCACGTTCACACAGTCACTGTCACGCTCAAGGTGTATCGCTGTACAGGTGTTATCGGGAGAATACTTGATTGCATTGGAAAGCAGGTTACTGAAAGCACGTCGGAGCATATCGCTGTCTCCGGCAACAACGCCCTCTCCTTCAACCGTGATTGTCTTTCCTGTTTCGTCTGCCAGGGGCTCGAACAACTCACGTAATTCATTCAGTTCGGCTGCCAGATCCACATCATGTTTATCCAGCCGCAGCAGACCATGCTCTGAACGTGCCAGAAAAAGCATGTCACTGGTCATTCGTGACAACCTTTTCAGTTCTTCCAGGTTAGCGAATAAAATTTCGCGGTAATGCGAAACATCCCTTTCCTTAGCCAGTGCAAACTGCGTCTGCATCATCAGATTACTGACTGGTGTGCGCAGCTCATGCGCGATGTCAGACGAGAAATCTGACAGTTTCCGGAATGCCCCCTCCAGGCGATCAAACATATTATTGAACTCCTGCATGGTCTCAGAGATTTCCGGCGGAGCCAGATCGGGATTTAGACGCTGATCCAGGCTGTGTACGGTCATGGAGGAAGCCAGACTGGTCATTTCCCGTAGCGGTTTCAGACCAATACGTGTGGTCAGCCAGCCCAGAAAAACAGAAATAAAGACCAGACCGATATTGAACCAGAACAGCCAGGTACTGAGTTTGTCCATAAACAGGGTGTGATACCCAGTATCCGTGGCAACCGTAATGATGACATGTTTGCTTTTACCCTGTTCCGGCGTCACGGCAACCCGCCGCGAGATACTGCGGTACACGGTGTTATTTTCTTCCGTCTGGATCATATAGTCGAGAATATCACCCGACTTATTAAGCAGGACCGCTGGAACAACAGAATTTTTGGCATAGAGTTCAACAATTTTTTCATTTTCCATGTTTTTTATAGAAATGAATAAGCCATTGTGCCCCACCATCGCATCGTTTATTTTTTCTGATAATGACTTAATATCCGTTTTGTTCCTGAACGTCTCTGTTTTAAGAAACTCTTCGGTGAGCTGAAGTTTACCTGTCAGAAAATCGCGGTCCTGATTATCGAAATAGCCATTAAGGGTGCTAATCAGGATAAAACTTGATAACCACCATACCGTAAGCATCACCGCAGAAAAAATCAGGCTCAGGCGTGTGGTCAGGGAAATTTTGAACCTCACTCTTCTCTGATCTCCAGGACATATCCGGCACCGCGAACGGTATGGATCAGTTTTGGCTCAAAGTCATCATCAATTTTACTTCTCAGACGTCTCACGGCGACATCAATCACATTCGTATCACTGTCAAAATTCATGTTCCAGACCAGGGACGAGATAAGACTCCTGGGTAACACTTCTCCGGTGCGTTGCAGCAGCAACTCAAGCAGAACGTATTCTTTACCGGTGAGATGGATCTTCTTCCCCGAACGGATCACGGTCCGGCGCACCATATCAACGGTCATATCGGCGATGGTGCAGACTGTTGCGGCCTGCGAGCGTGCCCGGCGCAGTAGGGTTCTTACACGTGCAACCAGCTCCGTAAAATCAAAGGGCTTAATCAGGTAGTCATCTGCGCCAAGCTCCAGTCCTTTCACTTTGTCCCGCACGTTGTCCTTTGCGGTTAAAAACAGGACCGGTTCTTCGTGCCCGGACTCCCTCAGTGCGCTGATGATTTGCCACCCGTCGAGGAAAGGCAGCATCACGTCCAGTATTATCAAATCATACTGTCCCTTCGACGCGGCCCCGAGACCATCGCGGCCATTATTAAAGAGATCGGCCTGATAGCCTTCCTCAACCAGTCCCTGCTGCAGGTAACGACCTGTTTTTTGTTCGTCTTCAACGATTAAAATACGCTGCATGGTCAACTCGCTGATATGAAAGTAAAAATCTCACGCATGAGCTTTGGCTGTCCCCTAGCTGACCTGAGACGGAGCAAGCATTCCGAGCCACGCTACGGCGCCCAGAATGATAATCGCAACAACGAATTCTGTCAGGATGCTGTTTCGCATCAGGGCAACGCTGCGATCATAATTCCCTTCCCTGACCATAACTTCAAGCCGGGGACCCAGGTGAAACCGGTTTGCTGCAGCCAGAAGAAGCATCAGAACAAACAGAGCCGTCTTGGCAAGCAATATCCTCCCCCAGGAACTGTTGAATAAGGGAGTTAAGTTACCCTCAGCAATATACAGATAGTTGACCAGCGCACTCAGGATCAGGGCTACAACAATCACCGTTCCTGCCGTGGCAAATTTTGCCAGGGAGTCAGATATCACAATGACGCTCTGTGCATTATGCTCGTTTCTGCGCATCAGCAGGATAGCAAATGCAACCAGAGCACCTGTCCAGGCACCTGCAGCGCCGAGATGGGTCAGATCGCTCAGTAAATGGAGATAGTAATGCAGACCGTCATGCATAACGGCGTGTCCTCCCCAGGCAAGTGTAGCCAGCGCCACGCCCCCACTCATCGTCATCAGCAGGCAGGACAATACTCTCTTATTAGTGTAAAGGAACAAAGCACCGAGTGTGGTAAACAGGGCACAGAGCCTGACAATCCAGCTAATACCCACATCAGTTTCTTCTATCACCATCTCGATAACATGGATGGATAATTCTCTGAGGTCAGTTACTCCACTCATGGCATTAGATACCAGGAGCATATTAATGCCAGTAAGAATGATGCCTGTAACAACAGCAAAAGTTATAAACGACCTGAAATTAGTCAGGTTATAGGTTTCATGTCTGACACCGCTTATTCCATATATCTGAAAAAATGGCAATCCAAATATTACCATCAAATCCAGATAAAGAAGAAAACGAATAACAATCATAATCAGGTCGTTCATAATATTACTTCACTGTAAAGGTGTAATTACCGGTAATAAGGTGCGTATCTGAAGAAACCGCGCGCCAGTCAACACGATAAGTGCCAGCGGGTAAAGGCTCTCGCGGAATAATGACCATCGATTTAGGGTCAGCGCCTGGCGCCACTTTTGCCGCGACCGGCATCGGAGAATGTGATGACATGCCTTTCATACCCGTCATCGTTAATTTTGCACCTGAGAATTTCACGGTCAGATTTTCCGAGAAATTAAGCTGAATCTTTTCCGGGGCCGCTACGGCTGAATCAGCCTGTGGCACAGAGCTTTTTAATTCCGGATGGGCCATAGCAGAGAAAGCAACGCCCATAACGAGGCCACCTGTAAGAATGGCTTTATTTAAAATCGACATTTTATTTACCTGTTTAGTTGAGTGTTTTATATCAGTGCGTTAAAACCAGATTCTGGCTCCCGCCAGGAATACTACCTGATGGTCTTTCTCACCTTCTCTTTTCGCCATATCGGATGTTTTCCCGTAAAGTTGATTCCAGGAAACGCCTATATAGGGTGCAAACTCACGGCGTATTTCATAGCGCAGCCGGAGCCCCAGCTCTGTGTCAGTCAGTCCCCTGCCGCGACCCCGCGATTCATCATCCTGACTGTAGAAATTCACCTCATAGGATGGCTGGAGTATGAGCCGGTTAGTCAGTAAAACGTCGTATTCTCCTCCCAGACGAAGGGCTGCTTTTCCGCCATTACTGACAAAACCCGTAATTTCAGACTCAAAATTATAGAGTGCCAGCCCCTGAAAACCGACAGCAGCCCAGGTCCGGGCAGAAGCAGGTCTGAAATCCTGCCTGACACCCGCAACCAAATCCCACCATGGGCCAACCGCATGTCCCCAGAGTAACTGCGCTTCAGCCGCCTCCGTTTCCCCATTGCTTCGTTCACCTTCACTCTTTAGCCAAATCCGATCTGTGTCGCCTCCAATCCAGCTGTTAACACTCCAGCTGAAATTGTTGGTGTTATCCGACCGTTGCCATTCCAGTTGATCCAGCAGAACCAGATAATTAATCGCACTGTCGTGAATCGCATGCCCCTGTAAATTGCCGAATGCAGCCTTCCGGTCGGCATCGGTAACAGGCGGAATTGGCGTTCTGCTCTCAGTTACAATGGGCTCCATTGACGTCATCTCAGTGAAATTCTCATCTGCTGGCATCTGCATGGCAGACATGTCGTGCCCGGCGTGGGGATCTGCAGAGACGGAGCCCGCCGCAATAGAAAGCTGTGAGGTAAACAAACCGGCGACCAGAACAGGTATGGCCTTCAAATTTCTCTTCATTCGCATCATTCCTCCACCCGGACTTCACGAAACATTCCCATTTCCATGTGATAGAGCAAATGGCAGTGATACGCCCAGCGGCCAAGCGCATCTGCTGTCACTCTGTAACTGCGTTTTGTACCAGGGGGAACATCTATTGTGTGTTTACGAACCATGAAATTACCGTTTTCATCTTCCAGATCGCTCCACATACCATGCAGGTGAATGGGGTGAGTCATCATGGTATCGTTGATCAGCGTGATCCTGAGCCGCTCACCGTATTTCAGCAGCACCGGTGCGGCATCTGAAAACTTGATTCCGTTAAATGACCAGGCAAACTTTTCCATGTGGCCGGTTAAATGCAGTTCTATGGTACGGCCAGGTTCACGTCCGTCAGGATCCTCAAAGCGGCTTTTCAAATCCGCGTACGTGAGAACCTTTCTTCCGTTATTTCGAAGACCAATACCCGGATCATTTAATTTCGGAGAGACGCTCATCGCCTGCATATCAACCAGTGGGTTATCCGTTTCTGACGCAGGATGACTTTGCATACCCGGCATTCCGGCCATCCGGGAATGATCCATACCGGCCATGCTGCTGTGATCCATGGGCGCGGAGGATGTCCCGCTATCCGGAAGGTCAGCACCGTCCATAGACATCATCTCTCCGCTGTTATCCATGCCTCCCATCTGGCTGTGGTCCATTCCTGCCATATCATGTCCCATTCCCCCCATACCCATATCTTCCATGGTCAACAGAGGACGGGGATCGAGGGGGGGAACGGCAGCACTTAACCCCTCTCTCGTGGCCAGTGTCCCTCGAGCGTAACCGGTCCTGTCCATGGATTGTGCGAAGATGGTATAGGCCTCACCCTGAGGCTCCACAATGACATCATAGGTTTCGGCAACGGCAATCCTGAATTCGTCAACGGTAACCGGGTTTACATACTGGCCATCTGCAGCCACGACCGTCATTTTCAGCCCGGGGATACGGATATCGAAATAGGTCATTGCCGAGCCGTTGATAAACCGTAAGCGTATCTTTTCACCGGGACGGAACAGTCCGGTCCAGTTTTTCAGCGGGGCCTGCCCGTTCATGAGATAGGTGTAGGTGTAGCCACTGACATCCGCGAGGTCAGTCGGATTCATTTTCATTTCAGCCCACATTTTCCGATCGGCAATGGTGGCTGACAGCCCCCTGGTATTCACGTCGCGGAAAAAAGAGCCAACGGTTGGTTTATTGAAATTGTAGTAATCCGACTGTTTTTTTAATTTTTTCAGCAGGCTGTGAGGATTTTCATCGGTCCAGTCAGACAACATGACCACATGCTCACGATCGTAAGTAAACGGTTCTGGCTCCCCGGCATCGATGATAATGGCACCGTATACCCCCTCCTGTTCCTGCAGACCGGAATGGCTGTGGTACCAGTAAGTCCCGTTCTGCTTAACCTTAAAGGTGTAAACGTAGGTATCATCAGGCTCTATGCCCATAAAACTCAGCCCCGGAACACCATCCATATTGGCCGGAAGAATAATGCCGTGCCAGTGAATGGACGTCTGTTCATTAAGACGGTTTTTGACCTTCAGGGTAATGGTGTCACCTTCTTTCCAGCGAAGAACGGGCCCCGGCAGGCCTCCATTGATTGTTTTGGCCTGACGCTCACTGCCCGTGATATTGACGGCCGTTTCACCAATGGTCAGGTCAAACTGAGTACCCTGCAGGGATGCGGCAACTGGCAGGCTCAGACTGGAACGCGCATTGAAACTCCATACGCCAAGACTTCCGGCTACGCCAGAGAGGGTTAACCCCTTCAGGAAAGTTCGTCGAGACGTTTTCAACAGCATGCGTATTCCCTTATTTAAAGTATGGTTACTGACAGAATTCGAGAACCGATTTAAATTAAATTACTGGTTCATCCACTTACAATAAAATGAATCTAGCACACCTTAAGAAACAAATTCATTACAATCGTGTAATGTACATAGCTGTATTACATTTACGTCATCTTCCCCACAGGTTGATTATTTTTATATATGATCATAAGGACATCTTTTATGTACCTCAGAAGGTAATTACACATGAATATATTAATCACGACCACTGCGTTTACAGCTTTATTTTGTGGGGCAGCTTTTGCTCAGTCCAGTGATATTGCCCATGAAGCACATCGATTTGTTAATAATGCCTCAGCCGTCAGTCATGTGAATTCCTCGACGCATGAAAACTTACCGGACAGGGTTAATAAAAACAACACGCCCTCATTCTCTGAAATGAATGAACATGAAAGGGCCATTGTTGCTCATTCATTTATGAGCAACAGCGCGTCCTATGCGCATCAGAAAATGATTGAGGAACATAAAAAAATGCTGTCCGGCAGTGACGCAAATTCAAAGACCTCGTCTTCTTCTTTTAACGAACTGAATGCCGGAGAAAAAGCCGCTCTCGTGCATGAGCAGGTCAATAATGCCGGTGCGGAAGCACATCAGACGCAGGCAAGAAAGCTTCGCGGGCTGTATTCGACCAGGTAACTGCAGGCGGGTTAGTGCTTAGCGTCAGGTGCGCAGCAGGGCTTTACTGACGGGTTACGTAGCAGGACATGAGCCCCATATTGCTCTGCCGTAACCTGTTTCAGTCCCGTTAATCATCACCGTCGGGCTGGTCATACAGTTCCCAGAGCTTCAGGAGCAAACGGGAAACAAGATATGTTACAAAAATGACGACCATCAACGGTGCTCCCGATTAACTGACAGATGACACGCCTCCTGAAAACCCCTAGCATACGCCGCAGTGTTCATGCTAACGGCGAATTCCAGTAAATGTATTCTACCGATGTCGTAAAAGAAAATGCCTACCTTTCAGCCACCCGCTCGGGGCTGGAATCGAACGAGATCGCTACTCTTCAGCGCTCCTTGCCTTCCCGGTTTAATCTGCGGCATTTGAAAAAAAATGAATCATTAAAACTCGTACTGCAAAAGAAAGCGGGAAAATCACGTGTCGTGGCCTATAAATTTACGTCCGGTTCATTTAATTACACGGCGTATCGTATATCAGATAAAAAGTTCTATAACCTTTCCGATACTTCCGGGAAAGGCAGTCTCGATTATCCGTTACCGGCCACAGCAAGACTCAGTTCGCCTTTCAATCCTGCAAGACTTAACCCGGTATCGGGAAAAGTGAGTCCCCATAATGGCATTGATTATTCCATGCCCATGAACACGAAAATAGTCAGCGTCATCGACGGAAAAATCACCCGGGCCGAATACAACAGTACCATGGGATATTTTGTTGAAGTAACGGGAAAAGCCGGTGTTAAAACTCGCTATCTCCACCTCAATAAAATACTCGTTACTAAAGGGGCCAGGGTTACACGGGGAGGTGCTATTGCGTTATCCGGTAACAGCGGACGTTCATCCGGTCCTCATCTGCATTACGAGCTGGTCATCAATAACAACCCTGTTAACTCTCTGGCGTTCCGGGCAGCGGCACCCGCTGATAACAAACTCGAACAGCATGCCTTTGCGCATGCCAGAGACTACGAACGATACCTGGACTGATAACGGGACCGCGACGCGGCCCCGTCTGCCGGATTAATTTTTTTTATCGTTTTCACTTCCGTGATGTTGATGATCTCCATGCCCTCCGTGGCCGTGGAAAAGATGCATTAGCGGGCAGACCAGCAATAACAGATATGGCCAGTAACCTGCCACATGTGACCAGTGTTCGCGCAGGAGGGCAAATGCCGCGATCGCGGCGACAGCAATAAGCGCATAGGTGGTACTTTTCATACTGGACTCCTTCTGTTCGTAACTGACCCTTCACTCAGTGTTATTTCCCGAGCCTGACACTTTTCAGACGCAACGCATTCACAATGACGCTGACGGAGGAAAGAGCCATGGCCGCCGCCGCAATAACTGGCGACAGCAGTATTCCATACACAGGATAAAGCAGACCTGCAGCCACAGGCACGCCAAGTGCGTTGTAGATAAATGCAAAAAACAGATTCTGACGGATATTTTTCATGGTGATCTCTGACAGATGACGGGCCCTGTTCAGTATCATCAAGTCGCCTTTGAGAAGGGTGACTCCGGCACTTTCAATTGCCACATCTGTACCCGTTCCCATGGCTATTCCCACGTCAGCCGCTGCCAGCGCCGGGGCATCATTCACACCGTCTCCGGCCATCGCAACCACATGGCCAGACGCTTTCAGTCGGGTTATCACTGCTTTTTTGCCATCCGGCAGAATCCCGGCTTCAACCTCATCTATTCCCAGTTTCCGTGCGACTGCTTCAGCAGTAAGCTGGTTATCCCCGGTGAGCATAACAATGCGGATCCCCGCCTGACGCAAAGCTTTAAGCGCATCCGGCGTGGTTGCTTTCACGGGATCCGAGATAGCTATCAGGCCTGCAAGGTACCCATCTGTGGCCACATAGATAACGGTAGCGCCTTCCATCCGCAACTTATCCGCAACGGCCTTTTGATTATCAATAACGATACTGTTTTCCTGCATAGCCAGTTCATTACCAATAACAACCCGTTGACCTTCAACATCGCCTGAAACACCTTTCCCCGACGGAGCATTGAAATCACTGACTGCGGGTATCATGATCCCCCTGTGCTGGGCTGCCCGGACTACAGCCATACCCAGCGGATGCTGCGAGCCTTTTTCCACTGCGGCCGCTACACGTAAAAGAGATGCTTCCCCACCCGGATTGAGACTGATAATCCCTGTCACCGTAGGCGAACCTTCCGTGAGCGTGCCTGTTTTGTCGACAACCAGCGTGTCCACTTTTTCAAGACGCTCAAGGGCTTCGGCATTCCTGATTAACACCCCGGCCTGGGCTCCTTTGCCTACCCCCACCATTATCGACATCGGTGTGGCCAGCCCCAGTGCGCAGGGGCAGGCAATAATCAGGACCGACACAGCCGCAATCAGACCGTGCGCCATCCTGGGCTCGGGCCCCCAGACAGACCAGATCACGAAAGCAACAACCGCGATAAGTATCACCAGAGGAACAAACCAGCCTGAAACGCTGTCAGCCATTCTCTGGATGGGGGCACGCGAACGCTGTGCATCAGCGACCATCTGAACAATTCGTGAGAGCATCGTTTCATCACCGACTTTCTCTGCACGGATGATAAGACTCCCTGTCTGATTAATCGTCCCCCCAATGACAGGGTCATCCTTCGTTTTGGTAACCGGCATAGACTCCCCGGTCACCATCGATTCATCAACGGTTGTTTTGCCTTCGATCACGATACCGTCGACCGGAATACTCTCTCCAGGTCTGATGCGGAGCTTATCGCCAGGCAGGACATCTTCCGCATTAATATCCGTTTCATGACCGTCATGATCCAGCCGTCTGGCGGTTTTGGGGGCAAGGTTCAGAAGCGCAGTAATGGCGCCTGAGGTTTGTTCCCGTGCCCGCAGCTCAAGAACCTGTCCCAGCAGAACAAGCACCGTAATAACTGCTGCGGCTTCAAAATAAACGGCCACCAGGCCATCCATGTTTCTGAACGATGCAGGAAACCAGGAGGGGAAGACGGTTGCAATGACGCTGTAAACCCAGGCTACGCCGGTCCCCATTGCAACAAGGGTAAACATATTCAGGGAGCGGTTACGTAACGACATTCCGGCCCGGGCGAAGAATGGCCAGCCACACCACAACACGACAGGGGAGGCCAGAAGCAACTGCAGCCATGTGTTGTACTGTGGCGGTACTGTATTCCTCAAGTCGGGAAACAGATGAGATCCCATTTCGAGTACCAGAACCGGAAACGCCAGCAACAACCCCAGCCAGAAGCGTCTTGTCATGTCGTGAAGTTCATCACTCGGCCCCGTGGATGCCGTAGCTACGAGCGGCTCCAGTGCCATTCCACAGACAGGACAGCTTCCGGGACCACTGCGGCGTATCTCCGGGTGCATCGGACATGTCCACACACCTTCAGAATTCTCTTTTTCCGCCTGGTGGTGAGGCTGTTTTATCTGATCAGGGCTGACTTCGTGATGATCGTGGTGATGGTGATGGGAATGTTCACTGGCATCTTCGGTAAGATAACGATCGGGATGGGCTTTAAATTTACTCTCACAGCTGGCGGAGCAGAAATAAAGTTGATGGTCCTGGTATCGAATGCTGCTGTGCGCCCTGTCGGGCAGGATGGCCATCCCGCACACGGGATCTCTCACCTTATGCAATACGTGGCCCTCGTCCGGGGATAATGTCTGCTCAGAAGCAGTCTGGTTGTTGTGTTGCACTGCATTGTTATTTTTCACTGTAACTCTCCTTATGCATATCTGAAGCATTTTCTGTCTTCAGGGTATGTCATGGATGCGATTACCACGAATATCGCCGGCACAGGAGTGCCTGCTACCGGCGTCCCGTTATCAGCCGTTCCGCTGACTATTCGATTCGCTGGAAGACTTTTTTACTTCCATCCGGTGAGAATGCGATAACATCGTAAGCCTCTTTTCGGGCTCCCATCTCCATTCCAGGACTTCCTGCTGGCATACCGGGGGTGGCGAGACCGTATATACCCGAACCAGACTGCATTGCCTTATGTATCGTTGTCGCAGGCACATGGCCTTCAATGATCAAATTACCGGCAACCGCGGTATGACAACTTCGTAGTCCTGCAGGAATAGCATGCTTTTCTTTCTGGGCTGACAGCGCCTGATCATTCATGACGTGAGTTCGTACTTCGAACCCGTCTTTTTCCATCGCTTTGCCCCACAGGGAACAACAGCCACAGTTTTCAGATTTGTACATATCAATGACTTTTTCACTCGCCATCGCGGGTAGTGAAAGGCCGAGAGCCAGCGCCATTAGAACCACTTTTTTCATACTCACCTCTGTATATTATCGATATAAACCCTGACGTCAGGGTGAATCAGTAAAGAAGGACACCCACAGGGGGTGCCCTTTCAGGTTCAGGACACGCTTTTTTTATGTCTGCGCAGCCAGATTAATTTGTAGGCGGCAGGAATAATGAACAGGGACAGCAGCGGAGCCGTGATCATCCCACCAATCATGGGTGCCGCGATACGGCTCATGACTTCTGAACCTGCACCGGTTCCCCAGAGTATTGGCAGCAGACCCGCAATGATCACCGCCACGGTCATGGCTTTCGGCCGGACACGCAGTACGGCACCATGATAGAGGGCTTCATCAAGGCCTTCCGGTGTGAACGTCTCTTTACGGGACAATTCCGGGTGCGCGTCAATGGCATGACGCAGATACATCAGCATGACCACGCCAAACTCTGCTGCCACCCCGGCCAGAGCGATAAACCCCGTTCCGGTTGCGACAGACATATGGAAGCCCTGCCAGTACAGGAACCATATCCCGCCAACCAGGGCGAACGGCAGGCTCATCAGGATCAGCAGGGCTTCATCAACCCGGCGGAATGCCAGATACAACAGGATGAAGATGATCATCACCGTCATCGGCACCATCAGCTTCAGTTTCTTGTTGGCATGCTCAAGCAGTTCAAACTGTCCGGAGAATGACACGCTGGTACCCGGTCTCAGTTTCACTTTCTGACTGATCGCCGTTTTAATGTCATTAACCACCGACACCATATCCCTGCCGCGCGCGTCAATGTAAATCCAGCTGGCTGGACGGGCATTTTCCGTTTTCAGCATAGTCGGCCCGGAAACGACCTTAATATCCGCAACATCGCCCAGCGTGATCTGCTGCTTCATCGGGGTCAGGATCGGCATCTGTTTCAGGGCCTGCGGGCTGTTCCGGTAATCCTGCGGATAGCGGATATTAATCGGGTACCGGGCCACGCCTTCAACCGTTTCCCCTACCGTCGCGCCGCCGATGGCTGATGAGATGAACAGCTGCACATCGCCCACCGTCATTCCGTAGCGGGAGGCTTTTTCCCGGTTGATATCCACATCAATGTAGCGCCCGCCTTCCAGTCGCTCTGCGAGAGCAGACACTACGCCGGGTACGGTTTTGGCGACCGCTTCGATACTCTGCGCCGTTGCATCGATATCGGACAGAACCGTTCCGGACACCTTGATACCTATCGGGCTTTTGATCCCGGTTGAGAGCATATCAATACGGTTACGGATTGGCGGCACCCAGAGGTTTGCCAGCCCCGGTAAACGGACGGTCCTGTCGAGTTCTTCAATAATCTTGTCAATCGTCATGCCTGGACGCCACTGATCCTCAGGTTTGAGCTGGATCGTGGTTTCAACCATTTCGAGCGGTGCGGAATCCGTGGCGGTCTCTGCTTTACCGGTCTTGCCAAATACAGAGGCCACTTCAGGAACGCTTTTGATTAACTTGTCCGTCGTCTGCAGGAGCGCTGCAGCTTCAGCCGGAGAGACACCCGGCAGGGTCGACGGCATATACAACAGGTCGCCCTCGTTAATCTTCGGCAGAAACTCACCGCCCACCTGGCTCAGCGGCCAGATAACGGTGAAAATGGACAAGGCCGCAACCAGCAGGGTTGTTTTTGGCCAGTGGAGAACCCACAACAGCAATGGATGATACGCTTTGATCAGTACCCGGTTCAGGGGGTTACTGGTCTCTGCAGGAATTTTCCCCCGGATCCAGAATCCCATCAGAATCGGAATGACGATGATGGCCAGCGCGGCCGCGCCCGCCATGGAGTACGTTTTCGTGAATGCCAGCGGGCCAAACAGACGTCCTTCCTGACCTTCCAGGGTAAAGATAGGAATAAAGGACAGGGTGATGATCAGCAGGCTGATAAACAGTGCGGGTCCCACTTCAACGGAGGCATCGGTAATCACCTTCCAGCGGGTGGCGTTGTCAATCTGCTCACCCGGATGCTGATGATCCCACTCCTCAAGCCGCTTATGCGCATTCTCAATCATCACAATGGCGGCATCCACCATCGCACCGACGGCAATCGCTATCCCTCCCAGCGACATGATATTGGCGTTCAGTCCCTGGAAGTGCATGACGATAAAGGCGATACACAGACCAAGCGGCAGAGAGATAATCGCCACCAGGGCAGAACGTACGTGCCACAGGAACAGGGCACAGACGATGGCCACCACGATAAACTCTTCCAGAAGTTTGGAACTGAGGTTATCAATCGCCCGGTCGATGAGCTGGCTGCGATCGTAGGTGGTCACGATTTCAACGCCTTCCGGCAGGCTGGCCTTCAGCGTCTCAAGTTTATCCCTCACTGCCGTGATAACGTCGCGTGCATTTTTACCCGACCGCAGGATCACCACGCCGCCAGCGACTTCGCCCTGGCCGTTCAGCTCGGCAATACCACGCCGCATTTCAGGCCCGGTCTGCACGCGGGCAACATCCCGCAGATAAACCGGCACGCCGTTCTCGCCTGTTTTCAGGACGATGTTATTAAAATCATCAATGCTCTGAAGATAACCGCTGGCACGGACCATATACTCAGCTTCGGCCATTTCAACGGATGAGCCACCGGCCTCCTGGTTAGACGATTCAAGGGCCTGTTTCACTTCGGGCAGGCTGATACCATACTGAGACAATTTTACCGGATTGACCTGAATCTGGTACTGTTTCACCACGCCGCCAACCGAAGCGACCTCAGCCACGTTCGGGATGGTTTTCAGCTCAAATTTCAGGAACCAGTCCTGCAGAGAACGCAGTTCTGAAAGGTCGTGTTTTCCGCTGCGATCGACAAGGGCATATTCAAATATCCAGCCCACCCCCGTGGCGTCCGGACCGATTTCAGAACTCACACCGGCGGGCAGTTTTCCCTGTACCTGGTTCAGGTACTCCAGCACGCGGGAACGGGCCCAGTACAGATCGGTGCCGTCTTCAAAAATGACATACACATACGAATCACCGAACTGTGAAAAACCACGCACGGTTTTTGCGCCAGGCACGGACAGCATGGTGGTGGTAAGTGGATAGGTGACCTGGTTTTCTACAATCTGCGGGGCCTGGCCGGGATAGCTGGTTTTGATAATGACCTGCACATCTGACAGGTCAGGCAAGGCATCGACAGGCGTGTTAATAATCGTCCATGTGCCCCAGATGCTGAGAAACAGGGCCCCCATCATGACCAGGAAACGGTTGGCGACAGAGCGCCGGATAATCCATTCAATCATCGTCGTCTCCTCAGTGCCCTGAATGCATATTTACAGGCTGGTCAGACATTGCTGGCATACTGCTTTCTGTTTTTTCAGGGTGGCGCATACGTTCCAGTGCGCCCGTAATATTGGCTTCAGAGTCAATGAGGAACAGGCCACTGACCACCACGGTATCGCCTTCATTCAGGCCGGAGCCGATGCCGGACTGTTGCTGTGACTCATGCAGAACGTGGATCTGTTTCGGCACAAACTTGCCTTCATCATCAACAGTAATCACGCGCTGTTCTTTGCCGGTATCGATAACGGCCTGGCTTGGTATCAGCAGCATCTCCTGGCTTCTGGTATTCAGTTTCAGATAGGCATTCATGCCCGGCTTGAGAAACTCATCCTTATTAGAAACCTGGAGACGGACCTGAAGCGTACGGGTTGTCTGATCCACGCTGGGAAGAATATTCCATTTTTCGACATGGAATGTTTTATCCGGATAAGCCGGTACCGAAATTTCAAACTGCGACGTATCTTTCAGCAGATAGGCGATAGATTCTGGCACTGCAGCGCTGATCCAGACCGGGTCCATTCCCTGAATCTGAGCCACCACCTTATCTTTCGAAATATTCATGCCGGTGCGCAGGTCAAATGCAGTAATGACACCATCAATAGGTGCTTTAATGGTAAAACGGGTCTGAATGCTCCGGGTAGAACGCAGTCTCTGAATATCCTCTTCCGGCATACCTGCCAGGCGAAGCCGTTCCAGAACGCCTTTAATTTGCGTGGAAGTACCACCGGTGCTGGATAACAGAAGGAATTCACTCTGTGCTTCCACCCAGTCCGGAATGGTAATATCGATAAGTGGCGTCCCCTTCTTCACATGATCGCCAATCGTCATGGGGTAGACTTTTTCGACAAACCCGTCAGAACGCGCCTGCACAATAACAAACTGATACTCGTTATAGCTGACATTAGCCGGGATTGTCTGAGAATAATTCAGCATTCCTCGCGTGACTTTTTGCGTTTTTAATCCCAGATTCTGAACCTGGGTTGGGTCGATACGGATCCCGCCACTGCTTTTATCGCCACTGTCATCAGCATATTTTGGCACCAGGTCCATATCCATAAAGGGCGATTTTCCGGGTTTATCAAATTTGGTATCCGGTTTCATCGGGTCATACCAGAAAAGTACCTTTCGCTCCGGTGCCTTTTGTTCGGTTTGTACTGTTTTTTGTGATGAGTTTACATACTGCCAGGCAGTAACCGATATCAGCCCCCCTGCTATGAGGCTGCTGATAATTATTGCAGCATATTTTATCTTTAAAGAAGCCATACAATTTTCCGCTAAAAAATCAAAACACCTGGCATATGCGCCTGACGGTTAACTCACACATATACCTATGTGAATGTACAGGCGCACAGGATGTAATCGCTCCGGACAGCCAATCAGGACTGCGTCACGTTAATGCTTTTGAGTAAGGAGATATTGCCCTGCTGAATAAACGAGAAATCGACATGGTTGCCTGTTTTCAGGGCATTAATAGCATCGTCTGCATTAACAAAAGTAAAGCGCATGGTCATTGCAGGCCAGCCCACCGCTGGAATTGCTTCATGCGAAATGGTGATTTTCTTAGTATTCATATCAATGTCTTTAACGACACCGGTGCCCTTGATAACTTGCTGTACCGAAGCATCACTGGCAGTATTCATATCGCCATGCTGATGTGTTTCAGCATGAAGACCGGCAGAAAACATGACAGAGAAGGCACCAAATAAAACGGCTTTAAGTGAATTACGCATTTTAATTTCCTGATTAATTAAATAAATTTACTCTACCCAACCGCCACCCAGCGCGGTAAACAGATTAATTTCGTTAACCTGCCGGGAATAGGTAAGATCGAGAATGGTTTGCTGGGTAGCGAAGAGGGAACGTTCTGCATCCAGCACTTCGATGTAACTGACAGCACCACTTGCATACAATCCTCTGGCACGCTGGAGAGTTATCTGAAGTGAATCAAGATAACGCTGCTGTGACTCAAGTTGCTGGCTAAGGCTGTCGCGCAGCGCAAGCGTGTCGGAAACATCCTTAAAGGCTGACTGAATTTTTTGTTCGTAATTAACCACCGACTGTTGCTGGCGAATTTCAGCCAGCTTCAGATTGGCTTTATTCCTGCCAGCATTAAATATAGGAATTTCAATTTTAGGGATAAAATTCCACATTCCACTTCCTGACGTAAACAGGCTGGACAGCTCCGTACTGCTTGTGGAAAGACCACTGGTCAGGGTAATTGAGGGGAAAAAGGCCGCTCGCGCTGCGCCAATATTGGCATCAGCCGCTTTCAGCTGATATTCCGCTTCCATAATATCCGGTCGCTGCAGCAAAATTTGTGAAGACAGATTTGGTGGCAATTTTACTGGGGCTATCTCCCCGCCTTTCATCCCTTTTTCTGACGGAAGTGCGCGGTACGTTCCCAGCACCAGTTGCAGGGCATTGTTTGCCTGAGCCAGATCGCCTTCTCGTTTGGCTATTTCGGCGCGGGTACTTTCGATTTGTCCTCGCGCCTGTTCAAGTGCCAGAACGTTCGTACTCCCGGTCACGAGCTGCTGCTCAACGAAAGCATAGGACTGTTGATAATTTTTCAGCGTTTCCCGCGCAATACGAAGTTGTTCGTACGCCAGTTGCTGGCTGAAATAGCTTTGTGAAACGTTGGATACCAGCAGGATGTGTACGGCCCGACGGGCTTCTTCGCTGGCAAAGTAGTTCTGGCGATCAGCATCACTCATGTTCTTAAGTTTGCCGAAAAAATCGAGCTCATAGCTGAGCTCCAGTCTCGCGTCGTACTCCTGTGTGGTCGGCTTGTCACCTTTCAGACCACCGCTGTATGTTATCCCGGATGAGGCATTCAGCTGGGGATAACGATCTGCATCCGTGACGTTGAACTGGGCTCGGGCCTCTTCAACCTTCAGGGCAGCCATTCTCAAATCACGGTTATTAGTCAGAGCTTCACCGATCAACCGGGTAACCTGGGGATCGACAAAAAAGTTACGCCAGCCCGTATCCTGATAGCCATTTACCGCTGGCGTCAGGCTGTTATGGGACAGTGAAAACTGCTGGGGTACCGGTGCTGCGGGCCGCTGATATTCAGGCGCAAGCGACACGCAGCCTGCCAGGATGAATATCGTGCTAATGCTGAGTAATTTTAATTTGAACATAACGCTTCTCGTCCAGGCAGACCTGGTAAATGGTTCAAATGAAGTCCAGAGTATTGATAGGGGTACTTTACCTAACGCTCTCTGTTTGCCGGGTGACAGGATAATGACAATGTTGTCATTTTTGCTGTAATCCGTTGATAACGATCGTGGGCGCAATAGAATGACATTAGCAGCCAGCCGGGGAGCAAGATGAAAATATTGATCGTCGAAGACGAAATTAAAACAGGTGAATATCTCAGCAAAGGGCTTACAGAGGCAGGGTTCGTAGTGGATCACGCTGATAATGGTCTTACCGGATATCATCTCGCCATGACAGCCGAGTATGATTTAGTCATTCTGGATATCATGCTACCTGATGTGAACGGCTGGGATATCATCCGCATGCTGCGCACTGCCGGAAAGGGTATGCCGGTCTTACTGCTGACAGCCCTCGGCACGATCGAACATAGGGTCAAAGGACTGGAACTGGGTGCGGACGATTATCTGGTTAAACCCTTTGCGTTTGCCGAACTGCTCGCCCGGGTGAGAACCCTTCTGAGGCGGGGAAACACGATGATCACGGAAAGCCAGTTTAAGGTGGCTGACCTCTCGATTGATCTCGTATCCAGAAAAGTCAGTCGCGCCGGAAACCGCATTGTGCTCACCAGTAAAGAGTTCAGCCTGCTGGAATTCTTCATTCGCCATCAGGGAGAGGTTCTTCCCCGCTCCCTGATTGCCTCTCAGGTCTGGGACATGAATTTTGACAGCGACACTAATGCGATCGATGTCGCAGTAAAGCGACTCCGCGCTAAAATAGACAACGATTACGAGACAAAGCTGATCCAGACAGTCCGGGGCGTGGGCTACATGCTGGAGGTCCCGGATGCATAGCAAACCTTCCAGACGCCCTTTCTCACTCGCTCTGCGGCTGACCTTTTTTATCAGCCTGTCCACGATACTGGCTTTTATCGCATTCACCTGGTTTATGCTGCATTCTGTTGAAAATCATTTTGCCGAGCAGGATGTCAGCGATCTTCAACAAATCAGCACCACACTGAACCGTATACTGCAGTCCCCGGTGGATCCGGATGATAAAAAAATAAGCAAAATAAAGGAATCAATTGCCAGCTACCGCAACGTTGCCCTTTTGCTCCTCAATCCCAGGGGGGAAGTGCTCTTTAGCTCAGCTCAGGGGGCGGCACTACGCCCGGCAGTGAATTCAGCAGATTTTAGCGAGCACAGCCGCGCACGGGATGTCTTTCTCTGGACGGTGGAGGATCCTGCGGGACCGATGGATACCGGGTCCGAAATGAAGATGGAAACATACAGGATTATCGCCTCCTCTGGTCAGGCGATATTTCAGGGCAAACAGCAGAACTATGTCATGCTGACTGGCCTATCCATTAATTTCCATCTCCATTACCTCGATGCGCTGAAAAAGAACCTGATTGCGATTGCCGTCGTGATAAGCCTGTTGATTGTTCTGATCATTCGAATCGCTGTCCGTCAGGGGCACCTGCCCCTTCGTAATGTCAGCAATGCCATTAAAAACATCACCTCCGAGAATCTTGATGCGCGACTGGAACCGACACGCGTTCCCATTGAGCTGGAGCAACTGGTTATCTCGTTCAATCATATGATTGGAAAGATTGAGGATGTCTTTACCCGCCAGGCCAATTTCTCTGCCGATATCGCGCATGAGATCAGAACGCCCATCACCAATCTGGTGACGCAGACTGAAATCGCACTGAGTCAGGATCGAACACAGAGGGAACTTGAGGATGTCCTCTATTCCAGTCTTGAAGAGTATAACCGGATGACCAAAATGGTCAGCGATATGCTGTTCCTGGCACAGGCAGATAATAATCAGCTGATACCTGACAGGGTCATGTTTGACCTCAGAGCGGAAGTCATGAAAGTCTTCGAGTTTTTCGAAGCCTGGGCCGAAGAACGCAATATCACGCTCAAATTTAACGGGATGCCCTGCCTGGTTGAGGGAGATCCACAAATGTTCAGAAGGGCGATCAATAATCTGTTATCCAATGCCCTGCGTTATACCCCGGAGGGACAGGCAATCACCGTCTCAATAAGAGAGCAGGAGAGCTTTTTTGACCTTGTGATTGAAAATCCGGGGAAACCAATCCCTGAAGAGCATTTATCAAGGTTGTTTGACCGTTTTTATCGGGTGGATCCGTCCAGACAACGAAAAGGAGAAGGCAGCGGCATCGGCCTTGCGATTGTGAAGTCAATCGTGGAAGCACATCACGGAAGAGTGCAGGTGGAATCGGACGTACACTCAACGCGTTTTATCTTATCCGTGCCCAGACTGGAGAAAATGATTCCGGACACCCAGTGCTGGGAATAAAGATTTAAATGACAAAGATGTCATTAGCCTGTCATGCAGCAAACAGAAGCCATTCGATATAATTAGTGCAACTTATCAGGAAGGCTGGATTGCTTTATCAATATCCGGCGTCAGTGGACGCCAGGAAATGAATATCCAGTCCCCTCCCGGAGAAATAAACACTTCCGAACCTGTTTCAGTTATGGAACTGAAAACACCGGTTGTACTCCCCCGGACATCACTAATTAAGAAATGGAGAGTTATCATGAAAAATATCGTATTAGCATCCTTGCTGGGCTTTGGCTTAATTTCTTCGGCCTGGGCCACTGAAACCGTGAATATCCATGAGCGGGTCAACAATGCACAGGCACCTGCTCACCAGATGCAGTCTGCTGCGGCTCCTGTCGGGATCCAGGGGACTGCACCTCGTATGGCCGGTATGGACCAGCATGAACAGGCCATTATTGCTCATGAAACCATGACGAACGGGTCGGCGGATGCGCACCAGAAAATGGTGGAAAGTCATCAGAGGATGATGGGAAGTCAGACCGTTTCCCCTACCGGGCCGTCGAAGTCATTAGCGGCAATGAATGAGCATGAAAGAGCTGCAGTTGCCCATGAATTTATGAATAACGGTCAGTCTGGCCCACATCAGGCCATGGCCGAAGCGCATCGTCGCATGCTCAGTGCAGGCTGACGGCGAGGGAAGTATCTGTGCTGTCCTTATTTCCTTGATAGATTTTTCCGTAACCGGATATATGGCAACATCTTTGCCCCCTACAGGGGGCATTTTTATCAGATTCTGCTACAGTTAACGGGCATCAACGCTAAAAGGATATTTTTTATGAAAGCCAGAAACACTTTATTTGCAGTATTAATGTTATCCCTGCCAGCGATTTCAGCAGAACATTCAGAAATGAAAATGACTGATATGTCTACCTCGGCTTCGTCACAGGAATATATGGCTGGCATGAAAGACATGCATGACAAAATGATGGCTGCCGTAAATGAGTCCGATCCCGACAAGGCTTTTGCGAAAGGCATGGTAGCGCACCATGAAGGGGCAATAGCAATGGCTGAGACCGAGCTCAAATACGGAAAAGATCCGAAAATGAGAAAGCTCGCGCAGGACATCATTAAAGCTCAAAAAGGTGAAATTGAGCAGATGAATAAATGGCTTGATAGTCAAAAGTAAACATTGTAGAAATGTCACGACAAGCGTGATTTTACATCGTTCCTGGGCGCGGGAGTCGGTTAATCTTTATATAATTCAAACCCGATTAATTTCGGGTTTTTACTACTCTGTACTCCGGTCCTTTGTTGAGGACCGGAATATATGCACCTGAGATGCTTATTTAATACATTATCTCGTCATGGATACAATGTCGCTCAGGATCTCAACCAGCTCGCTTCTCTCCTGCGTTCCGTCATGATAGGTTGATCTTGAGATGATTCTTTCTGATGTCATCTGAGGCCAGAATTTATCTAGTACATTATCGGGTTTCATTCCCACAGCCCGGCCGATTATTTTTTTAGCGTCACAGGTGTCCGTAAACGTGACGGCTACACCAGTAATTTCCTCGATAAGATCCGGGCACAGATAGTTTTCTATCTCACGTTTGCGCGTAGCGAAAAATACCTTACCGGCCTCCTCTACTTCTTTTTTACGCTTCTGGATGGACAGAACCTGTGCAGGGTCTCCCCCAATATCGGAGTCCAGAAATACGCACCAGGGAAGCCCCAGATCTTTGGCCAGATTCAATGTAACCCAGTGTTTGACGCTACCACACCCTCCTATGAGGACTGGCACTATTTTCACGTCCTCCAGAGAGGCTGGCAGCGCACCTGACTGTTTTAATGAACTGGCCGCATGCCTCAGGAAAGTAACATCCGACTTTCCCTCTACCAGAACAATCCCCTGCGCCCTTTCCATACCGGTCTCTGGCAGCACCCCCAGGCTTTCAGTGGCTTCCTTCAGCACTGCGTCATCCGGCATTTTTACTACGGGTTCACCCGCCTCATTTCGGGTAACATAACGTACGCCTTCGACAGGGATTAATCCGGCCAGCGCCGGGACATGGGTGGTGACGATAATCTGACGGTGCGGCTGGCCTGCCAGTGCCAGTAACGCTTTCATCAGCATCATCTGATAGTTCGGATGCTGTGACGTTTCAGGCTCCTCTATGGCATAAATCACATTTCTGGGCGTCCCCGCGACATTCTTTTCAGCCTCAGCCCGAAAAAAATTCAACAGGATAAGCCTCCTTATCCCGCTGCCGCGCTTATTGATGGGGATGCCATTTTCCCCGTCCAGGGTGAAATTGAAGGTCCACTTGGGTTTCTCCTTAAATCGTGGAGTCAGTTCACTGGCGAGTTCGGGGGCCATTTCACGTAATTTATCCAGCGTTCTCTGTGCGACATCCAGGACGCTGTCCTGAATCTCATTTTCCAGCGCTGTAATTTTGTCCTGCAGCGCAGCCTGAGCGTCTTTTACGGCCTGCTGTAAGGGGTTTTTAGCTTCGGAATCCCCGTCGCTGCTTTCCCTGTCGGCTTTGAAAATCGCATACGTGGGCAGCAAATCGAGGATCTTACCCCATAATGATTTTGTGTCGGTTCCGAACTCTTTATCGACATCCAGCATAATTTCCGAACAGGTATAGGGGGCTGCGGCTTCCCTGATGGCCTGACGCCATAACGATGCAGTGCGTTTATCCGCCACATTTTTTTCAACTTCTTTTCCCACCGCCTTGAGCTCAGAAATTTTCATGCCCAGTAAATTTCTCAGGGGCTCCTCATCCGGGTGGATGCAGCGGATGCAGGTCTGCTCCGGTTTTCCTGAGGTCGTTGCTTTAAACGTTTTGACGATTTCAAAATTGCCGTCCTCATTCAGCAGATGTTCTGAGGCGAGCGTGGTCTGCACCCTGTCGTCGATCATGATAAAATCGGGCAGGTCATCAAATTCACAGGCTATTTCAAAACGGCCGTCCCCTTCTCTTAGGCTGAAACAGTTCATGTCATTCTTGTCAGCCTTCATTCCTTCTGTTTCAAAAAAAATAGCCAGCGCTTCCAGAAGCGTTGATTTCCCAAAGTCATTACGACCGACAATACCCGTCATGCTTTCATCAATAATGATTTCAGTAGAGTTTCTGTAGCCTCTGAAGTTTTTCAGTTTTAATTTTCTGAGCCGCATATGAAGTCCTGTGTGTAAGAAAGCGTTTTGCTGCAACCTGAATACAAAATATATTTTCAAATGCCTGCCAACAAGCAGGGATAACCGTTATTCAGAATATCTTAACGACATTTCGGGATTATGATCTGGTCGCGCTTTCAGAACTTTACTGCCCCTCAAAACACCGGAAACTAACTTGTGGTTGGTTACATGGCAAAGTTAAAACTCCAGAATCACGGGTAATGATTTCAATGCTTATTATATTTTTTGGAATTGACTCATGAGCTTTATAATTTAAATGATAATAATAACCATTCTTTTATGCGTAATATTTGCTACTGACACTGATGAATTTAAAAGAAGATAGATTTTCATTTACGGATTATTTCCTAAATTCATCGATAATGTGATCGACATAAAATTTTCACTGAAGAATGAAGAGATAATTTAAGGCCGAGCGAAATAGCTCAAAATGGTGTATTTAACATAACAGAAGAAATGAAAGGCTCTATCGCAACCTGATACTTCAGGCCGCTAAGGGGTTAATCTTGTTGAAGAAAAATTAGACCGGGAAGCGCCAGGCGTCACCATTTCTCCCGCCTGGCTGGAAGTGAAGAATAATTGTGCATAGCTCCGTATTCGGGCTTTGCATCTGACAATGGTTCCCTGGATGAAAGTACGATCTCCACTCCAAGGACGCTGAACACCCTAAACAAACGCTCAAAACCCGCACTTGCAGGGTTGGCCTCTAGTCGGGCATAAGTTTGCTGTGTTATACCCAAACGTTCAGAAACATCTTTTTGCGTCAGTCCATTGGCTTTGCGAAAGCCGATTAAAACAGGACGTAACTGATTCAAAGTCTTCAAAGCGTATTGAGTGTTCATAAGTGACCTTCCGTATCGACGAGTTAACAAGCATAACGCAGGGATTTACAGCATATAGGCTGTAATGCTCATTAACAGACTATAGGCTGTAATACGAATCCTGCCAAGATGCGGCATCTTTCAAATACAAGGCCGTATTGGGTAAGCAGTACACCGTTATATAGCACCCCTTGCCCCTTTGCTGGAGAGGGACCCACGTGATCGCAGGTCTTTTAGACGTTGTTGCTAACCGGCATCATACACAGGTGGTAACCCCCAGGGAAACTCTATGAGTGATAATTTATTCCTGCCCCAGTCAAAATATAAAACCTTATCTAACTAGCTTTCTTAGTATTTTATAAATGAAGTGAAATTAGCGAAGAAGTTTTACATTGTAAAGTGAGCAAAAATATTTACCATTCAACTGGCAAAATTTACAATCTGCAGCCCTTAGCCTGAGAAAATGCACATTAACAGAATAATCATCAAGTCCGATAGAGGCATAACTTACGTCCTCAAAAATATCAGAAATAAATGAGTTGAAATTACAAAAATTAACTTCACTTAACATCTTGAACACCGCAGAAATATATCTATCATGCATTATCTTGACTTCGATAACCTTAGATAAACTTGAATGCGACTTACATTTGAAGAGATCAAAGAGAAAGTAAATCAGCATATTTTTATTGTCCGAAATCCATTTTAAAATTTTATTACGTGCACATGGTAATATATACACTGGATTTTTGAAAGGGTTTGAAACGTCAACCACAAGGGAACAATAACCATGAGGATTTATTCCACTTATAATTAAGTCACTAAGTCCTTTCACTGCATTCAAATAGTTATCAAAACAAACCTCATATAAACTGGTACTATGAACTGCACATTTAGATTCAAACAACCATCTATGACGCAGATAACCAATGCCTTTAGAGTGTATATCTTCAACAATACATTTGTGACAGTAACGAATGTTTGAGATGTTTACCAATGGATATGAATTAGTTATGTGAAAATTTTTCCGACAGGCATCTTCAACAGCGTTAAAATACCCGTAAACACCAGAAGATAACGACACTATATTGGAAGTTAGTATATAACCATTTCTAGTGGCAAGAATGTCATATATATCCTGCAAGCTATGCAATTTGTACATATCAATCAGTTCGAAACGAGGAAAGGCATCGTACCTTAGTGCGCCATGCTTTGATATTATGTTCCTGCAATTGGATAAGTTATACATTATCTGTGAACGCAGAAGAAAACTGTGCCACAATTCATTTTCGTAAACCATATAACTCCCTCTTATTTAATTAGTTCCATTTTTCTGAGAAGTATCATTGTCATTGGTAGTTTATCTCTGTATTTCAAAAGCCAGCCATGCCCTCCCAGTAAAGCATCTAGACTTGTAAGTGACATCGAGTACTGCCCCTGAGATAAAACATCATTTATTAATGATGATGAGATAATATCTCTCTCGCTCCAGTCTACTCTTTTATTTTTATAGCATCGTATTGTTTTAGGAAGACAGGAATTAAGCCAGTCACATTCATGTTTATTTAGCCAATAGAAACTTGCATAACAACTTTCTTTGACTAACTTTCGTGTTATAGAAACGGATTGATTATGTATAAATCTTAATATTTTCTGCTTATGACGCCGTCTTAAAGAATCTTTTTTACATTTTTTACGCCATGAGCATAAACCGTAACAAGATGAAATTACAGAGGATACAGCTCCTTCCGATAATGAGTTTTTCTCAGCTATGGATGCCAGACTAAACCCCCTTACAGCCATAGACTTGATAAGCAATTCAGTGAATATATTAATTTTTGTGTTTCGCTTAAACGCCCTCAGGTATTTTTTATAAATAAGTGTTTTAATGTAACATCTGCTGCGACTAAATTCCTTCCCAAGGTTGCTAACACTAGTATTATTTTCAACTATATGAAAACTGTATTTCTTATGACTTTTAAAGATTTCTTTCTTTTTATTAGTACGACTTCCTGCATACGTTGGCCAGCAAGTATTTAACAAACAATAACAAAGCAAAAGATGCTTTGTGGGATGCTGACAACATTTGTCTTTGAGTATAGGCTCCCAGTAATGATAATCAGTTAGGGATGTTGGTATAAGTCCCGATGAACCCTCCCCAAATAACTGGCACTTAGCATAAACATGTGCGTAGAATACATTTTTCTTTAAATTTCCATCCAATGATAATAAATTCAACTTTTTAAGTACATCCATGTAATTGGGGTGTGTAATATCTTTTCTTCTGATTATATTTAGGGACTCATAACAAAACTTAGCAAAATCGAAGTCTATCTCATTGCTAAGTTGTTCTGTATACGAAACAGGAGGCATCAGTCCAATACGTATGTGCGGTGAAGAAGGGACATGGATGCTTTCAAGCGCTACCGGATGCCGATGGCAGGTTGTAACCCCATGAAGCTGATGCGCCAGATGCCAATAAGTAACACCATAATGAAAAGTATCTTCACGAGCGCAAACCGGGCAAAACTTCAATAGTGTGCGCTGCCCTAGTGAAAAATTACTAAGGCGGCACAATCGATTAAGCCTGGCAGGGGTCGTGTTGAAATCCATAATTTCATTACGACTGATTGGTAGTGCCCAGGCAAAAAGAGGGAGTAAAGTCTGTTCATGCCAGAGCTGATCTGCACTTTCGGATGTATGAAGAGAAATAGCCTTTAATCCTGAATTGAGAATTGGATGGACGTTCATATCAGGTTTGTTGAAAATGATCGTTAACAGAGAAGATGGGGACATACCGTACACGGTAGTTGTCCGACAAAACCGGCTGAACAAGGATTCATCAGGCAAAACAGGCAACATTCTCATTTCCCACACCTCTCTTTGACCGTTACGAACTGTTACCTCATTACAATTTATTAAGTGGATCTATATTTATAAGCCCGCAACGCTGAAGAGCATCGTAGGTATTTTTCTTTTCAGCTGTTCTGTTGATAACAAGATCGTGGTCAAGAGACAGTATTTTCTCGTCGAAATTGCGCAAAACCTCGTCTATTTTTCCTACGAATTCCTTGTGCTGTGGCCTGTCTATATCCCCAGGGATCAAAGACTTTAGGGACTTCTCTGCCATGATTTTAGCCGAAGCATCACCCTCATTAGATGCAGAGAGCCATTTAGCTTCCTCATCTTCAGTCGCGGCCCCCGGGAGTGGAGTATCCTTATATTCCTCCGTATGACTCACGAGTACCGGTACAGAGGCCGACAAGACTGCGCCAGTGATGATTTCATTGCCGCTACCGATAACCTTTAATTGTGCCCCCCGATAAATCATCTGAGCCAATCCAATATTGCCTTTAGATAAAATGAATAATTTTTCGTTTAACTCATCATTTAATGGAGTTTCAACATTTGTCCATTGTAATGGCCATAAATAATGAATAAACGATTGCCAGTCTTGTGAATCGTATCTAACATTCTTAATTTTCATGTAACCACCAGACTCTGCCCGCCTGGCAATTCTCATTTTCTTTGTCAGCGTCTCGTCAAAAGGATGATTTCCACAAAAAACCATAGATACCCCCATGGAATCTACAATTTCATGTAAAAAATCAATCAACTTACTCTCACCCCCGGTTCTTGAAAATTTAAGCCTCTGCATTTCATCAATAACAAGGATACCCAAAAATGATGATTTAATTCTTTGTGCAATCTGGCGAGCCAGAGCACCATTTCTAATCTCAGGTGTAGTTCGTTCAATACCAATTGCATCATCTAATTTTTGTAAAATCTCTTCACAAAGGTCTCTCACACTTGAATTGTATGGACAATTAATCTTTACCCATACAATTTGCTTACTGAAGCCGGGAAAAACTCCTTTATAGCTGCTGTGTTCTATAATCTGAGGGAAATGATCCATGACTTGCTCAATCATGGTAGTTTTTCCAGAACCACTCATTCCAACTATCGTAATAGTTTCAGCCTGGGATTTAAAATATCCACTTTCTGGCTCAATATCAGGACGCTCATTTCCATAGTAATGAAGATATTGAATTGTTCCGCTTTTTAAAGGATTACGAGCTGCATAGCTTTCCCTAAGTGCCCGTAAGATCATCTTATAAGCCTGGATAAGATTGGTTTGAGGGCAACGGAATTTCTTTATACGTTCGACATACTGCTCTCTAACATTCGCCGGGGCAGTCCAGCGGATTTTTTCGTCAATTTCGGGGAAATAACTCATTTCCAGAAGTACTTCATCTTCCGTAAGCGCTTCAGGAAGTGCTTCAATTAAGGGATTGCCACGATACTCAGGTAACTCCTGTTCTTTATATATCGCTGAAACGCGCCGTATAAGATTCATTATTCTGCGTCCTCAGTCTTCTTCTTACCTTTTAACCATCTTTGTTTCTCCTCCCGGCCAGGCAAAAGCAGAACATTACTGGATGAAGGAAGTAGGGGTTCAGATCTTCCATTAGCAACATGAGTTCGCCCTAATGAATCAAGTTCATTTTTCCTGTTCTTTTTAATATCTTTACCATGTACCCGGCGAGATTCGTATATTTCATTTAATCTTTCGTTACCTTTCCTGTTAAATTCATCTTTATTATTGATATTGCTGAGCGAATCCAGAGTAAATAAATTAATTTCTTTTTGAGTATCTACCCAATCAGCCATTACATCTGTATCAAGATGAGCTTTCCCTTTAAATACATCTCTTTTCTTAAGTAGGTAATGTTTTTTGAAAATGCTATTTTTGTCAAATCTTACATATATATAATCTACGCAATTGTCATCTATTCTTGCTTCACAAGTGGTTCTTCCAAATACTCTGACACCTGATGCAATTTCAGGATCACATTCATAAAAAAGATTATTGTACTGAATCCCACCGGCGGTAATGTTAGCGTTCACAGGGATTAACAATCGTGCGATCACTTCGTCGGCCCCAACGGCTCTTGCGCTGAATCTCCCGTGCTTTAAGCTTATCATCCAACTATTTTTTGGTGATATTACGAGATCATTTTCAATCAGTAAGGGATTGATATAAGCCAGTTCCTCATACGTTCTCTGATTATGTGCAAGTATCTCCCGAATCAGTAAAGACGTGACCTCCTGAATCGTTAAACAAGCCCTGGATTGCGGTGTTGGCTCTCCTTTAACAATCTTTCCCCTTCGTGTTGTTCCAATAAGCCTATGAATAACCTCATCATTCAGAATGCCGAAACAGCGTTCAACAAT
Organism: Salmonella sp. SJTUF14076; assembly: GCF_015534835.1. Lineage (NCBI taxonomy): Bacteria > Pseudomonadati > Pseudomonadota > Gammaproteobacteria > Enterobacterales > Enterobacteriaceae > Salmonella > Salmonella sp. SJTUF14076. The sequence continues at coordinate 88,683 of NZ_CP064675.1, read as the reverse complement.
GCTTTTTCTGTCGCCTCTACCGACTGGCGCAAACTCAAGTTTTGTCAGGGGGGTCATCTCTTCCTGAGGTTTAAGACCAATCATCTCCCCGTTGTCACACATCAATGTTAATGGAATGTGAGAACAAGGCCAATCATCATCAGTAATAGAGATTCCAAATAATCTACAATATTCTTTTTTTGGCATAAAGCAATTTGCTAACGCTTGTCGGGCGGCTCGCCATGAAGCATGGTATAAAGAAACATGAAGGCCAACAATCATTCTTGTTGCACGATCCACCACTGTATAAATAGTAGGACGCCCAATGACTTTTCGTCTGTTTAAACTCGAAATAAGATGTACATCAGCGACAGTTGAGTCTATTTCGAAAACATCACCCGGCAAAACAGTTGTATTAGCCACACTACCTAAAAGCGCCCGCATTTTGAGGTCTATTTCTTTTTTCGTGTTCTTCTTATTTATCGAGAAATCTTTAGTGAAGAGTTTTTTATTCCAGTATGAAAATTGTTTTAAAGAAGGAACATATGGAGCTCTATTTTCTAGGTTTGCTGTTTTAATTTCATCCCTAAAATACAAATCAATATGTCTCTCTAATGTTTTCTTTATCGTATCTCCGTTAACTTTATAATGATACGTAATGAGAGATTTTCTAATATTATTTATATCTCTTTCATTAAGAATGAAAACACGTGATCGTTCATTAGGTAATGCTCTGTTTTTTTTGGAATTCCCAAGTTTAATTTCATGTTTGATTCTACTTTTCCCAGCGGCGCCACAGTTCGAGAATGCGGGTAGCAATGCATAAATATCCTGCCCATGTCGCCAATACAACGCCAGAAGCGTTCTGATAGTATATTGTGATATTTTTTTATTTCTTGAGTAATCCATTAAAAGGTGCGACTTTTTATGTAATGCATAGTCGAACAGAAACATTCTGTCATCTACAAGATCTTTAATGATATTGTAATTTTCATCTCGCCTTCCTCTGTCTTTATCTGTTAATTCTTTCTCATCTACTAACATATATGAAGGATATATATAATCTTTACAAGTTATGCTATTTGATTCAATATAATATTTAAACATTGAAAATGAGAAAGGGATTGGCTTACCCGTTCTTTCTGATTTTATTTTAAACAAAATTAACAAATCGACCTTTCTGTCAAAATCCAAAACACGGTAAAGTCCCTCTGCAAGCAAATCAGTGCCTTGAGAGAGCCAGACTGAATTCCTAATAATATCCATTTGCGTTCAGTCCTATATAGTGGTCATTGGAAATTATCTTTATCAGACCGGTTTCGAGTATTGGATATGATAAATCAACATTTATCATTTTTAATCCAATCATTGCCTGCAATAACATCATCGCTTCTTGTGCATCTACCCCAAAGATTGATGAAATCATTGCACGTAGTCCTACTATGGGATAAACATCTGGTTTAAGCTTCCATAGGATTTTATCAAGAGGATATTTATCATAAAATTCAGAACCATCTCTTAATACAGAAGTAGCCCAGCAAATGTTTTTACCGACGACGTTATTGAGTTCCGAGCCAACATAAATTTGAAACTCAACATCAATCAACTGCCAAAACATCCTCTCTATTTCAAGTTTTTGGGCTTCGCGTTCAGGTATGCTCTCGTTATGTTTTACTGCTATAGCTTTGTATCGAAGTCCGCCTTCAGGAGTTCTCAAGGTCAGTAAAAAATCGGTTGTCATAACATTCAGAACTTCGACAGGTACTCCTCTTACTCCCCTCACCATAGGATGTTGAAAATGTAGATGATTTGCTATTTGTTGGGTAAGCCGGAGAGGAAAGAGTGGGAATTGTTCCCGGATATCAATCACCGAGTCATTAAACTCAGCCAGATAGAAAAAGTTACTTTCGACAGAAGAAAGGAGATGATGGTTTCGAAACGTCTTAAGGCCAAAGACTATCGAACGGTTTCCACGGGATTTAACGTCCTGAGCTCTAAGCCAGGGCTGATAACTTTGGCCATAGCCCACTCCTATGCCGTCACCTAGCGCATTTTCATAATCCAAATAGGATTTGAGACGCCTACCCCTAGCCATGATCGTACCCTAAAAACGACATTGATACGTACCTATATGTGCATTTTATAGTCTCCAACCCTATAACCACACATTCAGTAAGTATACAACATTAGCGTCGTTTTTTGAGAATGGTTACAACTTTAGTGCTTTGTGTACAACTTTATTGTCCTCGGACAAGGACCCTATAAAACCTATAGAATTTACGTAGAAACGCGTTTAGTAAAGGCTTTACTAATTACTAATGACTAACATATTAGCACTTTCAGATATGCCAGCAATAACCCCAGCCAGTGAAATAATGTGATGAGCCCATTAATTGGGGGTAATCATTCTATCTGGTTGATATTTAACGCTTTTAATTGTCATCCTTATGTAAGCCTATGGGATTTACTCCTAATTAAATCCCATTGTATGAAAAATAGGCATTTATAAGCTTTCATGACGTGACGTTGTCACGTATATCAATGGAATTTAGTCACTAGTAAAGAGTTAACTAGTGACTATCTGCCTAATCGGTGTGCTTGAACGGTGCACTCCAGGGCGGATATAAAAATTGATGAGAGATATACAGAAAATGATGGACCGGCTTAATAAGCCAGCCTTTCTTGGGAGGATTGATGCTGCTGAACACGCTATAAAGCGAAAATGCCCCTTTTTAACCTATAGGTAGGGCACTATGAGTAAGATACAATCAAATCGCCAGTCAGATGGCTAATTTCATGATGACCAAAGCGGGCTATTTCAAGCGTTATCGCTGAGACGAGGCTTCAATGACAAGTACACTTGACCCATCACACAAGCAAATTGAAATGTGGCGCAGAGCTACCGGTTCCGAAGGTGGACTCGACGAATACCGCAACTGGGTTCTGGAAAATAGTATGAGATTTACAGCATACGGTATCCATACCGTTATCGTCGAAGGTGAGGCGAAGCATATAACAGCGCTTGATGATGTTACCCTCTGTAACGAGTGGGCGAAGCTTAAAAGAGAAAACAATAGGCTTTACGCAGCAAATGAAAAAATTTGCTCTGGCTGGCGTGGTTTTGTGTTGCGTTTGTTAGGAATAACACTGTCATGCAGAAAACCGGTCATCTTACTGGGGGCAGACGCGAAGAATCAAAATGATGCCGTGAAAGGGGCTGATTTGTAATTTTCAGGCGAGCCCACCGTTCTTAGAAAGCTGTTCTATGGGTATGTAAGGAAGATAATGTTCTCTGAACGCTCAGTACACTTAATCACTTCCTGTACAAAGGGCAAGAATCATCAGGGCCACGTCTGGCCGACATTGGACATAGATCCAAAACAAACCCCGGACGACGCAGCATATGCCTGGAGTAACATTGTAGACGACGCCAGAAGTAATCAGGCGGTACCGGCATTGTCCTTGTATTCAGGTAATCACTGGTCTACGGCAAAGGAAATTTTAAACTCAACCAGAAATCTGGAGTTGTGGATAATCTCTGCCGGGATGGGGTTTTTAAATAGTCGAGATCGGGTGCCCTCTTACGAGGCGACATTTCATCAAGTACCATTCAGGCATGATCTCTGGTGGAAAGCCATCACAAAATCACTAGGTAAGCATAACCGTTGCGCAACTATAAGCCAGTTAATGCAGTCCAGCCCGAATGATGAATATTTGATTGCGGCTTCGCCTGTTTATATTGCTGCTGTCCAGAATGACATCCTGAAGGGCATTGAGAGTTTGACTCATCCTCTTACGCAACTAACGATCGTGACATCAGGGGCATATGCTGGCCCACTTGAAGAATACTTAATTAAGAGTTCTTCAAGAATGATGAAAGAGCTAGAGTGCAATATGGTGTGCCTGAATATAAAACTGGCTCAATACATACTTAAAAGTGGTAGTCGTTAGAACTAGACTGTTAATGATACAATTCTCCGGTAATGACTCCAACTTATTGATAGTGTTTTATGTTCAGATAATGCCCGATGACTTTGTCATGCAGCTCCACCGATTTTGAGAACGACAGCGACTTCCGTCCCAGCCGTGCCAGGTGCTGCCTCAGATTCAGGTTATGCCGCTCAATTCGCTGCGTATATCGCTTGCTGATTACGTGCAGCTTTCCCTTCAGGCGGGATTCATACAGCGGCCAGCCATCCGTCATCCATATCACCACGTCAAAGGGTGACAGCAGGCTCATAAGACGCCCCAGCGTCGCCATAGTGCGTTCACCGAATACGTGCGCAACAACCGTCTTCCGGAGCCTGTCATACGCGTAAAACAGCCAGCGCTGGCGCGATTTAGCCCCGACGTATCCCCACTGTTCGTCCATTTCCGCGCAGACGATGACGTCACTGCCCGGCTGTATGCGCGAGGTTACCGACTGCGGCCTGAGTTTTTTAAATGGCGGAAAATCGTGTTGAGGCCAACGCCCATAATGCGGGCGGTTGCCCGGCATCCAACGCCATTCATGGCCATATCAATGATTTTCTGGTGCGTACCGGGTTGAGAAGCGGTGTAAGTGAACTGCAGTTGCCATGTTTTACGGCAGTGAGAGCAGAGATAGCGCTGATGTCCGGCGGTGCTTTTGCCGTTACGCACCACCCCGTCAGTAGCTGAACAGGAGGGACAGCTGATAGAAACAGAAGCCACTGGAGCACCTCAAAAACACCATCATACACTAAATCAGTAAGTTGGCAGCATCACCCTGGCTAAAAGCGTTGGTATTAAGCGTGGGACCCCAATTTTTAAGTGCAGGGATTTGATTCAGCAACACCAGATCGAAGTCCGGAGCTCTAACTTTACTTTGTATGAAGACTACTCAAATCGCTTCCATGAAACGCTGGAAAGCTTCGCGCCTCAATCGAGTCGATATAGCATAGATGAAAATTTCATGTTATTGAAAAACATGAACAAGATAATAGATTATGAAGATTACGGCCGGTTGATCAGAAGTACACTTCTTCATAATCTGTCCCTTACCTGTGGTGTGGGGTGTTCAAGCACCAAAACCCTGGCTAAATTATGCACCTATGCGAGCAAACGATGGGCAGCTACAGGCGGGGTTGTAGTTTTGACTGATCAGGCCAGGATCAGGAAGCTCCTGGGCCTTATCAGTACCAGAGAAATATGGGGTATTGGTCAAAAGATCAGTGAACGCCTGTCGGCTTTCGGGATCATCACTGCCGGTGATTTTTATAATAGCGACGTTCGCTTTTTACGTAAAAGCTTTGGCGTTGAAATCGAGCGTACCTGGCGGGAACTGCATGGCGAACCATGTTTCCGGCTGCATGAATCCCCTCCTGTCCGGCAACAGATTATCGTTTCCAGAAGTTTTGGTCAGCGCCTTAATGAGATAGGCAAGCTACATGAGGCAGTTTCATTTTTTACCGCCCGGGCGGCAGAGCAGCTGCGCAAGGATGGCTCGTGGACCCGTCAAATCACAGTCTTCATTCAGAGCAGCAATTATGCGCAAGGTGAAAACCGCTACAGCAATTGTGGTATCGAGCCGCTTACCGCTACACAGGACACCCGCGATCTGGTTGATGCAGCCATGACCATCCTGAACCGCATTTACAAACCCGGGATAGCGTATGCGAAAGCTGGGGTAATGCTCTCCGCTATGACTGACGGCACAGAGCAACTCAGCCTGTTTGATGAGCGCCCGGCCAGGCCTGGCAGTCAGGCACTGATGAAAGTTATGGACCGGTTCAATAAAGAAAAGCGCGGAGCTCTGTTTTTGCTGGGGGAAGGCATTCAACAGGATTTTCGTATGAAACAGGCCATGCTATCACCGAGATATACGACCCGCTGGGATGAATTACTCGTTGTAAAAGCGTAGCGGCCATGACCGGCATGGCCGTACTCATCAAAAGTGAAAGTAACTTTAGGCCCCGCGAGCTTTTTCGATTGCGCCCTGCAAAGTTGCTGCGTCCATAGCCCCGGGGATAAATGTGGTAGTCGCCGCATTCGGCTTTTTCATATTCATAATGATGAAGCCGGGTGTGCCGGTGATCCCAAGCGCTTCGCCCAGCTGCATGTTGCCGGAGATCACGTTTTCATATCGGTTTTTTTCCCTGTCAGAAAACGTGCTGTTAAACCCTGACTTATCCACCACAGTATTAAAGTCGCTGAGTTCGAATTTGCGTTGAGAGGTCATGAAGGTATGAGCCACAGCCATCAGGTTGTTGTGGTATTTACGATAGGCTTCAGCACCGAAATTCTGATAGACGTGCAGACCCGTAGCGGCCCCCATGGCAGATACAGGTTTTGAACCGGCAAAAATCGGGAATTCTTTAAAGAAGAATTTTACATCTTTGCTCTGATTCATTACCGATTCAACAACAGGTGTAACCCGCATGCAGTAAATACACTGATAGTCGAAGAACTCGATTACCGCGACGTCGGCGTCATCCGGGCCGATGTTTGGCGTCTCCTTGGTATCCAGCAGAGCTGGCGCATATGGAATTATTCGTTCCACTGAGGCACTTACGTTCTGATTTTCCAGCGCCTTACCTGCTTCCACTAAATAATGGGGATTTTTTACCAGGTAAGTAGCGGCAATTTTGCCAATTTCTTCCTCACTGAGCACCTTCGGTTTAAAATAAGTTGCCGCGATTAACGCCGAGGCAGCGGTAGCAATTACCGCAGAAATTAAAATCGTGGCCATCGGTTTTAAATAAAATTCTTTAGACATAGCTACCTTTATGCTTTTCAGCCTGTTAGTTATTAACCTGCGATGGATTATACTGGCCCGGTAAATCGGAATTATTCGTGAAACAATGCTTTTTGGAGATTAAAGGATGATTAGGCAGGGCTTTATACTCACAACCGCAATGCTTTTGAGTGGTTGTGGATATCATTTCGCAAACCAGGTAGATGCGTACGATCTAATGCCTCGTCCTGTTACAAATAAAAGGTTTCAGATAGTCCCTCCGGACGAAAGTATTCAGTCCAGAATGTTTTCAGGCCGTTTTGCTGATGGATTAGCAAAAAAAGGAGTCATTATTTCCACTCACCAGCCAGATTATGTGCTCAGGTTCCGAATGAGCAGCTCACAGGAGAACATGCAGTATAGCGAGCAGCTTCTTACTGGGGTGACAGGCTACGTTGTAGATAAAAAGACAACGAGAACTGACAAGCATGGCGAATCGCATACTGACTATGACTACAGGCCGGTCGATGGGGTAATAGGCACTGAGACGATGTCGCAGATGCACTATATGCGACAGCTGGATGTCGAGGTATACCCGTCAGCGAAAGGAGCAAAGCAGGTTCTGAAAGTGAGTATGCAAAGCAATGCACCTGTGCCGTCAGACAGCATTGCTTATTCAGCAATGATCGACGCCTTTACTGATAAATTTGATGCGCCGCTGCGTTCCGGAAATTATGTTGCAGTGATCCCCTGGAACTGAAAGCAGACGGCGGGAAGAGAATGTTCAAAAGTGACTTTTGGACACGCACATAAACGTGGCTATCGCCCTCCCCCATTAAAATCATAAAGTCGGTAAAGATCGCCCATCGTGATGGAATTGGGCTTATTAATGATTAGATACTGTAACTGTTCTTTATGTTGAGTACTGGCGGCTGCATTCATAAGCACTTCCAGGTAGAACTTGTAGCCTATGCTTCGCTCTGAATACATATACTGGAACTGCATCAGTAAAATGCCTGACATAACATACAACAGCAGCAGACTGAGTAACACAGTGCTATCAGGCTGTTCCAGTGCCATACTGACATACCCTGAACCCAGAATGCACAGAAGCCAACCCGTCATTAGAGCAGGCACCCTACGACTCAGACGTTCATAACAACGTTTTATTACGGGATCCCGGAGATACTTTTTGTCAGGTATCCCCGTTGCCCTGATGACGAAGTTACTGAGTATCGACATCTTTTTTCCTTCTGGACGCTCTCAGTCAATAAATCAGGCCAGGCGCTCATTGAAAGCTACCACGAGCTGCGAATCGGGATTTTTTACCAGTTCGGGCCGGATAACTTTTAGTTGCCTCGTTGGGGCGAGCTCATCTGTAGGCCTGATGGTGGTATTACCCGGCCCCTTGCGGGTACTGTCGGTGTTTACCTTGAGCTTTTTATTTCCCAGGTAGCTTTCCATCTTTTTAGAGATGGTGTCACCTGTGGTCGCAACACCAGAGAGTTCCTTTAGTTGTTCACCTTGATCCATTTGTACCGATGACATCAGAAATACGATTCCTGGATCGTTTTCCGTTCCACAGGCTCCGTACTGACATTGTGCAGCGAAAACGGGCTGTACACCTACAGCAACCAGCATTAACGTACTCAGTAAAGTAGATTTCATACACACCTCTTACAGTCGGAAAAGTTACTTTTGCGCAGCGCCCATTTGGGTCACCAGGTTTTCCGGGCTCAGCCACCCCGTAAATAACTGCGGTTTGCCGCTTAGTGTCACCATGGTAGGAGTACCTTGCAGCGGGATTGTTGAGGCCACCTGGAAATGCGATTTGATAATGTTTAAGCAAGCCTCATCAGGACGTCCTTCCGGGATAGTTGAAACCGGATTCATCGCTGCATCCAGAGCTTCGTTTGGCTTTGCTGAACACCAGATTTTGGCCATGTTCCCGGCTACTACCGAGTTCAGTCCTGCACGTGGGAATGCAAGAAACTTAATCGAAATACCGGCATCAAGATAAGACTTCAGATCATGATGCAGTTTTTGGCAGTATCCACAGGTTATATCGGTAAAGATAGCAAGCCGGTATTTTTCGTTTGGTGATTTGTAGTCGATGGATTTTGTTTTGGATGCGAATTCCCGGACGCCCATTAAAATGGCCTGCTCAGTGGTGTTTACCACATCTTTACCTTTCACGTGGAATAAGCTTCCGGTAAAAATGTAATCTCCGTCTTTGCTCACGTAACTTACCCCCTCCCTGGAAATCACCGTAAAAATATCTTTTACTGGCGAGGGTTCGACGTGCTCGATTGAAAGCCCAATGGCTTTGAGCTTATCCCGGGCTGCATCTGGCAGTACCATTGTATTAACCGGCTCGGCATTCATCGTGAAGGCGGTACTTAATGAAAGAAGTAATACCGATGCCTTAATAATTTTTTTCATTTATGCTCCTTGAATCGAGCACTAATATTATCACGCCCAAAAATTCCAGAATTTTGCTTAAACGCTTAAATCAACGGGTAAAGCCGAAAGAAAGTCGATAGATATATGGGAGAATAGATAAAACGTAGATTCAGTGGAGAAATCGTTGTGTTTACACCACCAGCAGATGATGTGAAACCTATTCCCGTTCCTGATGAGATTTACACTCAGTGCATTACGGATGCCGCCCGCTTCTTCGGAATTGATGCCGAACTGGTTTTTACGTTGTTTGACAATGAAGGCGGTAAGGTTGGTACTTTCAGCAGGAATACTAACGGCACTTATGATATTGGCCCGATGCAGATCAACTCATCCAATCTGCCTGAAATAAAAAAGCATTTCCCGACTGTAACGTGGCGGGTTCTGGCTTACGATGCTTGCGCTAGTTTCTGGGTTGGAACATGGTGGCTCTACAGAAAAATTGTTGATCGCAAGGGCAATGTGTTTGAAGGGATTGCAGATTACAACAGCAAAACCCCAAAGGTACGTGCAAAGTACATATTTAACTTCATGGTAAAGTACAATCGCCGGATCCAGCAGCGTAACGGGATGGGTGAGCTTTATCAATGGACCCAACAACCTCCTCGATACAATGGCCATATAGCTAAAAATGTCCCGGAGCAAAACCCGACTCCTGTTGTTAAATAAATTCAACCTGATATTACAGAAGATCATCGAGTAGCTTGGGTACCCCCCCGCAAAAAATTCGCATAGACTCAGGGGTAATAAATTGTCTTTTTCTGCAAGAAATATATTTAAGATTCTCTCTTCTTTCTTGATGCAGAAAAGCCCTCTTCATGAAGAAGTATGTGTTCCTGAAGAAACAACAGCTGGTTTATGGGGCCCTCTCCCTGATTCGCATGTCGTGCTTTTCTTAGATTTCGATGGGGTTTGTCACAGGTGCAAAAATGAAACCTTTGAGCGAATGCCATTGGTGGAAAAATTACTGGATAAATGCCCTTCCATGGTGATTGTCATCTCCAGTTCGTGGCGTGAATGTGCCAGTATAACTTACCTGAAATCTCTTTTCCGGCTACCTTATAGAGACAAAGTCATAGGTGCTACCGATTCGGTATATTTAAAACCTAATCAGTCAGGTGTGCGGGCTGCTGAGTGTGAGGACTTTGTATTTTCACATCGAGTTAAAGCATTTATCTGCCTTGATGACGACGAATCATTATTCCCGGTCGGTTATCCACATTTGCAAAAAACCAATTATTACACCGGCCTCACCGAATCTGATCTTGCAGCTCTTAACACCAGGTATCATCTGCTTATGAAACGTTGGGCTTCCTGAATTAAAGTAACTTTTACGGAGAGCATGCCCGCATTATCAGTTCTATGCTTCTCCATTTCTGCCCCGGGTCAAAGCATTGCACAGTTGGAAGAAAACATGCCGGTCTCTTAAGCTTGCTGCTCAGTTTGGTTCCGGTGCTGAAAAACCTGCCAACGGTGCTTTAGGAATTCAGTATTGATGGGTTTACGCAGCGGCTTAATAAACTCTCCTTGATATGCCGCTAAATCATGATCTACCGCCAAAGCTTCAGCGAGAATGTTAACCTCCAACGTCACCGGATGAATGGCAATCATGTTTGCGTCGAAAAGATCGTGTATATCATGGCGTAAGAGCAACCCATTTGTATAATGGTCTACTCCTCCGTTACGATGCTCCATCAGATGAGCAGCCTCAGTGCGCTGGCGCAGTCTAGAGCCTGTAATCACACATTGGTCATAACAGTTGTTGCGGACGGCTTCTGCAAATGAGGCCTGATCTGGTCGTGTCTCGACAGTTGTCTTACTACCCTTACGCTTACCCGGTACAGTAGTTTCATCAGGAATATTCGGCTGAAGCTCCTTTTCTTCTATACCATCAGTCTTCATAGCGACCATAATCGCGGCCGGTGGAGATTTAGGCTGATCTTCCTGCGATCTTTCGCGGCCACCAACTGGATACCCTAGAAAACCCTCAATGATCTCTAGTGGAGGTAATGTAGCGTTTGAACGTGCATAAATAGCGAACTCTGCGGCACGTCCGCCGGGAATATATCTACGTACCAGTATTGGAAGAGAGGCTTCTTCATCTGGTTCCTCTTTTTCCGACAGGATTATTCGTTCGGTGAGACGGGCTGAATTTTTTTTCATTTCACTCAACAGTCTATTGCGTTCTTTTACCTTTCGGTCATTATCCTCCAACATCTTACGATGACTAACCTTAGCCAGATGGTCTTCCAGTTCCTGTATATATTCGGGATCGATAGTGTCAATTAGACCGAACGCCATCAACCGCTCCCCCCTTGTTTTACAAGATTCTAGCCGAACGCGAATGTACTCCTTACGCTTGGCCATCAAATGTTCTTTTTGTTTTTTTTCTCGAATTACACGGAGCTGAGTATTGTAATTAGAATAAACGGTTTCGCTATTCTGCTCTGTCTCTAGAGCAAATTTTTGTAGGTGTTCACGTAGTTTTTTACGGGTATTTTTGGGGGCATGCATTACGGTACGCTCAATGTATGAGCCTGTGCAGCGTAAAGAAAGTACAGTTTCAGCATGGGAATAACCAGCATTGAGACGATAGCGGGCAATTTTAAGCAAATTATTAAAGTGTGCACCATTACATATACCTAGTTCTTCCAAGACACGACGTTCTCTATCATTAATAGATGGATGGTTAATATCTTTTACTTTGTTTGCCATGTCCTGTGTCTCAGTGCCTATTCAGCCGGAACATCTACTACATAAAGAACGAGATTGTACAGAAATCAGCTAAGTTTATGAATAAAAAAGGCCGCAAATTTATACTTTGCGGCCTTCACTGTTTAACACCATATTTTAGTAAATACGTTTAATTTTCATTAGGTTATATTTGAAACTCACCTACCTTTTATTTTCATTAAGCCACTGATCCGCTTTATCGACACGTGACTGGTAAGGCTCATTTGTGTTGCTCAGCTCTGACTTCATGTACTGAATGAATTCATCTGCTTTCTGAGGCCCAAAGCGTGGGTCATCCGTCAATTGCTGCCGGATAGCCCTTTCAGAGTTCTGCGCTGCATTCGCATAAGTCGAAACGCCGTCGCTGCTAATACTCTGATACCGGTCACTTACAGCTGCGACGCCATCAGACATCTGCATGTGATTAAGGACTTTACCCTGGAGAGAATCAGGCATATTTGCAGGGTTAGAGGCATCATTTGCTATCGATGTCTGGGTTTGAAGGATGCCCGCTCCCGTAAGCATCTCATTTACCGGTTTCGCCCCAACGCTGGTTAGCGTATCCGAAACAAATTGCTGGCCCCCGAGTAGCGCACCAGAAATCGCGCCCCGCTCAGTGTTGGCCTCTATCTTTTCCCCAACCAAGCGATCTGTGACGGTCTGAGTGCGGTTACCAACGAGACCACCGCCCGACCCACCCTCTCCTAGGTTTGCCCGTACGACTGACTCAAGTGAACCATCAGCTCTGTTATGAGTGTTGAAACTGCTATGGATGCTCTGAACGTCATTCATACTCCAGTTAACGTTATAGTTACCCAGTTCATTAAGGATCTTCTGGGTATCCGCTTTGAGCTGCTCTCTTTCGGCACCGGTAGCCATGGTGCTGGCACCATAGGTAAAGACAGCTTGCTGTGCCAATTCAGCTCGCTTATCGTCCCGGCTTAAGTTCGGGTTGTTGGCAACACGACTAAAGTAGTTATCAGTGTTATTAGATAAGCCACGAACTTGACCGCTCTGATACATACTGTTCAAAGCAGTGGCTCGTTGATCCATTCCATCACCAACCACCCGACCTCCGGTAGCCTTTTCCAGATCGTTAAATGTGCCTTCTGCATTTCTGACATCCTGACCTGAATTGACGACTTTCTCTACACCCTGATTATTCAGTACAGGGCCATTCGTTTTGAGAGAATTGAGCACATTCCTTTCTTCATCAGAATAAGTGCGGCCCACGTTGTTGTTATGTATTCCCTGAATATCGCCTTTGCCCGCGTTATCAAGGTTATACGGAGTAAAGCCAGCTTCACTTTTTCCAGGGACACGCTGAGTCGCGTCCTGAGCGTTGGAGGAAAGACCGAGTTTAGCCTGCGAATCAACACTTCCACCCAGTTCCCCTACGCGTGACGCACTCATCACGCCAGACGTATTTACGCTGTCAGGAGTTCTATCCTGTGCCTGAGTGATAGTATTAATTCCTGACCCTTCGCCTGAAATTCTGTCGAGCTGATTGGTGATAGGTAGCAGCTGCTGTGCATTACCACCGAAGTCGGAAACCAGACTTTTAAGCAGGCTGGAGGTTTCACGGAGATCCTGTTTATTACTTTCGGCCGTCTCTCCCCGGGCGGTATCAATCGCAATTTTTTGCTCACTGAAATCTCGTGTTGCAGCCACAAGCGCGTCAGTACGTTGAAGCTGCGAACCAAGCTGATTACTGGCCTTGAAGGTATCGTTATAGGAGTTGAATTTCTCCATAAACGCATTCTCATCCAGCCCATTCTTACGAGCAAAATTCCTTACATCATCATCACTGAAGTTTTTGTTGCGAATAGAATCGGAGAACCTGTCCAGGTTAATGCTTTGTTTAGAATCAAGGCTCATTCCACTATTGGAGCTGGCGTTAGTCGATACCGATGTAGAAATGTTTTGCGCCATCGTCTGTGTCGCCTGGTTCATTTTCGACGATGCTTCTTTAAACGCATTAGTATTGGATATCTGATCGCTGCTTACCTGAGACGCCGCTTTACTGAACTGGTCAGTCAAAGCAGAATCCTGGCTAAGCTGATTCGTGATTGCTTTTGAAAGGTCATTTGAAAGCGAGTCACTGCCTGTATTGGTCTTAGATGCGCCGCTACTCAATTGCCCTGCTACAGCTGCTTTCAGCCCGGCTCCGTTGCCAGTTCCAGCACCTCCATTAAGCCCAGCGTTTAGAATAACATTTGAAGCAATGCTGGCCATCTGAGACGCACTCACCCCATGTTTCGTTGCAATACCTTCTGCTACAGAGGCACCAATCTTATCCGAGATCTGCTTCATTGTTTGCAGGTTGGTTGAGAACTGCTGGCTCGACTGTCCTGACCTTCCAATTTCACTCATCTGACTGTAACCAGCCTGGAATGAATTACTTGCCGCACTCATAACTGATGAGGTTACAGCTGATCCTTGCCCCTGGCTGTTAGCGATACTTGAACCAGCATTCCACATTCCAAGACGGAAATTACTTGAATCAACTGCGCCGCCATCGCTGTATCCCTGACCGGTACTGGTCAAGGCGGTTCGTGTCACGTCACCAAATGAAGATTTACCGCTGTTAGGGCCATCCCATACTTTGGGCGTTACATGACCAGTATCCACCGGCGCATCGGGGGTCACTCCCTTAACCGCATTCATCATCGGGTGAATCGACTGTGTCATCAGGAATAATGTGAGTACCGGAATCAGAGCATAAAGCGCGGAAGCAACAGACAGGTATGAACTGTATGTTTCCGCAAGCCCTGGGAGCCCCATCCACGTGACGGCATTATTCTGGCTGTTGAGGGTGCTCCAGGTATCCAGATCGGCCGTCGCGACTTTCTTCACATACGCGTTGACCATTACTGCCGTAAGCGGCCACATATTCACGAAGAGAATAAGTTGCAAATATTTCGCCGCAGCGGCAACACCATTACCACCTAACGCCAGCAGCATAAGCAAAGCAAATGGAGCAACCATGTAAGCAAACATCTCAAGGAATGCGATTGCTGCTCCAGACAGTTGTAACCACAACTGGCCCTGTGAAGCCATTGTGTTGGTTCGCTTCAGAGAAGCCTCAAACAACTGCATATCGGAAGCCAGACTGAGTGGGGTCTTATATTTGCTTGCGCCATTTCTGAGCTCATTCATTATGAACAGGTTCAGGGTGGCGTCATACGAACCAATAGCCTTACCGTACATACCATTTGCTGACGCCATAACATCAGTAAAACTTGCGCCGGTAGGTGCACCATTTGCTTCGTCTGGAGTAAGGATGCCGTTTGTCTGTCCTATAAGGGAAATAGTCTGGCGAGCTTCAGCTGTACTGGTAACCTGTTTCACAGTTGACCAGACCTCATCACACGTACCAGATTTTGAACCGTTAGCGCCAACAATACTGGCAGAGGCATTCTTCAGTGCGCCTTTCATCGCCTGATTAATCCGGTCCATGCTATCTGCCAGATTAGCTGAGAAAATATCGTTAAAAATAGTTTCTTTACCGGCAATATTTGCGCTTGAGTTTTGGGTAGCCTTCAGGCAGTTGTATGCAAGAGACTGAACGGTAGCACATACGTTCATTGGCCCTAGCCCGCTGGCCGGTTCAGGAAATGCAGAACAGTAGCCCTGGCTATCGCCGCCCCATTGCAAAAACTTCACGAATCGGATCATCGGACCGAGGGTGATGTCATCGTCCAGAGTTGTTGCAGACAGGTCCACCGGAGAAAGCGGATCAAACGCAGTTTTATAATCCTTCAGCAAACCCTGGCTTAAGTTAGTGGTGACGGTGGCCATCGCAGCAATAAAAATTGGAATTCCGTCGACGTTTCTGACCTCTCCCGACTTTACAGATTCAATAGTTACATCCACTCGAACCATTGCCATCATGAAAAGGATCAACCCCAAAAACCAGGAGAAAAACGGTAATTCATTTTTGGTCGGAGCCTGAAGCCATAGCCACGTTTTATAGAATAGGCTCACACCTGCTACAACGGCGGCCGTGGTCAGGAACTCTTTTACACCAGTATATTGAGAAAAGATTAGGGCAATACCGGTAAAAGCCGACCAGACAAAATCAATATCACCCAGGGTATATATGTTGTAATCCATGTCAGACCTCAGTTACGTGTGCCACGAATACTTTCAGTGAAAGCCTTCCGTTGCAGGCGACGGTTATCCCAGGTTGAAATGACGTCCGAGCTGGTACCGACCTGGCTGTGCGATAGCTCATAGGCGGCTTTAACCTGTTTTGAGAGATTGTCTGTTAATCGGTTGAGATCATCCCTTTTACCCGACAGCGACTCACTCGGTATGCTCATGGTTGAAATTTTGGCCTCAACCTGGCGCAACATGTTGATTACGAGGCTCGTCGCAGCAATAGTGCTTATGTCCTGAATGTATGCGTACCCTTCCGGTGCTTCGAATGTTTGCAAAGAGTCGATAATGGTCGGGATGCCGATATAGGAGATAATGCGTAATTCATCATCTGAAACACGAACGTCGTTGATGATTTTTTTCTGTACGTTTAAAAGAAGATCAGAAATGGTATCCTTCAATCCCTTAAAACCACCGTCATTAACTTCTGACATGACAAGGCACTGAGCCTTTCGTGGGGATGATGGATCTGGTGCCGGAGAACACTTGAGCATTTTAATTGATCCGCCAGCTGGTGGCCCCATGATGTAATCCGTGACAGTCATGGTAGACGGGCGGACTTCCATTCCCGCTTTTTCGCCTTTGCTATCCCAGTTGATAATGACAGTACCCACGAGAGACATAAGTTGTTCTGCCAATTTATAACCGGATAACTCCGTTACCCCTCCGATGTTCATTGTTCCCTTATCAATATCCATGAACGACATATAGAAGAGGTTACCACTGAATTTTTCAGCGAACTCTTCGGGATCCTTTGCTTTAACCTGAGAAGTGACAGCTTCAGGTGACTTTGTCATCGATGAGCCAAAATCAGGAATGAGACCATTAATCGATCCCAGAATTGAGGCTGGTCCAGAGCTAACTGAGTTAGCGAACTGGCTTGGCGTACCCACGTTTTCAGAAAGGAAAGAGTAAGTTGCATTGCATGAATCTTTCGCAAATTTATTTAGCGCTTGCAGTTTGTTTTGGATGTCATTAATCGTTGCAGCACAGTCAGCACAAATAGCTGAAACAGCAACGTTAAAAGCATAGATAGCCGCACCCTGGGCAATACCACGGGCCACCTGCACAAGCTGGTCCCCGTTGATCATGCTGAAGGACCCAAGAAAAACGTCAATACCATTACAACCGACAGAAGCTTTTGGAAACGACATGGAAACAAGGTTGGTATTAACGTTTGTTGTTCGGTAAGACATTGACCCGCCAACTATGCCTGTACGGGTTGCTGTGGAAAAGGTGGCCGGGCTGGTAGACGTCATCATGCCATTGAAAATGTTACGCATTGCGTTGTCTGCATTTGCAGTCGGGGCTAAAATTGCAGCACAAACAGAAAGAGACAAAAGTAACTTTTTGAAGTTGAAAACGGCATTACTGCGCATAAGTGCCTCCAAAACTGCCGCCAGCATTGAGATAATTGACCGGATCGGCCGTAGGCATGTCATAGCCTTCGAGTTTTTGGTCCATTATTTTTTGAAGTAAGAATGGGTCTGATTCCATTTCGGATTTATTAACGGTAATAACGCCATCATCACCGATGGTATATTGCCTTTTAATATCTAGAGTTGACTGAAACGAAGCGTCATCGATCAGATTCATGCCCTTCGCGGCAAGTATAATAGTGTTCTTTAATTCATCAGCGGAGATCATGCCTTCACTAATGCGCTGAGCTGATGTCCCATCCTTTGAAACCAGGAAAATTGTAGGTACCTCTCGAATTTTAAATTGATCAATAATTTGTGCATTGGGGATGTTAAAATCCTGAAAAAGGCCATTATGCAATGGCCTTCCATCCATACTGATTGGAAGAATATCTACCGAATAATAGTTCTGCATAAATTGAAGTATTTGGCTCTCTTCGTGGCAAAACTGGCAAGTACTCTGGAAAAAGAAAAATAAACCTGACTTAGTAAAGATATCTTTCATTACCGTTTGCTGATTTTTTTCAACAACAGTGCGGTGAGCATCCAGTGCCACCTTTTCCACTGGTTGCCTGCGTTTTTCAGACATCATCGGGTTTTTAAGAAAATAATCTTTTGATTTGTCAGAAAAACGCGTACTGATATCCAGCATTAACCTTTGCGCCGTGTAATAACGTGATAGATTTTCTGCGGTAGGGTTATCCATTGCCTGCGTTAACAGTCGAGGCATATTCTCTTTTAGCCATTTTGAATTTAAATCTACCTTTTCCTCTTTTGAAGGCGAGCTAGCAGCACCGGTTGGTGGCAAAACCTTTTCTTCTTCAGCTTCGCTTTTTTTAGCAGGATCGTCATACCAGAAGAAACCCTTCTTATAAGCCTGGCCTGATACAAAGGGCGTATCTTTTATTAGGGGTTGCTCAGGGCTGGCGTAGGCACCAGTAATTACCAAAGACATAAGCAAAACCATCTTTGAAGGCGCTAATGCAATACGAGTCATAGACCGTTCTCCTTTTCTGATGCGGTTATGATGGCATACAAAAAAAAGGTTAGAGCTCGTATAGCATGGTCGTTTTTATGTTGAAAAGGACGGAAAAGGAGTGCTGACTAAGAAGATAGTCTCGGTGATGGAAAGATCATCCATCTTGCACATTGTGAAAAATCCGGTGTAACAAAAACATGGTTTTATCGAATATCTAAAAGCAAATATTGCTTTGAAAACAGGTGTATTAAGAGCTGAAAAAAATCATCACCAGTAACGCTGTTTCTATATTTCAAAGAAGGAATAGCTAAGGATCAAAGAAGCGAACTTAGGCAAGAATATAAAATATATTAATTGAAAGCGATTAAGAAGTCGTCATGCATAGAAGGTTTTAGAGAACCTAAGTAGTTTTACGTTTTCAACAGAAAAAAAGGTGAACATTTTTTGGAACGAAGAAAGACTGTATAAAGAAAAATCAAATTATATCTTTACTTGTCAAGAGTTAATATTTAAGTTGTAACTAATATTTGATTGTAAAGCAAACAACAGAATTTGACTTAAGTCAATATTTAGATTCAGACAAGGCAAGTTTCGCGATATCTTTTTTAAATTTAATCTAATTCTTCTTGAGAATACCTCTCTATGGCTGAAGCAGTTGAAGATAATCTGCAACGTGGACAATAAGCATCATTTGTCACTGGCACAATGTATGGGCGTTTACATTTTTCGCAGGCACCTAGTTCTTCAATTTCTTTCATAGAAGTAAGGATTTCTATTATTTTATTAACTTCCGGTGCGCATACAAAGTATCCCAGATTATGAAGGACACTCATTATTCGGTTGAAGTCAATTTGCCGAAAACTCGCTTCCGGATTTATTGGATCAAAACCAAAATAGTTAACTGCGACATCAATAACAGCAGAAAAAGCTCGGCGGTTATCTGTGCGTTTGCTCCAGCCCCGGATACCTTTTTTGAGTTTTGTTTTTGCACCAGGCTCAAAATCGATATTTTCAGCAACATGATTACCGTACAAAATTCGTATTGTATTTTTATTTGCCCCAAGCGACATAGTCCTTGCTGCTCGCAATAGAGCATTAGCTTTTGTTTGATCGACCTTTGCCATATTAATAATCCTTTAACATAACTTTATTTGTTAAAGTGTTGAACACATCCTGACGGTGACTGGTGAACATAGTGTCATAACGTAATAGTTCCATCAAATCATCACTAACTTTTCCTAACCGGATGTCAGCAGACAATTCATAAGCCCAGGCAAAAACTTTCGTTTTAAGTGAAACACTCTCTTCAATATGCCCTTGTGAGAAAGCAATTGTACGTGGGAAAAGAACGACATCGTTAATTGTTTTTAACGATGAATAACCAATGTCTTTAATAGCATCAGCTGTAGTTGGTTTTAAACCAAAGAAAACACTTACAAACTCTGGTGCGAGCATTGAGATAAAGAACACCTGCATAAAGTAGTCATTCTGTATATCAACACATTTAGAACGCAACTCATGAATCTTCTTGGGATTATAGATATCCACTGTACCATTCAGAAAAGTCACTTTTTCACCG
The DNA here is from genome assembly GCF_015534835.1 of Salmonella sp. SJTUF14076. Taxonomy (NCBI): domain Bacteria; kingdom Pseudomonadati; phylum Pseudomonadota; class Gammaproteobacteria; order Enterobacterales; family Enterobacteriaceae; genus Salmonella; species Salmonella sp. SJTUF14076. The sequence continues at coordinate 68,680 of NZ_CP064675.1, read as the reverse complement.
GCATCGTAAATACCATAGTCAATATCATTTGTATCATATTCACGAATTACATTGGAATCACCGTCCAAGACCGCAGAAAAAAACCTCTCCCATGTAATTTCCTTTCCGAGTGTACGCGGAACCAAAAAACTACCTGGACGTGTTTCCACTTCAAAAGCTAAATCAGCGGCTGTACTAAATCCTTTCCCAAATAGGCGACGCTGGAGAAGAGGAGTCCCAGTTTGATATGCAGAAGATCCATGCACAGGCAATAACATTAAAAATGCACGGTAACTACGAATAAGCGAAATCTCAGTGCGGAAAAGTTTACCGAGTAAGCTACGAGTTAAATTATCAGATTCTGACATGTGCTGATTGTCCTTGCGCCATTACAATTGTTCAAATCTTCAACATGGATTTTTTGTTAGGTGTTCGGTAGGGTGAAAAGTAACTTTTAGTATTTTCTTAAGGCTTGAATAAGCCTTAAATCTATCCCTTCAACCACACCGCTTACTTGTAACACTTTTTAACCAAACTGACCAGAATTTTATCAAAATTTCTTCGCATGCTAACGAAATGTGAAGCGATTAAAAAAAAACCTAAATCCAGCCCCTCCCAACGTTGGATTAGAATAACGACGTCTTTCACTGACCGTCATAAACTGACATTTTTACTTTTCATCAACCTCATGCTTACATAGGATCACTAAACAAAGAAAAGTGACCCTATGAATACCTCACATAGGGTCACTTATGTTTGAAAAGTGACCCTATGTAATGTCGTCATAGGGTCACTTTTTATAAAAGTGTCACTATGGACAAAGTTCCATAGGGTCATTTTTTTTGGAAAAGTGGCACTAGATATATGTATAACTTTAATAGAGCAATGCACATTATCAAAAGCAATAATCCACAATGGTCATTCCCTCAAAAGTAACTTTAGAGGGTAGCGATGGAAGTGAGGCTAAACTCGCTGTTACTGTTTCTGAAGGCCCCTCCCGAATGGGGGAAACAGCGAGTGCATTACATCTGTTCAATTCCCTCATCAAAGAGCATTCAAAAATCTTCTGTTCGTGAAAAAAAACGGAAATTTCCTCCGGTATAGTAATTTCACATCAGGAGGCGTCATGAGTAATTCGAATCTTATAAGTTCTATAGAGCTAACACGTAAAAATTTACGTGCTCAGATTGAAGGTTTGCGTGTTGAGGCTGAAGATCTCATTACAAAATACTGGATCAAGTGGAAGGAACGAAACCACCAAGAGATTAACCTTACCCGACATAGCAAAGTTCCAAAGAGGGAGTATCTGGGTTCTTACGCACCAAAAGTTGAGCTAATTGGTAATGCCAGAAAAGTAACGATCACTTGGCATCAGTTCAGCCCTTATAAAACAAGAGCGCCTAGTCACATGTCAAAACGGGTGCAACCAATGAAAAGTGGAAAATATTCTAAGAACTGTTTTGTAAACCATGCCAGCTGGGAATACGAAATGATTTCTGAAACGGAAGCATTGCTGGAGCCTTACAGAGAAATGCTTGAGCTCTATCATTCAGCATATATCGAACTTGGACGAAAAATCCGTCAATACTCAAAAACTAAGGTGGCACAATGACCGACGCAATTATCACGGACAATGAGCGTATTAACATTGAACCAAAAGATGTAATGGTAAAAGGTTCAAATAAAAAGCAAGGCGTAAACGCTCAAACTTCTACTCAACGTAGACCAGAGCACCAGGGTATGGCCAAAGTTATTATTAACCCCGGCACCCCAGATTTTAACCGGTTTTTAACTGCCAGAAATGGAGCAGTCATCAGAGGTTTTGATGATGTGAGTATCGCTATTTCCTCTCTCTTTAAAACGGTTGATGCAGTTAAACATCCTGACCTTGTTCAGGCTATTCAGGATTGGTTCAACGAGCTGCATGAAGAAAACAATAAGATGAAAGAAAATCTTGTTGCTTATATTAAGTCAATTGAGTTCGACAAGAATGACTCATTCATGTCATCAACTCAGTTTGTACCTTTCAGTTTTGAACCAGTACAACTCAACTTCAATAACCACAACACCATGAGGTTTTACAAGTACATCTTCGAGATGAACCAGCTCATGAACACAATGTATGAGTACAACTCATTGGGTTTACTGGCTGTAAGCGACTATCCGGTTATGTCTCACAACATTATAAAGAGTATTAATTTATATGTTGAGAATGTGAAAAAGACTCTGAATGTTTCTCGCCGTAAGGATGGGCCATACAGTCCAGCAGAGTTCATCACCAAAGTAATGCAATATAAAAGTGTGCAGGCATACATTGCAGCCGAACTGTCAGGCAAACGTCGATAAGGTATGATGATGAATTTCAGGGCGCTGTATTTATGTATTAAACGGATTTTGGGGATATTCTCATCTCAGGAGAATGATGCAACCTCTGTAATGATTGAGGATATATCAAGCCTCTCTCCTTTTGCGCAGATTCTAGGAGATCAGAAGTACACTGTTCCTGATCATCCAAATCCAGAAGTCCTGAAATTCATCGAGTATCCAACTCGTCCGACGGGCATACAGACATTTAATGAACAGTCAATCCTGTCTCTGTATCGGGAAAAGCTGCACTCAATTTCAATGATGTTAGCTATCAGCGATAGCGACATCAGGGACGATGCATATACATTTACTAATTTAGTATTAAAGCCCTTGGTTGAATATGTTCGCTGGATACATCTTTTGCCAGCTTCCGAAAATCATCATCATAATGGTATTGGTGGGTTACTTTCTCACAGCCTGGAAGTGGCCATACTCTCTTTAAAAAATGCGCATCACTCAGAACTGAGACCAATCGGATATCAAGATGAAGAAGTAGTCCGTAGAAAAGTATATCTCTATGCTGCGTTTATCTGTGGTTTAGTCCATGATGCCGGAAAGGTTTACGATCTCGATATTGTAAGCCTGAATTTAGCTAGTCCGATCATTTGGACGCCAAGCTCACAAAGTCTTCTTGACTGGGCACGTGAAAATGACGTGGTTGAATACGAAATCCACTGGCGAAAGCGTATTCATAATCAACATAATATCTGGTCCAGCGTTTTCCTTGAGCGAATCCTAAACCCGGTATGTCTTGCATTTTTGGATCGGGTAAATAAAGAACGTGTTTATTCAAAAATGATCACCGCCCTAAACGTTTATACTGATGGGAATGACTTTTTGTCTAAATGCGTGAGGACCGCTGATTTCTATTCTACTGGTACAGACCTTAATGTTTTACGTGACCCTATCATGGGTCTGCGTTCTAATGATGCAGCAGCAAGGGCCATTAGTACCATCAAGCACAACTTTACCAGTATCAATATCAACAATTACAATGCTAAGCCTATGCACATCATTATCGTAAATGGTGAGGTATACCTTAACGAGAACGCATTCCTTGATTTTGTTCTCAATGATTTCGAATTACATAAATATAACTTCCCTCAGGGAGAGGCTGGTAAGACGGTATTGGTAGAATCCCTAGTTCAACGTGGTTACGTCGAGCCCTATGATGATGAGCGTGTCGTTCACTACTTCATTCCGGGTATCTATTCGGAAAACGAAATATCAAACATCTTTAGAAATGGGATAGGGAAACTAGAATTCTATAACCTTCTTAAGCTAAGGTGGATTGGTTTAATCTTTGATTCCTATAAAATCCCTGACTCAGTGCCGGGTCTTTTTAGCGTTAATGCCAATAAAGACTTTATTTACATTGACGAGCAAAAAACAGTTACTGAATACAGAAGACCAGTGCCCGGTCGGGACGCTATAACTAAAATTACTGATACTGTTGAGACGGCTGTTCTTAAGGTTAATGATTTAGGCCGCTCCACTGCCTCTATTGATGTTGATATACATTCTAAGAAAAATGAAGGCTCATCCGACGATTTTGAGAAGAAAGCCGAAAGTGATAATGAAATTGATAATGACACGCAGATAGTTAAATCTGAGGGTGAGGAAGCAGCTGATCCTGTCATTCCTGATATAGAAGAAAGTGAAGATGAATCGGCAAAGGACACGGAATCCCATGTCCTGGTCAACCAACTTCATGAACTCCTTTTAAGCGCTCCACTTTCCAATGACTATATAGTGTGTGTAGATGCTGTCCCCTACCTCAACATAGATGCCACTATGGCATTGCTGCCGGGATTAGATGAAAAAGCATTTAGTGAAGAGCCCTATTTCCAACTGACATTCAGAGAAGGCTCTCTCGATGGAATGTGGATAGTAAGGGACATTGACGATCTGCGTTTAGTCCAGCTCGGCGATAACTGCGCCGGGTTCCAGCTCACCTATCATGAGCCAAGAAGGCCAACAACTTTAAAGTCACTTTTCAATACTTCTATGTATCAGGCATTAGTGATTAATGATGAGTCTTCTGTTGAAAACTCTGCCCCACGTCCAAAGCAAACGCTTGAGCTGCCTCCCCCACGTGTAAATGCAGTCGAAGAACATTCTGGCGACGTGGAATATCATGGAACCGATAGTGCATCCGCGACTGGTCCGCTGAAAACTGAGGCTGTGGAATATGAACATTATCAACATCTTTTTGAGGAAGAAGATGAAGAGCATGAGATCATTGATTATACCGATTTCACACAGCTTAGTGTTTCTCGGCCAGAAGTCGGTAGTTGTGCAACAAGCTCTTCGGTCCATAATGAAAAGCTTCTCCCCGAGCCGTCAGAATTACCAGAACTTAACCGAGAACAGAACGCTGATCCCCAGGGTACGATTGAACGCTCTATGGATGTTTCTGTAGGACAAGAAAACTCAGAACCAGATACTGAGGGTAACTGCCCACCACCAGCTGAAGTTGTGTATTCCCAGACCGAAGCAGCCGCAACCAGTGTGATGGCAAGTGAAGAGCCCGCCTTACCTCCTGTACTTGAAGAATCAAATGGAGAGCATGCGCCCACAGACGCTAAGGGGCATCATCTTTCGCCAGCACTGGCCAGACTGTTCGCCCCAACAGCACCGGTAGAAAAACAAAATCCCAAGCGCAACCGGAATAAATCATCGGACAAAGCAGAAGTACAAAAACCAGCATCACCTGTTTCTGGTCACAATCTGAACAGTAAAGTCTTTGCAACTACTGAATCAGACCAAAATGGTGAATTCTCGCTTATAAGCGAAGGTGACGTTACAGAGCTTGAATTTGTAGAAATTGCGTCAGTACTGCATCAAATTCTGTCCAAAATGGAGGTGGCGTTTAAAAGAAAGCGCAAAAACAGATTTATGGTAAGTACTCCTAATACTCTCTATCTGACCCAATCTTGCGTGGAAAAATTTGGGTCGCAGTTAGAGGCTCAAGATCTTTTCAATAAGCTTCCTCAGTACCTCGTTAATTCTGGTGCTGTGATCAATACAAAATGCCATGCATTTAACATGCCTACTTTGCTGGCCGCATCAGACCGGGCGAAAGTGGACATTGAACGAATTATCAATAACCTGAAAGAGGCTGGGAACCTATAATGTCAGATTCGAAGAGGACTAACCTCCATGCACAAGAGAATTTTTATCGGCCTATTCTTGAGTATCGTAGTGCCTCAATACTTTTGATTTGTTCGGTTTCTATGCTTTATATGGGACTTTCTTCAGACGGACTGGACATCGCCCCAATAGTTCTGTTCACCTCAATATTGCTTTTTTTGCTGTGCCTTTATCGTTGCAAAACAGCAGCGCCATTCTTGATGGCTCATTGGCGTGTATTCAAGCGACATTTCATGTTCGTTAGTCTTGATTCACTGCGTGTAATTAACAAAAGTAACTTTTTCTCCAATGAGCGAAAGTATCGTCAACTGGTTCAGGATTATCAAAATAAAAATAAGGATATACCCGAGCGAAAGTCCTATTTTTGTGATGGGTTTGAGTGGGGCCCGGAACATGCGGATCGGGCATATCAAATAGCTAACCTCTCCAGTGATAAACGTGAGATCGAGTTGCCATTCGTCTTCAACCCAATTAAGAGACATTTTGACGCAATGGCTCGTAAGATGGGCGGCAGCAATGCAATTTTTGCTGTGGAACGTAGGGAACCCATATTTGTAACTGAAGACAATTGGTTTGGTCATACTCTGATAACCGGAAACGTGGGTACCGGGAAAACGGTGCTACAGCGTTTACTAAGCATTAGCATGCTTCATCTTGGTCATGTTGTTGTTGTCATAGATCCAAAGAACGATGCAGAGTGGCGAGAATCTCTAATGGAAGAGGCTAAGACCCTCGGTCTTCCTTTCTATAAATTTCATCCTGGCCAGCCAGCATCTTCGGTCTGTATTGATGTCTGCAACACCTATACTAATGTTTCTGACCTAACATCTCGTCTTTTGAGCTTGGTGACAGTTCCCGGTGAGGTTAACCCATTCGTTCAGTATGCCAAGGCTCTCGTTTCCAATGTGATTTCCGGGCTTTCTTACATAGAGAAAAAGCCTTCTATTTATCTGATTCACAAGAACATGAAAAGCCACATGTCTATTGTGAATCTTACAGTCAAGGTAATGGAGTCATGTTACGCGAGATATTATGGTTACGATGTCTGGACCGAAAAAGTTAAGTACGTCGCTAACGAAACCTTGCCGGTACGTTTCAAGCGTCTCGCTGAATGGTTTACGGCTCATTTCATGAATTACGAGGGGTCCGAACAAATAGACTGGTTAGATACTGTTTCCCAGCTTATTGATTACTCAATGTCCGACCCAGAGCATATGGCTAAAATGACCGCAGGTATTATGCCTGTTTTCGATATGCTCATTGAAAAACCTTTAAATGAGCTTTTATCTCCTAACCCGAACTCAGTATCATCAAGAGAAATTGTAACAAGCGAAGGGATGTTCAGCACTGGCGGGGTGCTATACATTTCGCTTGATGGCCTTTCAAACCCCGATACAGCAGCTGCTATTTCTCAATTAATAATGTCAGATCTGACCTCCTGTGCCGGTAGTCGCTACAACGCTCAGGATGGTGATATGTCAGCTAATTCCAGGATAAGTATTTTTGTTGATGAGGCACACTCAGCCATTAACAACCCTATGATTAACCTTCTGGCGCAGGGTCGTGCAGCGAAAATTGCACTGTTTATTTGCACCCAAACCATCTCCGACTTTATTGCTGCGGCAAGTGTTGAAACTGCCAATCGAATTACGGGGCTCTGCAACAATTATATAAGCTTGCGAGTCAACGATACTCCTACTCAGACGCTTGTTGTAGAGAACTTTGGTAAGAGTGCGATAAGCACAAATATGGTCACTTATACGACCGGTTCAGAAACATCTTTGCCGCATAATAACTTCTCAGGTTCAATCTCAGAAAGAAAGCAGACAACTTTAGAAGAGAGTATTCCAAAGGATCTCTTGGGTCAGGTCCCTATGTTTCACATAGTTGCCAGGCTTCAAGATGGCAGGAAGGTTGTAGGCCAAATCCCTATTGCTGTTGCTGAGAAACAAATGAAGCCAAACACAACTCTGTCGGAAATGCTTTTCAAGAAGGCCGGAAAAGTTACTTTGCGTCAAAATCTCGATATCAAAAATCTTAATAAATTTCTAAGGAAGTTTCATTGATGGATGAAAAAATTGTCCTGACGCGCCAGCAAATTTTAAGCTCTGCACTAAAAGTCAGCAAATGTCGCTCGCTCGTAAAAAGGCGCTTTCAGTCTTTGGGTTTAAAGTACGCAGATTCTCAGGAAGTTCGAGATCGGCTAACTAAGATAGAAAAAAACGCGTTTCATCATTTGGGAAAATTTTGTCAGAGCAACGATATCGATTCCCTATTCTCCATGGCAAATACCCTGTCTGAGCTTTTCCTTTTAAAGGGAGAGTTGATCACGACTGATCCCTTTGGGGACCGTGAAACCAGCTACTGGTCGGTACCACAAGGTTCATGCCATGAATGGATTCAATCGCTGACCACCAGCGAAGGTCCTGAACGTAAATTCGTTAGTTTCCGTATTTCTTTCGATAACAATGACGAACGGTGTGATCTTGTAAAGAAGAATGCCCGTATGCTTGGTTGTTATCTTTTGCCTTATTTCGTCGATTTGACACGCACGGTGGGCGCATTCATTAATTTGCCAGGTAGTGTCTCTTTTAAACAAGTACAGCGCATCAAACCCCAGATTCATCCAGAAACAACACATAGTCATATAGTTACTATTGAGGACTCTCCCTTTCTTTCTCGGTTAAAATTTAAAATCATTACTGCCATAGATCGGCTTCCTGACCCTAATGGCCTTTATACAAACACCTTTAACAGCATTATTGACCGTGCACTGCTGACTCATCTCAAAACCGAACAGGAAAAAATAGATAGTCCAAGAGTCTGCAAAAATGTGATTTCGGCTTTTGCCGACTCAACTCTTTCTCTGCCGGTGTTTAACATCGGCCTAAACGAGCAGTACAGATACTGGACGCCGTGGGGCATCAACTTTATAGAATTTTCCCGCCAGGCCGCAAAAGTAAGGACCGCTGTATTTGTTCCTGATGTGGGACAGATCGAGTGGAAAAGCGCAGAGCATAAAGAACTGGCGGAGTTAAGCCTCATCGACCAAATCATACCTAAACAGTACCACTGGCTCCTGGGTATCCCGACGATGTGGCGTAACAACTATTGCAATCACGATCAGAGGCTAGCTCTTTTTCGTGAATGGAGGGAAAGCAATGGCTGCGGATAATACAAGCAGAGCAGCAGTGCTCAGAACAATGCTTTTTTTTGGCATGGTCATTTATTTTGGTTACAGCCTGGCTTTCCAGAATACTGAGGAGCTCAAATATCAGATTACTCAGGAGGTTAATGCAAGCCGGTCCATCATATCAAATGACCGTTGGAAGTCTGTTATTGCAAATAGTGAAGCGACTTTAAATTGGTTGGTACATGACTATAAGTTAATTGACTATCTGAATACTATTCTGATCCCTGACACCAAAAAACCAGCCAGAGGTATTAACATTGTTGCTGAAAAATTTACCTCTATTAATTACACTATGGCCAAAAACATACCCCTCTTACTTTATCAGTCCATTTTCCGGTGGAACTTAATCCTGGGGTGGCTAATCGTTTTTCTGCCCTATCTATTTGCCATGCTAGCAGATGGAATGTACCAGTGGAAATTGAAGAGGTACGTATTTGGTAAGGTTACAGTTCAGTTTTATCGTATTTGGTTTCGAGCATTTTGGGTGATCAGTGCTTTAACGATGGTCTACCTGGTCATGCCGAATATGTCACTATTTAACAATATCGCTCAACTTTTCCCACCAGTCGCTTTATTGATACTGGGAATTGCATTGAATCGCTTGTGGTCTAACTTTCAAAAACTCATGTAAAGGTGGTCAGATGTTAAGCAGTAAAAAAAGGAAGTCCCCTACAAATATCAAAGAATCGCTCAATGATAACGCTGACCGTTTTTATAAGATGTTTCGCATTCATACCACGGCAAAAGTTGCTATGTCGCTAATTGCCATGACCGCTGTAGGGTTTTCTTTCTACAATCTTTACGAACAATGGCAGGACGCTGAAGGGAAGAAAGACCATATAGCTGTAATACGGATTTCTGGCGAGATGGGTACCGGCTCGGAAACGGGCGATGGAACAGTGATCGCAACAGCTCTTGCCAAAGCTTACAATAATCCCCATGCCAAAGCAGTTATTATCGAGGCAGAGTCAGGTGGTGGTGGTCCCTCTGACGCCATCATTATTTACCGCCAGATAAACGCGCTTAAAAACCACCAGCCACAGATTGAACGCGTATCAGATGCCGGTTGCTCTCTTTCATCTGTAGCCGCTGACAAGAGTAACAAAACCGGGAGCACAGAACGTGGCGATGAAGCACGGTCGAAGCAAAACTCCCTCGAAGTACTCTCCAGCGGTACCGGTCGTTTTTTCTCTGATATCGCAGACTCATATAAACCAATCATCGTTAGTGTGAAAGGCATATGCGCATCCGCATGCTATTACGCGGTATCGCCCGCTGATGCAATTTATGCCGACAGTAATGCCCTGATCGGTTCTATCGGTGTGCGTATGGACCACTGGAATCTGTCAGAGATCATGAGCACAGTAGGCGTCAAGAATGAGCCCCTTACGGCCGGTGAGTTCAAAGATGCTCTTGACCCCTTCCACCCATTGTCCGATTCAACGAGGGAGTTCATGCAGAAGGAGATCCTGAACACGATGCATGAAAAATTTATAACTGATGTTGAACTTGGACGGGGTAAAAAGCTTCTCTCGCGTCATGATGCCGATGCTGTTTCTCTCTATTCAGGCCGTGTATGGCCAACACCTCAGGCAGTTAAGTACGGCCTGGTGGATGGAGATCTTACGTCAGTAGAGATCCGTACACGTCTTTCAAAAATGTACTCCACTGACACGTTCAAAAACTACAATGAGCCTCATCGTAATCTCCGTTCTGCACTCGGCATGCTGATGAGCCTGTCTTCAAATATTGAGAGCCTTACCGGTACCACTACCCGCTTGGTAGAATCTGTTAATGCCACCAGCTACCCCTCTGTGAGGTAACATGGATGCTTTCAATCTGCTGTGGAGCATTACGGGGGTAGCTTTCATTATCCTTATTTTCGTCGTGTTGCTGTGTCTGTTGGGTTTTATGACCTCTGCCATAGCGGAACGGCGGACTGCAAAGGCAATTGAATCTGGGCTTCCTGAAGAAGCTCAGGGGCTACTTAGTGATCTCACCTTTCAGTTGTCGGCTCATAGCACTACTCAGGTTGATCACATTCTCGTAGCCCCACATGGTATATACGTCATAGAGCAGAAAAACTACGTAGGCAAGCTCTACGGTACTCTGGAGGAAAGCCACTGGCGGAAATGGACTCAGTCCCGAACCCTCAAGTTGCAGAACCCGTTTAAGCAAAACCAGGGGCACATCAGGGCTATTCAGTCTGCTCTTAAGGCTAGAGAACTGGAATGTATCAATGTCGTCATCATAAACGGACGTTGTAAGTTTGATGGCATCAAGCCGGAATGGTTATGTATGGGGATGGACGATTTTATCCATAAAGTCAAACAACGACGAGGGCTACGGTTGTTCACACCGGAGTCTGTTCAGCACATCTGTTCGGTGTTGAAGTCAACAAGGAAGTCGCCAGGGCTCTATACGGACCTTACTCATATTCACAACATAACGACAAAGTACAAAGCCCCGATGAAATTCGAGCAACGAGTAACATACATTCTGCTCAACTTTATCCATTATCTGTGGGCAAGTCTGTTCACTAAGCAGAAGCCTTAGCGCTCTATCATTGGTAAGGCTGTAAAATGTCTGCAAAAGGCCCCATCGGTAAATTGTTGGGGCTTTTTCTTTGCGTAGTTCTGATACGGTTTATCCTGTGGAGCATTATGGCCACCAGCCAGCTGGTGACTGGCCAACGCTTTGTATGACGTAGCCTACTCAGGGCAGGCTATTTTAGAGGGACCGATTTTTATCCGGGCTAATTTAGAAAGAGATAATTTGAACTTAGGCGGGCTGACCACCAGCAGAGAGGTAAATCACTAGCCGGTGATATTGACAGAAGTCGTCAGGGGTTTAACGCCGGAATATTTTGCCAGGCCTCCTGCAAGGTCTGCAAGACTTCTACAAGTGATAGTGACGGCCACAGGACTGTTTCCGTCATTATCACTCCAGGTGGCTCGCACTCTACTGGTACCAGAATTAAAACAACACGAGTTCCTTTTACCTGGTAGGCAAGGTTTACTGCCGGTTGGCGGTAGGAGGCCAGTACACCCTCACCATATTGAGCAGGGTTACTTGCCCAGTTCCGCACCATTGCATACACCTGAGGCATATACCGACTATCCAGATCCCCTTTGGGCCGTCTGAACGGCACGATTTCTTCTGAGCGGTAGGTGGTCGTTGTTGTATTGGTTGTCATCTTTGTCACCTCCCCTGTTCGTCCATTTAGAGTTTTAAGCTGCTTTACACATCACACTCAACTGATTATTTAAGCTGGTCATCGTCTCTGGCCAGCATAGCCCAACCATTCGACTGGTTTTCGCGGGAGTAAGGATTCATTTCAAAATAACTATCTACCGCGTCGCTGTCCGCAACAGAACTGTTGTTAGCTCTCTTTGAACCCTGAACCACTACAGCATCAACCTCTGCGGCTTTCCCGTTGCGCTGTACCAGGATTTTAACCGTCTTGGGCTTACGTCTTGCGAGCAGTTTGTTGGCGATAAAAAGCACAACAATCCAGGCCAAAAGCACGTATAAAAATTTATTCATAATGCCCTCCTTTGTATGTGATTATTATACCTGCTTCCATTGCAGGCCAAACAGGTTCGGTGTATGAAAAATAGACTTCTCTCCGGCGTATAGCAATCTACTTACTGATCTGTTTTCGTATCAAACTGTATGGCATAACCGAGGGGCGTACGTGGTGAGTCAGAAAGTTACTTTTCCGTAATAGTTAATTTCAGATCCTTCTTCCAGTTACGCTTCAGTATAAAACCGATACCCTCTAATTCAGCATCCTTCACGTTTAATACGCTTCACTTTAAGGCAGGGCTTTTCGGTTGATATGAATTCTTTTTCCGGTTGCTGGACATGGGTTTCATCCTGATAGTTAAAATTGCAGGCTATCAGTCACCACCACCACCTCCTCCTCCTCCTCCTCCACCGCCACCATCACAACCACCAGCTATGCTATTTTCACCATTACAATCACCTCCGAGGGGGTTCAAATGGCTGCTCCCCTGTAGATGGTGTCCTTGCCAGATCGAACCCGAACCAGCGCCTCCTGAGCGTCTTTGCTTGCCCTGAGGCAATTGTGCAGGCTCACCAGCACCGGCGGTCCCAAAAATGTCCCGGGCAATTTTATAAAGAAGGTAAAAAGGTACGCCCAGCATCATAAAAAAGATTACTGAAAATATTACACGTTCCATTGATGATCTCCTGTCTTGTGAGAGACCAGTTATATCAGGGTGATTCAGTATTTCCGTTTAGAAAAGAGTACTAATTTGGCCCTGTTCGATCTTAATTTGCCATCCGGGAAAAAGTCATAGGGATAGGCCTGCCAGAGTCAATAACTTCCAGTGATCTGGAGGAGACCCCGGCTCTCTGAGCCCTCATGGATGGTACGGCTTTACCCCCTGTAAACAGATTCACGTTCCGCAGGACAAACATCGACTACTGACGTCTCATATTTGCTGACGCTAATCCGACGTCTCATTGCCGTCTGCTTGTTTTCTTTAAAGGGTGTATTAGACGAATATCAAATCGGAATGGTAGGGGATGTGTGGGCACCATGCCCGGCCCTCTTTGAGCATCTGAGAGATTGGAGACCTAGCCGGGTAAGATAGCTACTTTCTTACGGGTTACCCTTCAAATCCAAAGACGAAACGGACGCTGCCGTTCTCCACGTGGAGACGCTTTACTTCTTCGACAAATTCCTGGATCACCTCTCCGGCGTTATCGGGTGGTATGGCTGACAAAATTTCTTCCGAAGTCAGCCATGAGTATGAATGTTCACCGAATAAATCATCATCTTCGGACGGTATATCATCAGGTAATCCGCGTAATGCGTGGATAAAAACTGCTGATGTGCTCGCCCTTTCACGATCTACATCAAATCCGAGCCAGGCAAAGTGGAGATATGATCGGTCCCCTTTATAATTGCTTGATAAATTAATCCATTTACCAGGCTTTTCTTCCCTTTGAAATCGCCAGCAGATATCAACGCCCATTAAGAAACTCCATTACTATCGTTCGTATGAGATAACTATCATTTCAGAATACTATGACTTCTTCCCGTATAGAACTAATCGCTCACGCCAACTGGGCGAAGCCAACCGGTTCCGCCACTTCGCTCATTGGTTTTTAGGCGTAAGCACTGAAGCCAGTCTCCATGCTAACTGGCGAGCCTGCGAAAGTCAGACTCGTTGTTATAAAGCGGCATATCGTAAGCGGTGTCTGAAATGAACATGCGGATCTGCTCAAGCGTCATGCCACAATGAAAACGGTTTACGCTCACATTGGCCCGGGGGAAGTCAGCACAAAACGCATTCAAAACATTTTCATGGACAATGCCAATGTTGATCAACGCAGCTGGCCCGTTGTCACGGAAGGATACGACACGGAATCCCCCATACCAGCCTGAATGGGAGAAAAATGAAAATGCGCCGGATGCCAGACCATTAGACAGGTCATAGCGCAATTTCCCGCACAGAGACTGGCTGTCTTTGCTGTACACGCGATTAATGAAAATACCGGGACCAACTTCTACCGGCTGCTTGTTGCTTGCTAAACACGGAAAGCCCACCAGCGAAACCTCCCTTTCTCCTGACCAGTTTACCTGATACCCGGCAGTGAGAAAGTCCGTCAGTTCTACGCCAGAAAGAGCATTAATGGCCGCGATATCGGTAGTCAAAATATTTACGTTTTTCATATTCATCTCATCTTTATTCTAAAGTGCGTTTTTTGTCTATCAGCCCGAGGATTGAAAATTTGAATATTTAATGTGACAGATAAATACCTGTCACTTTTTCAAAAACAGCCTGTAATTGAATATCGAGAGAGTTCATTTTAAAATCCACCAGCTCAGCTTTATTATCGCAAACCAAATAAAAATAGGAGTCAAATGCGTCTGTATCTTCATCTTTAAAAATACGGAAGGAATTAATTTTATCATGCCCTTCAAATTCGGCATGAATACCATAGCGAACCGAGCCGTCATCGAACTGAACAACCCGTCGTACAGAATTAATCCGGACGTACTGTTTTAAGGCCCTCGCGAAATCGGCATTTAACGCCAACGCTCGTAAGATTGAATCAGCGGTTTCATTCTGCTTTTTACGATCGTATTCAAATATCCCACAGCCGGTGTTACGAAAGACCGGCTGAAGAGCATTAACCAGGTTGAAGGAATCCACGTTTCTGTCGTTTCTGTACATGAGATATCTCCTGCCCCTCCGCTATACGAAGGGGCTTGATAGGGTTACTGCCAGGCTGCGATCACTTCTTCGCACTGGAAATGAGATAAGCACTGCTGGAGTAGAAGAGCCAGCACCGCTGTGTTAGGGACGCGATTGTTACACCACGCGTTGAAAAGCAGCTGCCATGGACCGGCATAATACCCGGCCAGTTTCTTTTTTTGTTTAGCTGTACGGCAGCGGGAAATGGCCTGCTGATAAAGGCTTTCATTCTCATCACCAGCCCGTTTTTGCAGAGTGCGATAAATATACGAATAAAGACTGTCAGAACAGTTTGAAGCGTACGCCAGTTGTTTTTTCATAATACCTCCTGTTTAGAAGTATTATATGTAAACAGCCTCAGCGGCTAATAACCCGTAGCAATATAATTTGCATTTTTTCTATTTCTGAAGACGCTTTTTAAATTAATATTTACTGAGTTATCACAACTTATTATTCTTCCCGTCTGCTGTTTTATTAATCCCCCAGTTAGTAATCACGCCAAGTCGGCGCAATTTTTCACGTTGTTCATAAATAAAAAAATCGCCAAGGCAGTCTTTTAAAACTTCACTATCCTGATATTTTATTTTTTGAAGCATCCTCGCAACTATGGCGCGTTTCAGGAATATGGCTGCATCAGACTCAAGCATTTGTGAGGACTGTCTGACGGTCTCCTGCATGTCGACGATACTGCTGAGCTTTCGTCTGACCACGCTTAGCATAGTGTCCGGGAACCGCTTAGCGGCTGAATGTAACCCGCAACAACGTTACGCATTGTTTTACTCACTGCAATTTTCCATTTAAGTCTGTTTGTTCCACCAGCTGCTAACATCAGCGTTATTCATCCTGAGGTTTCGCCCGCGATTGACAGATCAGAGGCAGCATGGATGAAATTGCCAGAGTAGATCACTGCATACGCGAATAGTGGTTTGTATTCAGTTCTGCGTTTGCCTGCTTTTCCAGTGCTGTCATAACCCGGCGGAGCATCGCCAGAGCCTGAACAGGCGAGCTCCCAAACTGCACTTTCACTTCAGCCGTATCATGATCCTGAATCAGGTCGAGTATATTCACTTCGATCCCTGCCCCGTTTTCATCTTTTGCCGTGCACTGAATACTTACCCGGGTCACCGAATCCGTCAGGACTGGCAGTGGGTTAGTTTTGTCTACGTTGATAACAGCCTTCTTCATTGCCCTGTTTCCCCTTGTCCTGAAAAAGTTACCGACCCGTCCGGATGGAGGGGTCGGTCAGAAAATCATGACTGTCCCTTGTTCATCTTATCAGCATGCTTACGCAGGTACTCTTTCAGGTCAGCATGAGCGTTGATGATATCGTTCATTTCATCATTGGTCAGAACAAGCGTGTAAGTATCAGTACTGACAGATTCACCTTCTTTAAGCTTGGCTTCTTCAGCAATACGTTCAAAAATCGGGATCGCGGTGTCTGCAATGACGGTCACAGTCTTTTTGTTCAGAACGCTGGACATGGAAGGTGCTTTACCTGCCGGGTTCTGTTTAGGAGCGCTGTCCTTTGGAGCTGGAGCCGGTTCCTGTACCGGTGGCGTATCCAGCGTCTCCGTATTGCTTTCATCGTTCAGTTGATCCGGTACCGGGGTGTTATCGGTAGTATCATCTGCCGGTTGCTCAGCACCGATGTTTTCCGGAGTCTGCGGATCTGCCATGCGCTCTTCTACCTTGGCAGCTTTGACGAATTTCAGCGTGTTTTTCGTCGCCTTGCCATAGATGGAGATCGCTTTGTTGATGTTATCTACCGCATCCTCACCGCTGTACATATACTCGTCCAGTGCAACGTACATGCTCACCTGATCGCTCACAAGCATGGTCTGTAGTTCAGAAGGCAGGTCCAGTACGCGAACCATCTGGCGAAGATGCTGCTCTGATTTACCACGTTTTTTTGCCAGTTCCGCAAAGGTCTTAGGCTCTTCTTTATCTTCAACCAGACGCTTAATTGAAAGCGCTTCAGCTACGACAGACAGCGCCAGGTTGGAGTTGCCGGTCAGGGTGAAGAGTTCTGCTTTTGAAGCGCTACCGCGAAACTCTTCGCAGCGAATACGAGTAATGCGTTCACGCCCTTCTGCTTCCAGCTGGCGGTTTGCAATAGCGATGGAACGGATACGGCAAGCCCCCTGACGCAGTACAGGTACGCCATTAACCATCTGAACAACGATAGGCGTCACGCTGAACGGGTCTTCCATGTAGGCATCGGCCAGGCTGTTCAGGTGTTCCACAACGTGAGGCATTGAATAGTAGAGCTCGCCCATACCGGCCGTGCGGGTGTTAAAGCCTTCCTGCTCTACAACAACCGAAGGGTCAATGATAAGGCCGTTGCCTTTACGGGCACCGTTACCAGTGCGTTCCAGGTAACCACGAAGGCTGATTTCGTTGCTGTTGTTTTTTACTTCAGTTTCGATTGCGGACATTTTTGTTCTCTTTTTTGGTTGGTTGTTTAACTGCGCTACAACACAACAATACCAGGTTCGACATTTTTCCTAATAGGTTGCGGAGAAGAAAAAGTAACTTTTTTTAAAAATTTTCCTGAGGCAATACTACTCGATCCGTCCGTTTTAAATCTTCACAACAGTGGGCCGTTTTTACGTTTAAGCAAAATAACTGGTTCAGAAGGTGACTCAGAGAGAAAAGTTACTTTTCCGGTTGTCTGGGCCAGTGATGGGAGAGTGGCAGGACAGGAATGGCTAAACCGGTGCGGGTCTCTTGTAAGTCGCAGGGGATTCAGGAGATATAGAGGTAAACTGGTACGTTCAGTTTTTGGATTGAGCCGGGCTTTTGGCCCGGGCTTAAGGAAGCAGAAATTTGAACGAACTGGCAGGTAATGCTTTATGCCGCCGACAGCTGGCCGTCAGTGCTTTGCTGTTCTGGTTTGACAGTTGGGGGATAACCGGCAGTTAGCCGCTGGCATTCCGCATCACAGAAAGCCCTGAGGTTGCTGAAGACGGACTCCATGAAATCAGCATGAGCATACGAGTCTACAGGACGTGTCTTGTTATCTTTCATCTTGTTCTCCTCAATCATTATTAAAACCAGCGGATTTAGTTTCTGGCGCTCCATCTGCTGACCGGCTTTCCCAGAGAGCAGCGATGTGTCGGGTTCTTTTTCTCATTTTATCGTTTTCATCGGGCCCATCCGGGCGTATAAGAGACCGATTTGGCATGTTTAGGAAACGTACTGGCGTAATTAAAAGCTGAGGTTGGATTTGGAATAAAAGGATGCTTTTCCCGTTTGTCGGGTCTTTCGCCACCGCTGCACGATGATTCTGTCAGGCATTCTGCGCCCTCCCAGGCTGCACATCTGGAAACAAGCGTTGGGATGTTCCCTTCCCCTGCTCACCGTAGAAAGATCGGCAAGTCCCGACGGTCGTTCCGTACGAGCCGGGTCCAAATAATGAATAAATAAAACGCCGCTTCAATTGTATTGACAATAGAAGTCAGGAGGATCATAGTGTCATTCATGGTGCGGCTTTCGCACCACCGCCCCGGCGGTACCGGGCAGAACTGGAGTACCTCATGAAACTTTCCCGTCAGACGACTTCTGATACTTCTGTTGATGGCCGTTCACGCGCATATGCCTGGGGCCGTGTCCATTATTTCATTATCGAACATGCACCAATGGCTGAGCTGGTCGCTATTGACGAGCTGCTGGAAAAAGCTGGCTGGAGCAATGACGGCTGTCCGAACTATGAGAAAGATGACGAGTTTGGTAATGCTGGTTACAGCTGTGGTTACTGGATCGATATTGACAGCGTGGGAAGCTTCAAGGCTGACTACAAACGTCTTAAGGGGGAGATTAGTGCGCATATCGCCTCAAAGGCGGCAGAGGTGGAGATCCGCGTACTGGACTCGATGTCCGACAAAGAATGTAAAGATGTTGCCTCGGTGGCATCTACTGTTCGCCGTGACTTACGTACGCAGTCCGAATCGCTTCATTCACTGCGTACAATCGTAACGGTTGATCATTACAATCCCTATGTGACCACCAGCCGCCCGCTGAGCATTTCCGCCTGGACACTTATCCACGACTGTCTGAAAACAGGCACCATCAATGACGTCTGTTCACGGTTGAGTTCATTAATCCTGCACTCTGAAGCCGCGATTGCCCGTTGTAAGGGAAGCTCCGACTACTCTTCGGAACACGCTCAGCTATCGTTTTTTGCTGGTAACGACTATGTCACCAGACGCACCCTTGTTGATGCAGCTCACGAAGAGGCTCTGCGAATGAACCGCCGCTTTGATGAACGCATTGCAATGAACGCGGATTCTGATGCCAGAAGGCTCCAGTGCGAATTCAACCTTAGCAACCATGTCGTACAGCGTAGGACCGTTGAATCTGCTCATATCCAGGCACTCAATGAAGACGTCACCCGTTCACAGGCGGAACCACGCTGCCCTGGAAAGCTTCTTCTGAATATGACCAGTCATGAGGAAGTGCGGGACTCACTGAGCGCCTGTTAGTCCAGCGACACCCCCTGCGGCTCTACTACCGGGCCGCAGTCTGCTCCTGCCCAGATGGTGCCAGTGGTGTAATGAATTTGTTTAATAAGGCTAAGTATGATGAATAAAGAACAACTAATCGACAAACTGGAACGCGTGGTATGTGGTCAGTACTCCTACGAAATGCAGGAGCTTGCGTATTCGGCCCTCTGCTGCATTAAAGGCACCCCGGACGACTGCGCTAAGTTCCCTGTTACGCGTCCGCTGCCTGACACCTTAGTGGACGTATGGGACGAAATCGGGCAATACCTTGGCACAGGCAAAGCCATTGAAACTCGCAGTTGCGGCGTTTCGCTTCTGCTTCATGGACACTGCTACGATTCAAATCATGTGCTTTACTGGCGCAATGCTGGCGCACTTCCAGCAGCTTGCGATACGCCACTGGCTGGTGGGTCTCGCAAACTGTTCACCTGCTCAGCCTGTGGAGTGGACGGTCTGGATGAACCACC
This sequence comes from Salmonella sp. SJTUF14076, assembly GCF_015534835.1. Lineage (NCBI taxonomy): Bacteria > Pseudomonadati > Pseudomonadota > Gammaproteobacteria > Enterobacterales > Enterobacteriaceae > Salmonella > Salmonella sp. SJTUF14076. The sequence continues at coordinate 48,786 of NZ_CP064675.1, read as the reverse complement.
TGAAACCAGTTGCCACTGCTGCACAGAGGGGGCCCACTGGGTTGAGAGCAGGCTCTTCACCTCCGGGCAGGCAGACCCTGAAGAATTTAGACCCGTGGCGGTCGTGAAAGAGTGTGCAGGCTCAACGCCGGATGATCGGCTCATCTGGAGTGTGATTGAACAGCTCAACGGCGAACTGGCGGAAGGCGATAAACTATTTAAGCGACGCTGACAGATCACGGCAGCATTTATAACAGACGAACTCCAGAATAATTTAAAGCAACCATGAACATGAAAAAGCCCAAAGCTGCATTACAGAATGCCATGAAAGAAGATGTGCCAGCTGTGACACAGATTCAGATGCGATCTACGGTTTCCAGAAAGGTTCGCTATGTAAAACAGGCAAATCGAGAGGGTCTGAAATTATCTGAGTGGATGTCGCGGCATCTCGACGCTGTCTGTGATACCGCAGATGAGATTCATAAAGGCAAACGCTCAACTCCGGTTGCGCCTGGGAAGATTCCCCCAGAGGTATACCAGGTGATATACGATCAGTGCGGCGGGTTCGTGGAGTGTGATGCTAATGCCCAGGTTATCTGGGAAGCCTGCCGTAATGCCATTCTTAACGGAGACAAAGGGTAAACGGCAGGTATCGCCTGTCATTTTACCCTTGTGAGGACAATACTGATGAACCATGAGAGCCGAACTGTATACCTGAACACGGCCATTGAGGCCCTGCTGAAAGCTGAGGCGGCTCTGAACGATCTGGCATTAGCCTATGAGCTTAAACCTGATGAAAAGGCAAGCGCATGCCATCCCAGAACCGGCACACTTTCCACTGCGTCCCAGGTAAAAAAACTCCGCCGTGTCCTTGAGAAGCAGAAGGTATGAAGGGCTGCATCAGCCAGGCCCGGATATAAATACATGCTCTGCCAGGTGAGTACCACTGCCCGGTAGCCGAATGATAAGTTTTGATTTCACGGTTGCAATTTCTCCCTCTGGCATCACTGCTCCACGATGCACCCCGATCAGCTTAGCGTCTGAAAATGAAGATGCACCGGACCTGCATGAAGCGGAACGGTGCCCAGCTGAGTGTTTGTGGGCACAATGAACCGCAATTTCATGATGGGAATGAAAGATGGCTGGTGGCCCGCTGATATGAACGCTTACCCTGCATAACGTTACTAACCACAATCTTTTCACTAAAAGAAAAAAGGGTTCCTCCGCTTTAGAGGAACCCTTTCAAAAGGTGCCGATGGCATACTAATCCACACCCTGAAAAGAGGGGGGTTGCCCCCCTCTTTGTCAGCTACTTACCGGATTCGTAGGCCAGGATAGCAAATACCTCCCTTGTTCCGTCTTTCATCCGCAACTCGCAAAGCGAGTTTCGTGTGAGCCAGGTGAATATCAACAGCGTTAAACAAACTATTAATATGCACAAAACAATGGGTTGGTTCGGCATTTTCATGGCCTTCTTCTCCTTGCATTTAAGCAGGCAAGAGGCTACGCTGTGTGTGACTAGCATACAGGGGCCTCGGGTTGTACTGACCCCAGAAAGTTGGACAGTTAAACACGAGGCATATAGGTCTGATTCCGATATTCAATTGGAGTCAGACCTTTTAATTTCAGGCTAATTCTTCTGCTGTTGTAGTATTCAATATATTCCGTAACAGCATCCTTCAGCTCGCTTATATTACTGAACTCATCAAGATAAAAACACTCCGACTTTAAGGTTCCAAAGAAACACTCCACCACAGCATTATCCAGACAATTGCCTTTTCTGGACATGCTTTGTTTAATACCATGTTCTTTAAGGATATTTTGATATCTTCTCATACGATACTGCCATCCCTGGTCAGAGTGCAGAACAGGATGCTCGTGAGGATTAAGCTTTTTGAATGCCTGATCGAGCATATTCTCGACCATGTTCATCACTGGTCTTTCCGAAAGGCTGTAAGAAATAACTTCGTTGTTGAAGAGATCTATTACTGGAGACAAATACAGCTTGCGCCCATTGACTGCAAATTCAGTAACATCGGTAACCCACTTCTCGTTTGGCCGCGTAGCCTTGAAATCTCTTTGGAGAACATTGGGGGCGGTTTGCCCTACCTCTCCTCTGTAAGAGCGGTATCGCTTGACCTTAATCGCTGCCTTCAGTGAGAGGATTCCCATCAGGCGCTGAACAGCTTTATGGTTAATCTGTTTCCCTTCTCGATGAAGAGACAGCGTTACCCTACGGTATCCGTATCGGCCTCTATTCTCATGATAAATCTCACCAATACGCTTTTTAACGTCCGCATACTTGTCAGGCTTGCTGAGAGCCTTTAGATGGTAATAAAACGTACTGCGCGGTATCTCCGCAGCCCTGAGAAGCTCATCAAGAGGATAAAACTGCCTTAGCTCGTTGAGTACTTTCACTTTTTCGTGGGATGAGCTAAGGCTTTCAGCTTTTTTAGATACACAAGCCGCGTTTCAAGAAATCGAACTTGCCTTTCAAGATCCTCAATGCGTCGGTCTTTTGACAGCTCCAATGCTGATGCCGCTTTTTCTGGATCAACTGATATTGCAATGTTTCTTTTGGTGCCAATCTTGAGCGCGCGTAAACCAGCTTCTCCGCGCTCTTCATAAACCTTCAGCCACCTGGCTACAGAACCACTACCAGCAAGCATAAAGTGAGCAGCAGCCTGATTAAGGGACATGTGCTGCTCGATCACCGCTTTCACGACCTTAATACGCAACTCAGGATCAGCACTAACACCTTTAGGTTTGGGAATTAAACCTTTTTCTCCATGTTTTTCATAGAGGGCAACCCATGTCCTGACCTGGGTTCGGGGGACACCAAAACGTGCCGAGATGATCCTGTAACCATCATCAGTAGTGAAGTAGTGATTCACGACTTCAAGGCGCTTTTCAAAAGGGTATTTTGGCTTTGACATATCAGGGGCTATTCCATTTCATCGTCCAACAAAATGGGTGCAGTACAGGTTAATTGAAAAATTACTCGGGGCTTTCTGCTTTTACCACAGTCAAACAGTGTTACCGCTGGCTGGGGCAAAAGCCTCCAGCACCAGCGTCATTATATCACTCTGCCCTGATCAGCCAAACACCCTGCCTGCATAAATCATTGATTTATAATTTATTTGACATGAGTCACTTCCGGTTGTCGGAGACAGTCTTTTTACACTAAAGAAAAGGGTAACGGGCAGCTGCTTGGTCGGAACATACAGTGCAGTTCCTGCCCGTTTAATTTCCGGATGCAATGGTAGGATCAGGAGGCACTGGTTCCGTTGATTAGGGAAAGCTTATGTGCCTGAATACGGCTGTATTCGAGATGGGATGGAATATTACAGATGCGCTCCAGTCGATCATGCAGCCTCGTGTAGGTCAGTCGATGAATACCGGACATTTCATCAAGTAGCCAGCGCTTGATGTAAGGGTTACAGGAAAGCCGGGCAAGATCGTCGTCATCCACTTCGTCAAAGAACCAGTACTGCTCCATCGGGACTACCTGAAATATCCACGGCCGGGGATAGTCCCCTGTGACAACCAAAAACCATGCGAGAAAGCATAGACACAGCTCAACGATCATCAGCATCGAAAATTGCGAATAACTTAGACCAGGCACATAGGGTGAACTATCCGCAACATACCCCCTGAACAATTCCGCCACAAGGTAGCCCAATAGCGACAAGGCCAGCATCAGGGTCAGGATTAATCCCCCATTAAACGCTACCGAAGCCTTTTGAACCCGATCAGGTGCTGTCCGGCTGCGATAGTTGGTCACTACTCTTTCTACAAGTGCCCTTATGGCAGCCTGTTCTTTACTGACATCAGCTCCGGAAAAACCGGACGGGCTTTTATTTAATTCAGTCATACCCCACTCCTGTTATGTGCTCTACTGAACAAACACGTAGATCATACAGAGCTCACGGACGCACTCCTGCCAGATAAAGGAGGGAATTTGGCTGTAAGACGGTTAGCCAACAGTTCAGGTTATGCGTGGGATCCGGCCAGTCAGAAAGGATTCCGTTATTAACAGGCAAGGTTAAAGGCAGATGGACGTTGAAATTGTGGATGCTAAAAGGGGTATTACTCTTTTTCCTGCATAGCGGCTTTTTCAGCCCGGGTGGCCAGGCGAGCATTTCCGAAAGGTTCACGGACAAGCAGGGGCTTCTCCTTCTTCCAGCCCCTGATAGCCGTTTCTCCAAAACGACGTGGTGCATTGCCGTTCCAGCGAGCAATCACATGATTATCATGAATTTCTATAATGACAACGGGGTGGACAATGACCGTTGTAATGGTGGTATTTCCCATTTTGGTACGGGTTACAGACCAAACCTGCATCCCGGATTCCAGCTGGCTGATTTTCATATTATATCCTTAAGCCAACACGAACTGCGCCACAAAAATTAATGTGGCGCAATTTACCATAAACAATAAACATCAGATACCCGTGAAGAGATTTCCCTTTATTTTAAAATTCTTCTGGAGAAAAAATGATATTTCCAGAAGAAGTCAGCGAAATTCAGAAACGGCCATCACAATGGTGCTGCGCTGACGCTGGCGTTCTGCCTTGCGCTGCCTGCGGCGATAGATCTATTTTGCGCTGACGTAAGGGCAGTCCTCACGGGTATACCAGCAGCAGCCGCAAGGTTCGGGCCGGGGTTTTCCGGCAAGTCCAAATGGTTTCATCAAGTCACCTTTTTAATATTTTTAATGGCAAGATACTTCCCTAACACATTGTTTTATCGCATATAACGCTGTTGCATAAACAGATACAGATAACCCTCAGGAGAAAACATGCAAAGGTTATCAGTGATAACCGCATCCAGATACCGAGTGTCAGTCTGTAAACGTTTTATCACCAGAAAATGTGCTGCCGCAGCCTTAATGCCAGAACTACCGTTTACAACATTATGTATACCCGCTTCGAATAACGAACGAGCATGAATTACCTTTTCCCGGGCCGCTTCGATCTCCGCATTAATAACGCATTGCCGCGCCTGGATGACTGCCTCTCCGGTTAAATCGCGGAAATTCATTAGAGATGTGATCATGATTAACTCTCCAGATTATGTGGAATCATTATAACAACTGGCATCCCGCCACAAATAACCTGAGAAAAATTCTTTGAAATATTCCTATATATAAGGAATTACAGTCGGAAAAGAAACGATGAAATAGCGCCGACCGCTTAAAATCGATAAATTAAAATGGACGGCACTGGAATGAAAAACTGAAAGTAGTAAGACCGTAATTATCCTTCACGGATGTAAGCTTTATAAGAGGAGTACTGGCAAAGCTTTGCCAAGTACTTCGGCGGTTGTGTCTACGATTTTACGGATGTCATCGATCTGCGAAGGCTTATTCAACACCACCGTAAAAAGCTCTCCTTCGTTATCAGCCTGCTCGCAGTTTCCGTATCGGCTCCCGTCGTACAGCTGCACAATACGTGACATAGAAGACTTTGTTTGTTTCATGGCTTTGCACCTGCTTTTAGGCAGTTTGGTTACTGGTTATCAGAAGCTGGTTTCATGCGCTTCCGGCTGGGACACGAACTGGTATTTGACGCCGCCAGGCACACCTACTGCTTCGGCAATAGAGTCGCAAAGCCGCGATAAATCATTTAGTGTCATCGGATATTCAATATCTACAGAATATAAAGCACCTGCATTTTCAGCATCTTCGATGTTTTTATACTGGGCACTAAATATAGCAATGGTCTGAATTTCGTGGTTATGCATGAACCGGTCCTTATTAAATTATAAAAGCCACCCGAGAGTGGCCTGAGTTGAAACTTAAATCTGTGAAGTATTTTTGAGAGATTTTTTGCGATCCAGATGCCGGGCAACAATGGTTCCGATAACAAGTAGCATGATGACCGCACTGAAGAAGGTGCTGTCAGGGACGCCCTGGAAAAAATCACTGAAACTGTAAACAATAAAAATCAATGCGCAAAAATAGAAAACGATACGAACATAAGGGGTAAAAAACATTTTCATCGGTTGCCTTCCATTCAGGGAGAATTCTCAGTAATTACATCACACCTGAAGAGAAACTATTTTCGTATAAATGAGCATTTTCGACATATCAGAGGGGGGGTTTACTCATAAATGAGGTAGTAAGGGTCACACTTGAGGTGAAAGTTACTTTCCTGGCTGCGAACGAACTATCTCAAATGTTAGAGGTGTGCGTTCGCCTTGAGAGCCTCATGCCCTGAGGAGCTCAACTTGAGCCGATAGTATAAACCTGGCTCCAGATGGCTTGCTGGCTGGCATAACTCCACGAGGCCGAGCCGGAACAGGACCGGAGAGCTCCTGCACGTCACATCATCAGGATTCCCCATAAACGTACGCCGTTCTCTGGCCCGTCTGAAATTGCCAGAGATATCATAGACCGTGCCGGATGCCATCCGTCGTAACACGTAAATCTGTGCCATTGTAAGCTTCTGGGCGGAACTGCTTAAACCTGACATACCTTCCCCTCCTTATATAAAACAATCCGCCAGCAGCTCGACTGGCGGACAATGTTTGACTGGCAACAGCAAGGACATACTATTTAGTGACAAGTTTGATCTTGGTTTCACTCATTCGAAGTCGAAACTCCTGAAAACCCTGCTCTACCGCTAACTCCAGCCACTCAACGGGAATGGTATAGCTACAATCAGACCCACCCAAAGCGGCATCACAAGCGTAATCCCAGTCCTCATCCAGTTTTGGATTCATCCCCTGGGCGTAAGCCACAGTATCGCGGGATGCGGGAGAGCCCTCAAGCTCAGCATTAGTGATCAGGTATACACCATGACTGTGCGCGAGAAGCACTTTTGGCACCAGATGTGTGCTGGCAATTTTTGAGGATGAGGGAAAGAAAACCCTACCAGCTTTACGCGCCTCTTCTTCAGTCTGTCCCTCAGCGTTAAGGAGGGCTCCCCCCGGATAGCATGCCGGGTCATAGATCTGATCTGCGGTGACCGAAAACGTTTTTGCGGTGCGAATTTCTTCGATCAGTTTATTAATATCCGCCATTTCAAATACGAGAGTGGTCACAGGCTTACTCTCCCTCTTCAGTGGACAACATCAGATACTTTGTTGCCAGCAGAAGCTCTCCCACATCCTTGAGGGACAATTCAGCTTTGCCTTCTACGGCAAGCTGCAAGCGCTGTCGAATTGCATGAACAGAATCTGAAGATAAAGATGCCATTTTGCGCAAAACGGCATTAGCCTTTTCTACAGCAGGATACAGAATTTCTGAGTTGGTATTATCTTCGTCATTATCAAAGATAATTTCAGAATCCATATTGATGTTATCTTCAAGCCAGCTTGAAAGCACTTCAAGTAATGACATCACCTTTTCAATTTGCATATCGCCTCCTCTGTTAATGTGAAACAAATATAACAAAGTGGCTTACCCGGCTAATAACCTGAGCAGAAAGTTTTCGCACTTTGTTTGAAAACAACTTTTCTGCTCAGGTTAATGTTAAAGTCGCTGTGTAAAAGATAAAGGGCACTAAAGATGATTTAAGCATCAAACAGACTAAATCGGATTCCGTCTTTTATATCGCTTTTAAAATAGAATGAATGAAATATAAATTTAGCGTTTATGATTGAACGCTGTAGAGGTTGATTTATCCAGTGATATTCAGTTTGGGGCCTTAAAAAGGTTTTATTTTGGATTCGAATTACAAAGGGAGCACCGACATTTTTCTGGGGGCTCCCGCAGAGAAAAAGCGGTGAGGCTATGAAGACGAAGAGGAGGTATTCGACGAAATACTGTATGGCCACAGGAGAGCTTCAGCACCCATATCCTGCCGTCTCGCTCGCCTGTAATGATTTCAACATGTACAACGTCATACCACGTAGTTGTATTTCTCACTTTGTTTATGCTTCCTGACACCGTGTGAACGCAATCTTCGTCTGGATGCGTTCATAGATGGAAAACTGCCTTTCAATGGAACCGGCATTAGACAGTAATTCATGAAGCTCAGCAGAGTCTGTATCGGGAACGATAGCTACAGAAACTCCATATCTCCGTCCAATTTTGATTAGGTGCGCAAGCTGTTCTTTTTCGGATTCTGTGAGCATTGCCAGATCTCTTCCGGACACCTGCTCTATAAACGAACCAAGGTTTTTGGGAAAAAAGGGTTCGGCATCAGAGTTATGTGCTGGGCGCGTCTGCGGCTTATCGAAGCTATTGGGCATGAATAGAACCTATACAGTTAGAGAACTGGAGAATGGATAAAGACTCTATGAAAATCAGTTGTGCTACACTCGAATGCTAATCAAGCTTTATGATGGCTTTAGTAGGGATGGCCGTCAACTTAAACCGATAAGAAGGGAGCCATTTATCGTTAAAGTAACTTTCCCGGATGATGCTCTTTTTACGAAATAAGTTTCTCACACTCCTGTATAAGAGTCGCCCTGGAACGAGATCGACTGGCTTTGCTTAATGAAGAGCGTAGTTGATGTTCATCAACCCCATCAGCGATAAACTGACCGATTTTTGTTTCAAGCCGCTGCATTGCCTCGTAAAGCTTGGCATCCGCATTATTTTTAAGAAACCTCAGTATATAATCAGCAATAATTTGGACGGGAGTGAACTTATACATTATGTATCCTTAAGACGTTGTGTTAAATGATTCAAAAAAATTTATAACCAGACGTAAATTATTATACATAAGTAAGCACTTTAGCTAACAAGCTGGAGGAGTGAATTTCGGTTAGCAACTATATTTTAGAAGCTGATTGCTGAATAGACAAAGCCCGGCTTACCGGGCATTCATTTAATTAGATGCTAGAAATCTGACCCGTCGTCTGACTTTTATTCCAGGCAGAGTTAGGAACTAATAATGATGGCCTGGTCAGTTTGAGGAAGCCGGTTTCCTCTGATAAATGCAGGGTGGTTTAAACGAGAAGAAGAAATGGTCATCGCCAGAAATGTCTCTTCACGCGAACGCAGAAATTCCCCCCATGAATAGGTTTCCCATACGTCGTGAGAAAGGTCGGATTCCTTTATGTACCGGGATTGCATTGTTGGCTCAAAATCGACAGGGGCTAAACTGTCATAGGATGGATGAACACGGTACCCCAATCCCTCCTCCGTCTGATGGTATGCATGTGCCAAAAGGACATCGTGGGAGACCAGGTCATAGTCGTTGTCCTGAACGAGCGTTTTTACGGTATGACTAATTTCCCCAAAGCCGTCTATTTCCCAGAGCGTTATCATTGTGAACTCAGCTAAAGTTCGTGGGCTCTTTACCAGAAAGCCATTTAATGCTCGTCGCCCCTTCAGCATGCCAACGTGGTAGGTCTTGTTGGGATAGGGTTTCATTGCCACCAGCGAATCAGCTTTAAGCTCAAGTGACAATTCAGGGACAGACACGGACATGAGAGTACACTTGTTTTTCATATGGTGAAGAATACGTGGCACAAGATGCAGATACATCATTTTCTCCTTTTATGGATATAACTGGCAGATCCTCAGCAGCATCAAAATAGTTAATAGACTTTTTTAATTGGTTAACCACTGTTGATTGACTTGTTTTATGTCTCTGAGAAATTATTCGTTTTGTTTCTGTTCGTTATACTGCTCAAACCAGAAGACGACCGGTTTTACTACAATATGAAGCAAACCAAAACGTTCTGCGGTACGGAAATTCACGCTATATGCGCGAGCCCGTTCAACCTGTTTGGTAATTTCATTTCTCATTCCTTCAACACTAAAAGCTCCTTTAAAAAGGTTGCAGGGAGCGCATGATGGAAATAAGTTTTCTATTGCATGCAGTTCAGGGTGCATAACCTTACCCGTACTTCGGGCAACATGAGTTACGCCGCTGCCGACCGGGGCTCTCACCAGTTCAAAGTCGCGTCGAACAGGCTCAACATGATCGGCATGCCACCCTTTTTCAGGAAGCTTGCAACCACAATAGGCACAACGCCCCCCAAATTTCATTCGCAGCTCAGCTCGCTGTATTTTAGAGATCTTATTTTTAGGTTTTGAGAACCTACCATCAGGTGATTCCGCTTTGGATAACTTTGCTGAGGGCTCAGGTAACTCAACTAAATTCCCGTTGATATTTATCACCTTGACCATATCATTTTCCGCCTTTACTAATCTCACGGGCACAGGAGCTGGCTTAAGTAACCGCTGAAGTTAACAGCCACTGACTGCCTCTACCCAGACCTTCTGTTTATACTCAATAGGCCACCCCTCTTTATCTGCCCGGATGACGCAATCATTTACCGTGGTGCGTGACCGGATACGAACATCAAGCGGAAGCGAATCGTTATCCACACGAGCCTGTGCCTCATTTAAAATGCGTAAAAACATCTCTTTGGTCATTCAGATACCCCCTCAACTTTGCGAATTTTGATCAGATGAGGGCGATTCAGTTTACAAAGTTGTTCTGTCGCTTCATCAATCGAATTGAACCGATGAGCCTCTTCGATATTTAAAGTCCAGTATTTCGCTTTCCCTTCTCCCAGATCGGACTCAAAATAATTTCGCTTTACATCCATTTTTTTAGGCCTGCCATTTATCTTGACGACATTATGTCTGTCATCAAAAAGAAATTCGTCCCCCTCAAAAGTGATTAATACAAATGGCCCCTCAGGCTTGGAAGTCCGGGGACTTCCCATTTTCAAAGTCATACTTCAGCCTCTCGATAGAACTCATGAAACCTCAAATTAAAATGGACTCACACCACACTGATTCAGTATTCCTCCTGAACCCCATTAGGCTCTGTTGTGATTTCATATTTAATACCGCCAGGTGCTCCCACAGCGTCCGCGACCGACTCACACAGCAGCGAGAGATCGTTGAGGGTCATTGGGTGTTCAATGTCCAGCGTGAAGAGTTTCCCGGCTTGCTTGGCGGCTGTCTTGTCAGCATGTTCAGCATTAAAAAGGTATACGGTGTGTTTTTCCTGAGCGGGGGTATTTTGATTTTGCATTGATGATCCTTTTGTTTAGTTCCCCGATTCCGGGGGTGAGTGAATTAATTTAAATTTATATTTGTCTGGTTTAATTAGAACGTTTCCAGGCTATGCGTAAACAGGTAATGCAAAGGCTGTATCAACAGGATTAAAGTTACTTTTCTGGATGCAGCAACGCTTGGACATGATGTCCACATTACATCACGATCAAAGCTAAGTTTTTTTTGTATAACCCCTTCATTTTCGTGTGTTTCGCGTTTCAGACGCTTATACGACCTGCCTGACCATCCTCATCAGAAGGCGGTTTAACAGTCCTTTCGCTGTCGGGCGATTGCTATCGACATAGTAAAAACCTGTTTTGGTCGTACCGTGAGCACTGCTCAGCACCCTCAGTTCCCAGATAACGTCACGGATAACGCCGCCATTTTCTGGCTTAAGGCATTCAGATAAATGGCGCATGAAACGAGCTCTTACGGCACGGTAATAGCGGAACTCCTCTGGCTGGTTAGTATTTTCTTTCACCCGGAGTCGCTGGTTACACAGAGTTAGAACTGCATCCATCATTCCCGCCTTCAGCTTCGCCTGGATCGCACCTTGTTGCTGTTCCCTCTCACCTTCGAGTAACGTTAAGATTCTTTCTCCGAGTGCCGTCTTGTTGTGTACGTGCAACTGTACACAGGCAGCTACGCATGCCCAGAATCTGAACTTTTTTATCTGTCCACGCAATTTCCGGGCTACAACCTGACGGTATGCAGTATCGCTGAGTATTTTAAAACGCCGACTGGCAACCAGCTCTGGAAGCGACACTCTTTCGCCTATCCCCAGGCGGGAAAAGGTTTGTCCCCGTTGTGCGAGACGATGATAGACAGCGCCCTTCCCTTTTGAAATTCGGACCGCGCCATAACGAAGAAGATACTGAGCAGCAGTCGTTGGAGTAAACTCACCGTCAGCGATGCTCTGGCGTAACCCGTCGTATTCATGCCAGATAATCCAGGACGCCGTATCTTCTTCAACAGTCAGCTCATCCTCTTCCTCGAATGCCACGACGACAGAACTGCTCTCTCCGGTCTTTAGGCTACGTGAAGCCCTGGGGTCAGCCTGCCCGTCAAAATAGGTCATCAGCGGCAACGTATCAGTCAGTCCATCATAAGCTGTACCGAACCGGCCTCCGGGCAGTTTCATCCAGAGTGGAGCTGGCATTGGTGTACGGGCCACAGGCAGCATGTCAGGCTCATCCTCAAGAAGGTCCAGATCGGCCTCTTCCCAGACTCTGCGATAGATCTCAATTGCCCGAAACGGGCGAGGGTTGAAACAGTGCAACGACCAGAGGAAATCAACGTGGATCACGTTTGCTTCATGTACAAGCCGAAATTGTGGCTCAGCCATACGACGGTTATAAGCCGTATCGTCCACCTCGCCGGAAAGTAGCTTTCTGCGATGCTTTGCCGCACGTCTGGCTTCAACATAATCAAGGCTGCAACAGACATGAAAAAGACGTTCAGTCAGGGACGAAGAAAAGATATTGGGTTGAAGACGCACATACCCGCCTTCGAACACTTTACGACCGATATAATCCCGCAGGCTCCAGTCGTACTGGATCTTAGAAAGAAATCGCTGAAGACGACTTAGGCCTGCCTGATAACCATATTTCTCAGGGTCAGTGCGAAGGAGCGTTTCCATTGAATGGTCAACCCCTACGGCTGTGCAAAGCGAGCACCCATATCTAGCCCCACAAGCTGAGGTTCGCGTGGGTTTCTCCGGCGACCAGATACACTCTCCGGTGGCGTCTTTATAAAGCGTTGCCAGGCTGAAGTTATCCGGCATAAAGCTTGGTAAAGGGAAGCGGGATTCGGAACCACAGGCCATTAGAAAAGACCAGATGTCCTGAGTGCGCCACTCCTTTACTGGATAGAGTTCACCACCGTGCTCAGTCAGGGTTACTTTCCTCGCCTGCCCTCCCATTTTGAGGATATTTCCGGCCCTTCGGGCACTTTCATCATCCCTGGAGCCCAGCATCAGGCATACCCTGCTTCGTACGGATGCCGGGGCGTTTTTTAGATAACGAGCTTTGGCCTTGCGCAGGGGGGCGATTTTGTAGTCGGTTGAGCACTGACGGGTTGAAGAATTAGTCCAGGTCGGAAGTCCACGTCCAGTCAGAATGCGGCCTACCCAGCTCTGCGTAAGAGACGGTTGGGCGACAAGGACTGTGACCGGTAGCTGGTGTTCAGCAATGAACATTCTAAGCTGGTTGAGAACCTGTGAAGCCTGATAGTGCATCTCAGGGTTTTCGATCAGCGTATCGGACATCTGAATGAAATGATGTTCGCTGATATTTGTGCCGTTACGTACTGCCCTGATCAATGCCATCAGAAATAGGTGAAGAAGAGAATGGGAGTCTTTACCGCCACTGTATCCCACGCACATCGTCCATCCGTCCGTAATAGCCTGATAAATAGCAGATGTGGCTGACGTGACCAGAGAAGAAAGACTCACAGTCTCCTTTTCATCGGTATAGTTCAGATCGGCATCGGTTGTCAGGGTCTCCCAAACATCAGCCCATTTATCATGTTTCAAAATGGCAGCATTAGCCGCCTCAGGAAAAATAACTTCTGAGGGTAATTCAAGGAATGAGTCACTTTTTTCAATAAACATATATTTTCCTGAACCACGGCATATGCTGCATCACTGATATTTTTATTAGAACTTTAAAATAACTACAGCGCAACCATTTAGCGAAATTATATTAAATCAAAATCACGCAAATTTAATTCTTAAATAGATTTAAAATAAAAACCCATTGTAATTTAATCTCCCAGCACAGCTATTAGATATAGGTTGGTGGTGTAATAAAAGCCGTGACATTTGTTTTCAACTCAGACAGCGGAATTGAAGGAGTGTTAAGAGTCATGTCATCACCACAATGGCGTGGTAGAGCAGAAAGCTGAAATGAATCTTTCATCACCCTAATAACCGGGCATTCCGTACGTGCTGATGGCATTACTTCCCGCAGCATCGCTTCCTGCCTTGTGCTATCGCTATGCTTATATTCATCCTGGTCTGTTATTTCTTGAATTTCATCTTCACCACAAAATGACCAGTTAGCGTCATAGAAGTAAAACTCAGTTAACTGAAGATCGTTTTTTTTCACGTATGTCGCCAATTTGCGGATACGCTGTTCAAGCATTGTATCTATCCGTAAGGAAACACTTTGCGGAACATCACTTGCAAAGTCATTGATGCAAACAACGGTAGATACTATGAATTTATTGGTCATGGCAGGCTCCAGGCCACCGGGGGAACCGGTGGCTACGGTTATCAGGCAGGCTTATGCGCCGCAAAGGGTGTCAAGGGAAGGAAGAAGCTTGCTCAGCTTGTCGTAATCGAGCGGAGACAGTTCTGTAACGAGTTCGACCGAAAGACTGGTGTTGTCTTCTTCACTCAGAATATAGATTCCGTCTTCTGGCTCTTTTCCGGCACATGCCTTCAGTCGTCTGTTAACGACCTCCTGGGCTGAATCCGCTACGTCGCAGCTCAGGACATAGCTTGCCACATAGCTGCTCTCACCGTGGTAATGCGTCACTTTACACAGAGCATACTGGATACCGGCTTTGTGAGCCTCATTCATGAGACGAGAAAACTGACAGCCATCCTGGTAATAGTGGGTATCCTTTGTGACCAGAATAGTCATACCCCCAAATTCATCTGTCCGGCTTTTACTGCATGTAAATGCAGCAGTAATTGTTACCATTTCCGGGAGGTCGAATACCGACAGCACGGCAGTTGTGAGGCAAATTGCATGGTCAAGATCAATAGTCTCTCCATGAAAAACTGACAGCCCACTGCTGTTAACTTCTGTTGCGAACGACAGTTCATAATTACAGTCTGGGCAGGATGGTTGCCCAAAGCTCGGCTCTGAAGGGTCATACTCAGGGTGGTTCTCAATAATACTGAGAATCAGCTTCTCAGTCAGAGAACAATCTGCCAGTGGCTTATCAATCAAACGCTCACCTTCTGCAATTTCTGCTTCGGTAACGAATGTGATTGCTTCTTGTGCCATTTTAGCCTGCTCCTGAGTGCAGGGAATAATAAACGACGCCAGAGTATAATTATCTGCCACAGTTGACTCCTTGATTATTTAATTAATGTATTTGATGAGAAGATCATAACAAACACACTACTACCAACTAATAACCTGAAGTCGTTTTTTTAGAAAAAATATTAAGAAGAATATGAACACCACCTCATCTTAAATTAATATTGTTCAGGATTAATATTCATTTTTGCAAATAAAAACCGCCAGACGGCGGCTTTTATAAAGAGGGAAATATCATTGGAAGCTGAAATTACTTCACGGCAGGCCGACAAATTACGCGACTGCTGTGAGCTGAAGCGAAACTTGTAGAGGAAACTATAATCACCTTTTCTAAGTCGTCGGCACTGTCGGCAATATGATGCCGAAAAGCCTCCTCTGCATCACCAGGGGAATCGGCTTCGACCGGGTAGGCCTGATCATCATCATCAAACATAATGCGCCCGGAAATGAGATAAAGTCGGCTCAAATCTGGCGTCGCTGCGCTCGTGCTTCGTTCGTTCAGATTCATTTTTTCTCCGTCTGTTGCTCGTAAAAAGAATGACGCCGGTTTAAAAGGCGTCGCCAGGGTTCAGGCTAAAACGCAGGGTTGCCATCGAGGAAGCTCATTGGCTGGCCAATAGCGGATGCCACCCTGAGAATTTCACCTGGTGTGGCATAGCGCAGCATTTCTGAGCGTCCAAATTTCTGATACTCATCTACTGACATCTTTCTCCACTCGGGGTGAGGATCTTTTCCGCACAGTGACCAGTTGCTTTCAGAGGAATCACGACGGAGAACGTACACATCAAGCGAGGCTGTAAGCCCGCTTCCATATCCCCGCTGCGCTACAATACGAACCTGAGAACCATCGTCGCGTTGCAACGTCTGGGTTAATTTCGTGATAGGATCCTGAGAATGCATGCCATTTACCTCGTTTTTAAAAGAATTACCGTAAGTAAATGATACCGAATCGAGAATTCTGGCTAATAGGTCAGAAGAAAAAATATTGCATATTTTTGAAGTGTAGGATAATGATTAGAATAAAATGGCCTGAATAAATCGTTAGCTTTAACTCTGCTTATTTCAGAAAAACTCTGAATTAGTAGTGATGGAAAACGACGCGGTGAAAAGTAACTTTTACACCGCAATTCAGAAAAAAGTTTCAGTTAGTCACATTACGAATAACCCGGCTTACTTTCGCATGTGCGTTCCCCTGCATGTTAAAGTAAAGCCCTCCGGGCAGACTCGTCGCCCACTTAACGCCTCGCTCAGCCATACGCTTCGGTGTTTCCAGCCAACCACGAGGAATATTGCCCGGAACGTTACCGATAACCCGTCAAATGCATGCTGCTACCCGGATGCCGCCGGGAATATCGCATTTGGATTCAACAATATGCATGACCTCAGATAAAGCACCATGCCGCTGGACATGATCGCCAATGTGCAACTCGATAGGAGAAGCCATTTCTGAATCTGACTTCATATCTGTCCACCTTTAATTTAGAAACCGTCTAAATTACCAAATTAGTTAATCCAACAACATCTGTATCACAACCATCAATTTGTTTTTGTTGGGTCTATATCGTAGAAACAAGTGAATAATGAATACACTCGTTAATACAGACAACCGGAAATGAATGACTACCTGATTATCTCAGCGGTATATGCTAAGCCGTTAATATTGCCATTCTCTGGTGGAACCACTGCTAAATGAATAAACCGTTTGTCGCTTCAAACCACTTTATCAAAACCGTTAACTTGCATTAAGTCCGATACAGTTCGGCGAGCTCATCCAGCATGGGGTTACTCTTATATCCCGGTGCGGCCGTAAAAAGGTTTCGGGAAATCGCCAGCCACTCCATGATTTTGTCCGTCGCCAGCCAACGTCTGCCAAGTCGCTCGGCTGCGATGGGGACTTTATGCAAGCCAGCGAAGGGATCTACAACAAGATCTCCCGGCTCTGTCAAAAACTCAATCAGAAACGCTGCAAGCCTGGTAGGAGACGTTGCACCGTGCAGCGGAAAACCGAGCTCGCGGGCAATGGAATGGCAAAATCTCGTATCAGCGCAGCTATTGCCGTAAAACAAAGTATTCTTGGGGATCGTTCCTTCTGTTTTATTTCCAAAGGAACCGCTTTTAAGCTGGTACGCCCCATCACCATAAAAGGTCGTGCGATTTTCACCGCCTGCTGCCTGCAATTTTAGATGCTGGTCTGAATGCGGTTGTAGTACACGTAAGTTGTTTGAACGAACCTTACTCGCATCATTGGTAAACCACAGCACAGGCTCATACGATGAGCAGAGCTGCACCCGTTGCTTACATGCCCAGTGCGTTGGCGATGGGGGCTTACTGCGATTCACCCACTGAAGCCTGTCCATGAGCTCAAGCCCCAGCTTGTCACATAATGCCAGTGTCAGACGCTCCAGATACAGAGAACGTGAAGGCCTACCCCTATTAAAGCTATCTTGAGTGATATTCAATGCCACACTTGCGCCCGGTACAAGCTGTTTCACGATCGGTTCGAGGATACGCAGAAGCCAGTCAATATAAGCCTGCTCGCCACGCCCCCCTCCGTGCCCGTAGTCTCTTGAATTTCGAAGGAGGTAAGGTGGCGAGGTCAGGCAAAGATGAATTTGCTCGGTGATATTGCTGAAGAAGGCATAGGCGTTTCCAAAAACCGATGCCCCAAGAGAAGTTGAGAAACCGACAACACAGAGCTTTTCCCATGACTCATGCAGGTTTGTTTTCGTCTTAGAGGCGTATCTCCAGACGCCCCGTTTTTCTGGAACGCGTTCGATGACCCCGGCCTGACGGAGAGTCTGCTGAAACCAGCGAACCTTATGTTTGACGCCGCTGGTTCTGGTTTTATCTGACCCAAATTCTTTCAGTTCGTGCAATTCGGCATCCGACATGCCAGTTTTACGCTGCACTTCGCGATAAAGCTCGTCGTTGGTCAACGGCGATTCGGAGGCAGCGTAGATATGCGCAATTAAGTCCGTATTAATCGTACTCATCAGCCATCCTAATGGGGATACAGTTATTATATCGGCCTGATGGTTGGAAGTGAGATTACTAAATCAGACCGATCTGGTTTGTTGAAGACTTTGCCAAATCATGCAGCACAGCTGGGCTTGCACAGAGCGAGCCGGGCTCCTTTAGCGGAGACACCTTCGCAAGTTGGATTAATCAGCCTCAAGATTCTGGAACTCAATGAGCTTTTGCTCACACTCCTCCCTGCCCCACGATCCCTGCCAGTCACAGATGTCCCGGTACTTACTTTCCAGCTTATCCATCTGTGCGAGATTAGCTGTTGCGAAGTCTGTCCATATGTCATGCCAGCAAGCGTTGTACGTAACGCCAGCTGGTGGACAATACTCCATTGCATCAGCATTAATAATTTCAACGCGAAGATCGGTTGCAAACGAGGCTGCAACGAGGTTAATAACATCCTGTTCTTTTTCGATTACCGTGACATGGGTTACATCGTCTTTCTGAAGAATGGCGTGGAGCACCATACCAAGACCAAGACCATTAATGAGCACCCGCCCGGTGGCTCGCTCTATAAAATCCTGGCAGGTTCGGATCTCCATCGGGGTATTGGACATCACCACATCCCAGCCGTTGGACAAGCGGCGATATCTACCGGGCGGGATAAACTCATCTGTATTACCAGTACACTCGGCACGAAGGGCGAGGGTCAGCGCCTTATCTGTGGTAATTTCGAAAGTGTCCAGTTTCCAAGTTCCGGACTTGCCGTCTTTAACGGGTAAATCAGAAAAGCAGCTCTTCATCGAGGCAACCAAAATTCCAGTAGTTTTGTTACGCTGAACCTACCACAAACCCGCTCTTAATGAAGGCATCAGGAGCGATAGCGATCTTTGAGGCATCGTTTAAAACAGCGGCATCCTGTAACAGACACCCGATATTTTTTTTAATGCCGCAGGTGTTAAAGGTAGCGTTGCAAAGTTGCAACATCTTCAGGGGCAACCTCCACGCAGCTCCTGACACTGTAGTGATTTTCGCCGTTGTAGTCATAAACCCCACCGTCTTCAAAACTCAGCTGTTCAACCTCGCCAGCACACTCGGAAATCAGTGCCGTCTGGCAAGCATTTTTCTCACAATCGCTGACGAGTATACGAACATAGCTTTTCTCATGGTCGCCGTTACGGTTCTGGATCTTTACGATAAAGTGTTTTTCAGACATTTGTGCCTCCAGCTCAGGTTGAGGTTAATTTAGCGTTGCCCCGGTTCACCGGGGCAAGAATAAATCAACCCTTAATGAAATTGTGCCCCCAGGTGTTAGGCTTAAATGCCTGCTCTTTGATATATGTTTTCATTACCTTGCAGGTTTTTTTCAGGGCTTTGGTATTGGCATCGGTTACTGGGATAAAATGGCGAGAATGACGGTTTTCCCGGTACTGCTTATCAGCGTTTGGGTCAATTGCTTCGCTTTGCAGGAGCCCTTCGTGCCTGCCAATTACTATTACGTAGTTCATTTCACCTGAAACACGATCCGTGAGTAATTGAAGGGAAATATCAGCTGCTCGCGTGGCCTGGCTTGCAGATATTTTTGCATGCAAGAAAGCCCCCTTTCTGAATTTGGCCGGAGTTAGCCCTGTAATATCCTCAACACTAAAATTAAGTGAGGAAAGAATTGAAAATAAGTCGCAGCTAATGACTTCAGTATTATTAGGCATTTTACCCGTCCCCGTCCATATTCATGATACGGTAATGATACCAGGTCGATATCATTACCTAATAACTTGGTGAAAGAAAATCTGTAATTTTTAGTTAACTAAAATTAATAGTCTCAATACTGCTCAAGAATTCTTTTTTTACGTCCGGTGTAAAAGGTATACGTTCAATGTATTTATAAAGTGTCGCAAATGTTTTGGGTTCAATGTTTCGGGAGATAATGTCATCAATCGGATCTTCGAACATATTGATAAAGATATCGACATGCTGCTCTCCGCTTTCTGATGCCTTTGAAAGAAGACTGACCACTTCAATGTAGCGATTATCCTGCTCTGCAATGAACAACCAGTGCCCTTCGTTAAAGGCGGGTGCAGCGCTGTAGCGTTTAACAACAATTTCTGAAAGATTATATCCTGCCTGATTCAGCAGATTATTAAAGTTGAGTTGAGTTGAAATCACGTCTAACGTTTTCATAAAACCTCCTTTTCATCTGTACTTATTATACTGTTACCCAACCCCCAGCTAATAACCTCCCAGCAAATTTTCAGAAAAAAAACACCGCCTTTTATTTAAGATTGAACACATCCTTTTTAAATACCAACAATGATTATGAAACCACAATGTAAGTGAAGCGCCATTATGGAAAAGTAACTTTTGTGCAGCTCATAAATTTTATTTATTAGTTACGTTCCTTTGTCTTGTGGTCGAAGTTCATCAGGCGAGGCCTAAGAAGAATATGTGTGGTTTCAGCCAATGCGGTGATCGGGCATTATAATTTGGTCGGGCTATTATACGTGGGTAAAGGTAGTGGTAGGGAGAGGATCAGGTTAAATTGCATTTTCCCGGTTGCCTTCCCTGGCCTACCGGTTTCAGGTCAGACGCTAAGACCAGCGGTAATACTTAAAGTAGTCCTCATTTACAGCCAAAAACTCCCTTAAACCGTTCATTAATCCCTTTTCAAACGCTGTAACGATAAACCGGTATCCGTCCAGTGTTTCAATGTAGTAGATCCCGCCCGGTGTTATTCCAACATGCAACACCTCGGCTGTCATCATAAACTGGCCTTCCGGAAAATCATGCGACAGGTATATAAAACCCGTCGTGGCCGGTGCGGGTGTGGCATTCACTAAGACACCGTTAAACTGCTGCCCGTGCCTCGCCGGTACAAGCTCACTTCCCCTGGTTGACTTATCGAGCAGCCCCTTAACATCTTTTTGCTCTTTAGATGAGGTATAGCCCCGCACATCACTCCCATCACCTGGGCGAGAGCCGGTGCCGACATGTGCAAGACGACGGTAAGCGCTGCGCATATTGATGTGGCAGGATGCCCCGGCTCTACCCTGAAGCCTTACGCCAAAATCTTCGCAAAGTAATAAAATCTGACGTAGCTGGTGTTCATACACGGACGCAGAAAGTGAAAGGTTGAAACTGGAAAAGGTCAGTTCTAAAACCTTTTCCCGTTTGTCATTGAAATGTGCTTCCAGCCTGATGATTGGCTTTTCCGACATTGCAAAAGCTTTGTCCGTTGCTCTGTACCGGCATTCATCTCCGAAACATTCTTCAACAACGCTGGCTATAACCGTGTCGTGATCGCCATCTTCCGGAGCTGGCACAAAGATTTCAAATTGTGCCGGTGTCTCCGGCTCCAGCAGAACGGGATATAAACGCGGAGAATTAAGCAATGCGCATTCAGAATTAATGAGCTTAACCCAGGCGCTTTTGTCGTCCGGATCCTTAAGCTGCTGTCCAAGGTTATCGCAAAAGTCTACTATCTGACGGGTATGCTCATCCGTGACTGCACAGATCAGGTTAAGACCATGCGTGGCCATACTCAATTCCCGGGTTCGGGACTGGGAATTGATCGACCAGGGGTTAAGTGAAAGCGAAATAGGGCTTATGGAAGGGACGACCGTCTCATTCTGCAAATCTGTAAGCTGGCAGTTCGCAGTAGGCTTCGGGGAAAGGGTACTAAATATGTAACTTGCCTATTGTTTAGTACTGGCCTGGATATAAAACATCGCGTCCATGCTTGTATCCCGGGATGAAATTGAAAATAGCTTCATTTTTAACCTTAATGGATGAGCGATTTATAGTCATGTGCTGACAAATGGACATTATGTGCGCCATCATTCCATTCAAAGAATAATCGATACTTAGAGTTTACTCGAATGGAGGAATAACGGTTTGACGTCATTCTTAAGCGTTCATAACGCAAGCTGTTGGATAATAACTCCCGCTCACTCTGGACATTATCCAGCGTTTCGAGTCGACACAGAATCGCGTTAATAATTTCAGAAGGAATACCTGCCGTTGTTTTTCCATTACGGAAGAACTTTTCAAGCCGTCTGTCTTTAAATGAATGGATCATAGTTCCTCCGTAATAATTGACCTTAAAATTAAATTAAAAGGGCTTTGAATTAATGAATCCCTAAAATGCGGGCGGCGACTGCCAGCTGCTTATCACTTAACTGACGCTGGTGGGTTAAAGAAGACTTAAGGCTTTCCAGAAAATTATTACTGCTGGATTGCTGGGTGATTGCATCAACCATTTTTTGATGAGATCTGCACCATGCATTGAACGCAGAGTTGTGGGCGTTTTCAGTCCTCAAACGCTCGTTTTGCAAGGATGCTGACACTTTGCGGGCAGCTTGAGCATTAATGCGGTACAGCGCATTCAGCGTGTAAGCAGTGCGGGTCGTTTCGAGGCTGTAACCCGTGGCTTTACAAGCCATACAGCGACTTCTATAAAAATGCTTACGCTCTCCCCGACCATTGCATTTATCGCAAAGAATACGAAAAGTATATTCCGCAGTACCTTTTACAGAATCAACACAGCGGATTTTTGCGCTGGAGATTTCAATTCCACTGCGATCATAATATTTGGTCATAATGTGATTCCTCCGGTTAGTTCTGGAGTAATCATGACAGAATGAATCTACTGGCTAATAACCTGAGAGTAAATATTTTAAAAAAACATTGAGAGAGGGTCTGCAAATTTATACACGAAGGATTCAAATATAATTTTGTTTAAAAAATTAAGAGCATTCTGAAGTAAAAGTGCATCAAAAAGCATTCATGGATAAATCATGTACTGGTGCCAGCCATTTAAACGCGGGCATTGTTCCGGAGTGATTAAACGGTTTAGCATCATAGATTAAAACCAAAAGGAAGGCGTCCTTCCCGTCTCGGGAATATTACTTTCCCGTTTGCAATTTAAGAGCCACTTAATGAGAAAGTAATAATTAAGTCATGCTCAACTCTACATATTACATTGAGGATGGCGTAACAGGGTACGGCATACTACCGCACCCTTCTGAAGAGCTTATGTTTGAGGGAATTCTATAGCAAATGTGGCCGTGCCAGATTGACCACTTACAGCGGGAGTAACGGGATACGTGCGCTCTTCACCATTACCAAGATCCAGTGACAGCGATTTAGTTTCACCAGGCTGGACCGTAACTCCGGCAACCGTAACGCCGAACTGGGCATTTTTCTGAACAGTCAGGGTTCCGTTTAACTGTCCGGTAATGATAGAACCGTCCTGACGCCGCAACACACTGGTTCGGATGATGGCCAGCGGCGTGTTGTCCGTTGCTTTCAGTGCTACGGCTGTGGCCAGCGTCTTGAGATTATCCAGCATAATCAGATTCGCAGGCTGGTAGGTAAAATTAAGCGTTTTAGTGGTCCGGTTACCTGATTCGTCAATAGCCAGTGCCTCCAGATGATACATCTGTCCCGATTCGTCAGTGTTGGGGAAGATTCTGGGGTATTCCGGAATAAAGACATCCTTGGATAACGGCGTGAATGCCAGGGTGACCTTTTCAGAGTTAGGTCCACCAGCGAGCTGAAGCGATGTCAGGGAAGCATCCCCAGAGGCATCAGTAACGCTTATGCGAAGGTTCTCAAGCCCTTTAACCAGTTTTCCTTCTGCGTCTGCGCCATTAAAACTGAACGCGATAACCGGAAGCGTTGAGTCAATTTTCAGCGGTGCATTAAGCGTTTTGGTTCCGGTGTTTCCAACAAGATCCGTGGCAGAGACGCTAACCACCGTATAATCCCCGTCCGGTAGACCAGCGTATGAGAAGGTGGCGTTTTTGGTTTTATAATCGCTTTCACTGACGGTCACAGGCTTCAGCGTGAAAGGTTCCCCCCGGGCATTTTTAAGGGTGGCTTCGAAAACTTTGGTATCCCAGTAGCTGATGTTCCAGGCGTTGACGCGATCATTATCGGTGGCCGTCATAGTGATTGTCTTGGAGGCCTTGTTTACCTGAGCGACATTAACCACCGGTGGGTTGTTATCCCAGATAACCGTAAAATTACCAGCAAGCGCATCGAATATGCTGTCACCATCTTTTCCCGAGTAAAGGTGCAGATACTCAAATCCTTTGTCACTGGTGTAGTTGAAGTTAACCGTCATCTCGCATGAACTTTGTCCGATAGGTATAGTGCAGAACCAGGCTGCATTTTTTACCGTTCTGAACTTTTGCACGTATGGTCGGGGTTCAGCGGTTACCTTTATGCGGCTAATGGTGGCGGTTTTAACGCTGATTGAGGCCTGAGTTAACCACTCACTGGTATCACTCCGGTACATCTCTTTAGCCACTATCTTCGGGGCTATTTCCATCGCCGGGGCTGGAGTGAAGTTGAGGGAGTTATGATGAATTCGTCTTACTCCTCCTGCCAGAGTCTGGAATTCATGATAAGTATCCCCCACATTGGGATATATGTATTTGAAAGTATAAATATTATAAGTGCTATCGGACGTCTGGAAATTCGAGTCCGCCCAGCCATATTTGGAACCGTTAACAGCAGTAAAGTCACTTTTTTTCCTTAATACCCGTACGGAAATAGGGTTCTGGAAGACGGTCATGCCAGACTGATAAGTGACCCATGATCCGGTAGTGGCGTCCTGCACCTGGATGATATCGTCAGGCTTAACCCGATCAATTACGCTTCGGCGGCTTAGTTCGATCCTGTTTCCCGCTTTGTCATAAAGGTAGATCCCCACTTTATATTCAGAGCGGTTTTCCGGTGCCAGGGCATTGCTGCTTGCGTCGGCGACTTGAACGGTTACGCTACCTTCCACTGTATTAATTTCCGCTGGCTTTTTACGCTCCACTCCAGCGGCATCGGTTATGAAATATTCAGCATTAGCAAGCCCGGAACCTTTATCACTCAGTCCATTAAAGACCAGTGCCTGGACGCTGGCGTACTGCATACCGGCTGGTACTGAAGTGAAGATCGCTTCGCTGCCAAAGTTCCACCCGTTTCTCGTATAACTTATGGTACCCGTTGCCGGAGGCGTTCGGTCAATTGCAAGCGGGTAATCCTGCCGGGAGACCTCCTTCCCTTGCAAGTCGGTAATCACCTCTCTGAGGGTGAAGCTATCTTCTCCCATCGCTGGTACGGTCAGAGTCTTGCCGTAATAATCAAAGCCTGTCGAAGATGTGGTACGGTCATCTACGGTAACCAGGCTGCTTTTCGTGCTCCAGATGAGGCTCCCGTCACTTTTCAGCAGACTGAGCGTAATATAACGGTCCAGACCGGAAATAACGGCAACGTCAAAGCTCGTTACCGGATTAATCCATACGGATGCAGGCGATACGGTCTTTTTAACGTTCAGGGTATCTTTAAAGCTGAATTCTGCGATTTCAGCGGAAGCTCCTGCGCTGAAACCTGCAAATGCAATAAGCAGGGCTAGTTTGATTTTCATGGGTTGTCTCCTGATCAGGTTCCCCATGATACTTTTTCAGTGTTCGAGATCTTTTCGGGAAAATAGCTAATTTTAATGTTTTTCTTTTCTGCCCGGCGGGACCTGTTTTGTTCCATTTTTATCAGTGAATGTAATGAGACCGATTCGTCCACTGTTAACAGTGTAAAAGCGAGGTTGAAAGCCAGCTTTGAGAAGGTTTTCAATAGCTGAAAAAAAATCTTTTTTGAGCATTGGTTTCAAGATGGTTTTCCTTTTATGCCCGGTGCCGCCGGGACGGTGGCATTAAATATACGCCATGTAAGTAAATTAATTTTTACCCATTTGATTGTCAATACAAACAAAAAATAAACCATGTTTATTATTTTACCAGCGATGCTATTTTAAAGTCCGTCTAAAATAAAAAACCAAAAAGTTAAATTTGAAGCCATCCTTCCTAAATTCATTTCTTGCGCATATTAGCCCCTGCTTTAAGTATATAATTTTTGAAAAAGTTGTCTGGAGGTTATTAGCTCGTGCATCTGGATTGTTAATATAAAGCCAACACAGAAAAGGAAAACAAAATGTATAAATTAGTATCTCCTCGTGAACTGACTGAGATTATTACCGGTTTACTGCTTAAACCTGAACTCCTTGGTGAGCTGGACTCACCAGAAAAGCATCGGATGTTTATGGCAGATTTAGGCCGGGTGGTGGCAGAACATTGTGGAGGTCTGGTAAACAGCGTCGTCTTGCCAGGAGCTGAAGTTACAGTGCCGGATGGGTTACCGCTTAACGGCCAGCCAGTACGTTATCTCGGAATCAAAGAGAGCATCCCTCACCTCCTTGTAGAGCCTGATGCTTCCTTACCTTCGCTCGCTAAAAACGTCTGGATGTATGCAGATCCTGAAGGCTGGAAAGAACATTTTGGAGCTGAGGAAGACTGCCTTACTCATGAAATGATGCAGCTGTTCCGTAAAGGTATCCAGGCTCTTCAGAAGGAGCATGATACCCCTGAAATTAGCCTCACACTTCAGGACTGGCGCCTGGAGGAGGAAACACTGAGAGAAGAGGACAGTCAGGCCTATCAGGTCAGCGTTACCGGCCAACATAACATCCACTGTGAAGTTGTTAACAAGGAAGGTAACCCCTGTTTTGGTGTCATGTTCGAAATCGATCAGGGTGTGCCTGCCTTACACATCAACACCGGCGGGGATATGTTGCTCCACATTCATTGCGCCCATAACGGACTCGTTCTGACCCCTGATGCAAGCGGTCAGCGATTTGAGAAGGCTCCCGTTGACCGCTTCGCTTATAACAGCCCATCCCTGCTGTTGTCTGCCGACTAACCAAGGCCAAATCTGAATTGTCCTGTTTAAGTAACCAACCCGCTGCCGCCAGGCGGGTAAATCCTCTTAATGGAGTTTTAATGCAAATCTCAACTGAAGTTCTGAACGTCTTATCTCGCTGCCGTGCTGAAGGGAACTTTCTTTTCCTGGCCGACCAGCTCGACCGCAGCATTTATGTTAAGACAAACAAAGTGCTGGAAGCTGCCGGTGGCAAATGGAACCGAAAAGAGCAGGCACATATTTTTACGGCGGATGCAGCTGAGCGTATCGAGCAAATCATTCTGACAGGTTCGGTCGACATCCCACGTGATTTGTTCAATTTCTTCCCTACCCCTGAGAATTTAGTCACAGATATGGTTCTACGCGCTGAACCAGCTGCCGGGGAACGTGTTCTGGAGCCTGAGTTTGGTGATGGCCGCATTCTGAAAGCCTTAAAACTGGCGGCTCCGGATGCATTGATTACCGGGATCGAATTGAACGATGAGCGATTCCTTGCAGTGAAGAACGATAGTGTCCTTAGCACAGGGGCCGAGCTGGTGCATACCGACTTTCTTGGGTACCAGCCCGATGAAACTTTTGATGTTATCGTTATGAATCCACCATTCCTTAAACGCTCTGACGTTAAACATGTCATGCATGCCATCGCAATGCTCGCTAAGCGAGGTCGCTTACAGGCCATTCTGTCAGCTGGGGTATTGTTCCGGGAAGACACACTGACAAAAGCGCTCAGGGAGCGAGTCAAACAACTTGGCGGACAAATTTCGCCTCTTCCGGATGATACATTTAGGGAGTCCGGAACAAAGGTCAAAACAGCCCGCCTTGAAATTGATCTTCGCCGCTAACTGACAAGCAACCGGAAAGAAATCTTAATACGAGTAGCCGGTTAAAGTTACCTGACCGGCTTAACTGACTAAATCAATAAAGAGTGAACAGAAATGACGCATACTGCCGTTTCTCAGGCTAATAGTGCTTTGCAGCTACCCACGCTGGAGCATGTCTACGCACTTCTGAAAGCAAATTGTAAACCTGACCGCTTTGACGGGCGTGACGGACCCGTGTGGGGCCAGGAATACTCGTGGAATCTGGCAAAAGATCGCTTACAGGATCTGGAGAAATACGGTAAGGCATATGTCTCCCGTCATGAAGACCGTATGGGGGAAGGATTTAGTTTTGGTCCTGACCTGTTAATTATTCGCTAACGCTCTTAAGGCCTGATGATATGGTAAGCACAACTGGAAAAAATATGTTTTCAAAGCCTATGACCACTTTCACACCAGAACGTATTGAACAAATTTTGGAATTTTCCGAGGGTAGTAACCCAAGCGAAGCAATGAGTCTTAGAGCTGACGAAGTTGCTGTACTGGCACGTATTGGAAAGGCAGTTATGTCGATTGCGCCTGTTTATCAGTGCGAGTTTTGCCACCATGACGCAACCGGGCAACTTCAGTGGCACTGGGAAGATGTGAACAAAGCTTTTTATGATAAATACGATCCAGACAGACGCGGAAGACGTCGAATCCTCTATACCGCCCCGCCGATGCCTTTAGTTTCGGCTGACCTGCTTAACATGGCTTCATCTGCTATTGAAGACTTGCTCACTAACAAAGACAGAAGTGGTGCGGGAATGTGGAATGACATTCCAGAACAGCTACGACGCGCAGCAGAACTGGTAATGGATAATAGCCGGGCCGCTGAAATAGAAGCGATGCTGATGCGTCTTTATGTAGAATGTGACACCGGTGAGCGCAGAGGCAACGGCAGTCAATCTGGCGTAGCAATGCCTTCGTGGCAAACCGTTGAAGAGGCACGTGTGTTGCTGGGGGTGAAATGATGCAGTTCTCGCCAGGGCAGTTTGTAATTCACAACAAGAAGCGCCTTGCGGAACGAAGGTAGACGTACTGACTGAGGTTCACTCCCCTCTCGACTGGTGGCGTAATACCGCCAGGTTTTGATTCATATATGCCGTCCGTTAACGCATTTATATCTGTCATACCTAATTTATCCTGATTCTTTTTTACACAAAGTAAAAGCATCACTTAATGCGATATGTGGATGCCGATAGTTTCAGGCTAATGTTATAAGTTTTGCAATCGTTGCCAGTTTGGATACCACAGCAATGTCAGATGTAATTCCAAAAAGAAAGATTTACGTCCTGAACGCACAATAAGGTTTGTCGAAAGGCAAATTATAGATTTGTAATTTCGAGCACCATATGGAGAAGTTTTTTATACTTTTACGAACATAGTGACCTTTAGGAAAAGCTTAAAATAACACCAAACCTAAAGGGGAATAAGAATGAAACATCTCGCTTTTATTACTGCTGTAGCCGGACTCGGTATGTCTGTTCAGGCCCCAGCTCAGATATATGAATCGGCCTTTAAGGACACGAACGGTATTGAGATCCACGCCCCGTCTTCTCGTCTTATGCTTAATCCGGCATCACCGGTAACTTTGACACTTATTTCAGGTCTTGATCGTTTCGTTAATGTCAAAGTCACGAAAGACACTGGAACTGTCATTCTTAATACTACGACTACACGGACGGGTGTATCAGACCGACTAACAGCTGCTGACGGTAGTGAGTTCTACGGCAAAAAAGTAACTTTGCCTGCTTTGGGTGAAGGCAAATTTGTCGTTCAGATAAACGTGTTAGATCTCAATCAGAAGCCTGTAGCGACCTATAACTATAACTGGCTAATTGATGTCACCCCTCCAGCGGCAAATGCTCTTACCGCTAATACTGGTTCTGGCTCTACCGCTGGTGACGTGTGGAAGCTTGGATTAGAGGCAACGGGGCAGTATGACTTCACCTCTTCGGGCGTAAGTGATGCAAATGGTATTGATAAGGGCCTAATATATATTTACAGGCAGGACGGTAGCCTCTACAGCACTACACAGATGCAGTATGACGTATCCGGCCAAAAGATGTACCACACTTACTCTAAGAATTCAGTTAAGGGAACCGGAATACCAGACAGCAACCTGGATGAAGACTTTACTGCAAAAGTTGTTATCTTCGATAACGCAGGTAATAGCCGAACGCTGCCAACTCAAAAATTTCGCTACGACAACACGCTGGGTGAGATGACACTGTGGGCCGTTCATGATCCAAATACGTCTTCCAGCGTCGTACCCGGGGTTTCTAATTATCCGGCTTACAAAGCCGGTATGGTCGTTAACGAAAACCCTATTCGATTAGTCTACCGGATCCCAAAATCTAACTACCGTGCTTATTCAGAAGGTGGGCTTCAGTTCATCAATCAATATTCCGCCCCCAAAGAGATAGCTGTAGACAGCACTTATGCTTATGTTGAAATGACTCTTCCCTATGGCTCAATTAATGGGGATATGGCTCGTATGGCGAACTTTGGCCAGTGGGGAGGGTATTATCCGTCATACAGCCTCGTTCTAAACCCATCTGCAAACCAAACGCCTGCATTTGCGGGTACCTGGGTAGATTTCCTCGATGATAAGGGGAACTGGGTTAAGTGGAAGGATTTTGAGAGTGTGGCTTCATCACGACTGCCAATTAAAATTTCCCGACTTCGTTTTAACGTTGAAGCCCGGCCCTTTGCACAGGAGATCGGCGGTAAGGCGACCTGCACCATTCCGGCAGGAAAAACCTCGTGTGAAGCGCCTGAGACGTTTGATATGGCCTTGGGTACCCAGGGCTACAATAGAATCCTTTACTTCGTTCGCAGCATCAGCAATCCCATTTTGCGGTCTGAGCAATGGATTATGACACGCTGGAACAATAAACAACTGCCGGTAATAAACTCGATATCATATGACGAGACTAACAAGCAGCTGGATGTACTGGCGTCACTTGAAGGCGATGGTAACTGGTTCGACTCGGTCTCATTGAGGGAATTTTATCTTTCCGATAAGAACACCGGTACCCGGATGTCACCAACAGGCGTAATCAAATCTCGTATCTCAGGTAACTACACGATTGCTTATGATTTATCCCGTCAGTCTGAAGGAAAATACAACGTTGAGGTCAACATCAGGGACTTCTTCCAGAACCAGACCAATAAAACTTTCGGAGAAATTGCTCTGGATAACACTCCTCCGACAGTGGCCATAACATTCGACGGAAAGCCGGTAAAAGACGATACGGTAGTGTACGGCCTGGAGAACCTCAGGATCGCTCTGGCAGATAATCTGACAACCCCGAGGATAACCCGTCTTCAGCTCGTAGGTGGCCCCACAGCTGATAACGTTGAGCTTACGTGGTCACCGGCAGGCAAAGATACATACATGCCTGAGTATCCGAGGCTGTTCCCAAATTTCGAACCATCTGAAAATTATTCAATTAGCGTAACAGTTGCCGATAGTCAGTCGAATACCAAAACCTATACTCAGAAGTTCAGTTATCTACCGAATAACCTTGTGCAGTTACATAATCTACGCACATTGTCGGTCAGTTCACCTCTCAAAACGACAGATGGCGTACCACTTGCGTACCTGTCCACTAACGTTCTGCGTAAGACAAATGGAGAAATTGCTAAAGGGGTCCAGAACGCAACGCTGACTGTGCGGAAGGATGCAGCCTTCGGTATTAAATTTAATGGGGCACAGGCGGCTCCAGGCGAGTCAGTTGAGGTGCAAATAGATATGGGCCAGGGGGATAATCTTCTGTTACCCGTTTATCCTTCCGAAAATGGGAAAGTTGGCACCTCAGAATTCATGATTCAGATCGACGAGTTGAAGTAACTACCCGGAGCCGACAGTAAAACTGACGGCTTCAATTTTACTGCCCTCCTCGACTCCGATCAGCCAGTACGTCTTCAGAGATTCGCAAGGAAGAACCGAAAGAAAAGTTACTTTAATCGTACGTTTCCAGCGATGCTTTCAAAAGACAATGCATACTCGTTGATTACGACAATGGGAGTGAGTGTCGAACCCCTTGAGTAAGGATACCTGGTAAATATACAGCCCCGGGGATTCTCTTCCTTCAACCGGGGATGACAACGGGAGTGAGTCCGGCAACTCACACCTGTTGTCACTTCTCTGACATATCGTCATACGAGCTTACTCAAGCGCATCCACAAAGATGGGATCGTTTTGAATCTAAACTGGTACTGGTTAGCCAGTCACTTGCATCTACTCCCCCGTCGATATTTAAGTGACAATTGTAGTGATCTGCAATACTGGTGTCTCAGAAACACTGACGACGGTAGAGACTCAATACCCTAACCCCTGACAACAGAAGTGAGCTTAGAGGTGTTACGCTGCTGTCACCTAATGCTTGGGAATTGCCTGACTCACAACCATTGTCATCCGGAGCTACTGATTAACGTTGAACCGCTGGACTTTAATGACAGTGGTAGTGATGGATAGGCTCATTTCCATTGTCGTCATTTTATCGGACAAGCCTCTTCGTCCTACAGGTTTAAGCTGACAATGGTAGTGATTGGATGATCTCACTACTGTTGTCACTCAGTTCTTTGAGCGGACCCTTCCCTCGGTTGGTCGGCATTAACAACGGTAGTGACTCGATTGGCTCACTGCCATTGTCATCGTGTAAATGACGTACCTTATCAGCTCAGCTGAAAGCAATGACAACGGTAGTGACTCTAATTGCTCACTGCCATTGTCGTCGTGTCTATTGAGAGCCTTATCAGTGCACCTGAAAAGCAATGACAACGGTAGTGATTCTAATGGCTCACTACCGTTGTCACCGTGTGTATTGAGAGGATGGTCCACTTAACTGGACGTATATGACAATGGTAGTGACTTTAATAGCTCACTACCATTGTCGGTGTGTGAATTGAGAGGATGAGCAGCTCAGCTGTACGTCCATGACAATGGTAATGACTTAATGAGCTCACTACCGTTGTCACCCTGTTAATTAAGAGGCTCATCTGCTCTTCTGGAAGGCTATGACAACGGAAGTGACTTGCTGGGCTCACTGCCATTGTCGCCGTATGAATTGAGAGGATCATCCGCTCTTCTGGATGGCAATGACAACGGTAATGACTTAATAGGCTCACTACCATTGTCACCCTGTGAATTGAGAGGATGATCTGCTTAACCAGACGGCCATGACAACGGTAGTGACTTTCTGGGCTCAATACCGTTGTCACCCTGTGAGTTAAGAGGTTGACCCGCTCTACTGGACGGCCATGACAACGGTAGTCACTTTCTGGGCTCACTACCGTTGTCGCCATATAGAATGAGAGGAGCATCAGCTCAACTGAACGGCAATGACTACAGTAATGAGCTGGATGAAGCATAACCATTGACATCTGGCCCAACCGGAAGCCGTATTCGCCAATCCAATCGAGATTCACAATGGCCGTGACTCGCCGCATTAAGTTCCGGTGTCCTCCCAAAGCTGAACGCACACTCGGAGGACAATGACAATGCCAGTAAGGTACACATCATTACCATTGTCACTATAGCTACCAGAGAAGCCGGGATTTGAATGTCGATGGTAGTGAGTGGGTCAACTCACTGCCATTGTCACCCCGTTACGATATTTTCCGTTGGATGTACTGGCCAATGAAGTAAAGCGTAGAAACCGGGTGTTAACAGGTGACTCAGGAGAAAGCGTTGAATTTCGCAATCTCGATCTACATAGGGTGGTA
Source organism: Salmonella sp. SJTUF14076 (assembly GCF_015534835.1). Taxonomy (NCBI): domain Bacteria; kingdom Pseudomonadati; phylum Pseudomonadota; class Gammaproteobacteria; order Enterobacterales; family Enterobacteriaceae; genus Salmonella; species Salmonella sp. SJTUF14076. The sequence continues at coordinate 15,479 of NZ_CP064675.1, read as the reverse complement.
GAGAACAATGACAACGGTAATGACTTTTGACTCATTACCGTTGACGTGAAAGAGCGGGCTGGGACTAACGAAAATCGAAGAAGTAATTTAGCACCCGGAGCCTAAACCGCCGGGTTAACTTTAGCTGGCGTTGCTGTTCTTTTTCTGGCTTCGAAGACTACGAATATAGCGCAGTTCTTCAGCGGTTAAATCATGGACGGTAAGAACATCATCGCCGTCAATCGGGTCAGCTGGTGGGCATAACTCACCTTCTAAAACAGAAGACCCTGAGTTCTCTTCTTCATCTTCAACCACTTCTAAAGGAGGCTGAGTATTGTTCAAATTCAGATCGGGATCCCGCTTATGAATCTGGAAGTATACTTTTCCGTCTTTCTTAATTTCGGTGTACTTGAGGTATCCTATCGATGCCAACTCTTCAAGAGCCTTTCTCACGGTAGCATTCTGACTATTTGCTCGTGTTTTGAGGTTCAGACGATTTTTCAGCCGAGTAAGGGATATCGGTATAGGATTTGGCGGTAATGACTCTATGAACGTATAGAGAGCCTGGGCGCTTTCCTTCTTGGCCAACTCCTTAATTGCCTTCAGCTGCATCAAAACCTTATGATCGTATTGATAGAGCTCGAAAATCTTAGGATCAACCTGAAGGACAACCTGATCTGATTCCGGGTCTAACAGGGCAGACTGTACCAGATGCGTTGTATAGACTTTGGACGAGTTATTACTGGTGAACGACAAGGTAACGGATGCTAACCTGCGTAAGGAGGCGTCTATACGTTTTCTGGACGCTGTAGATGAGCGATAATTTTCAGGCGTACATAGCTTGAGGAATTCAGTGAATTTTAAGCTTATCGTGTCATTGTTAATCGGATGATTGGCATAGGTTCGAATGATGCCCATCCACGTCTTAAAATCTACTGACATATTAAGACGCTCACCGACAATTGAAATATTGGTGAACCCCTCGCTCTCCATTAAAGAGAGCGTCTGTAACTCTTTCGTTGCGTCAAAGCCAACCGTTTTATATTCCCGATTTTGACGCCCCACACTCTTTGGTGATGGGACGAACAGCCCGAGCCGCATCAAAGCAATAGACTGCACCGTACGGTTGCTGTTAGGACGCAAAATGATGTCTTTACCTGATTCTTTCTCTCTAACAGAGAAAGCCCTGGTGACCAGGTCCTGCTGCTCAGTATCTTTCTCTTTAGTCATAATAAGTTATCACTGAATGTGTAAACAGATTGGTGAATAGTAAGCCCCAGCGAACTCTATGTCACTGGATGGATCATTGTGATGATCCATATCTGTGCATAAGTTCTACCTAAAAAAACGACTCCACTCATTAAAACTTGGCAAAAACTCTTTGCATACAATGACCTGCAACTCTTATCAACAACGGATCAGATCAAGTTAAAAAGATCTAATGAAAAGTCACTACTATTGTCGCTCTGATCACTACTGATGTCAAAAAACTCATTACCAACGTTATAATAATCACTACTAATGTCAAAATAATCACTACTGTTGTCACTGATCACGTCTCAGGCCTTGTGCCGTCTGGCCTGGAGGCAGCGGGGATCTCTTTTGATCTATCAGGAACACTAAGGTACTAATTATTGGAACTACCTTGTGGAAAATGGGGATAAATAAATGCTTAGTTCTTATACAGGTCTCAACTTGCCTCCCTGATAAAAACTGTCGTCAAAGCTAAATCACAGCCACAGGCATTTTCGGTGGATAAATTTTTGAGAAATAGAAGCATACATGCAGACTCGTGTCGCAAGTAATTGAAAGTAATGATTTATTTAAATAATGCGAGTCACCTTACCTCACAGTGGAAGTTTAAGTCTAACCTCACTACCATTGTCACTTAAAATCATTACCAACGTCGAAATAGTCTCTACCATTGTCTTTTAAGTCACTCCCGTTGTCACTTATGTCGCTACTGTTGTCAGTGACAATGCTCCAGCCCAGTAACCATGCGGCCTACAGCGTACCGGGATCTTCTTTGTACTCTCTGGCACCTTTGGGATCATTTATTGGATCTACATGAGGGATAAAATCTTTTGACGATTTCGTAGTGCAGTTATACCAGCGACTTAGCAAGACAAAAGCTGCAATTTAGTGACGAGTTACTAGTCTGCCCAACAAGAGCAATGCAGAGAAGATATGTGGTGAAATGACCATGGTAGTGAGTCTAATCACTACCATGGTCCGCAGTAAGCGTTACTTACGCAATGAACGTCGGACTGATTTGCAACAACATGGGCTACGGCGCATCAGAAGGCGGCCGTTGTGCTTCAGCAAAACAGCCCTGCTTTATTTTAATTCTTCAATGTTAATCATGAACTCAGATCTGCCAGTAAGGCCGGATACAGCAGGGAAAATAGGAAAGCTACGGCTGTCCCCGAGCCCCAAATCCAGTTGAAGCTCTTTGCTTTCACCTGGCATCGCAGAAACGCCATTTACAGTCACGCCGAATGCAGCGTCCTTACGGACAGTAAGCACTGCGTCCTGAAGCCCTGTAGCGATTGAACCATCCTTTTTACGCAGCTGGCTGGCATACAGAACAGCCAGAGCAGTATTGTCAGATGTTTTGAGAGAAGCATTGACAGCTAAGGTTTTCAGATTCTCTAGCCTGACGAGATTGTTTGGAAGGTAGTTAAATTCGACTGAGCTTTCTTTAACGTTGTTCATCTCATCTTTGGCCTGAACTGTGAGAGTGTATGTTTCGCCTTCATTAAGAGACGGAAAGATCTTGGGATAATTAGGTGCATACAGGTTGTTTCCCAGATTCACCCAAGACAATTCCACCGCATCAGAAACAGGGCCACCGCGAAGAGTCATACGGCTTAAGGATGGTTTAGTTAGAGCATCGGTGAGCTGTATACGGACGTTCTCCAGCCCATATACTGTTACGTTTTTGCTGATCGGTTTTCCTTCGTAGCTAATACTTACAGATGGTGCTGTATTATCAACGACAACTGTTTGATAAGGGAGGTTACCGGTATTGTTGAATGTATCTTGGGCATTAATCACCACGTTATAACTGCCTTCTGGTACCTCTTTCATGTTGAACTCATACGTGTAGTTCCCAGACGCCATATTTCTACCTGTTTGTTTGCCGGTTACGCTTATTTCTGCGTTGTTACGGTTTTTATCTGACAACCAAACTCGATTTACATAAACATGGTCGAAATATGAACCATCTCCAGGTTGATTCACGTAAACCTGGAGAATGTTGGTGGTTTCATTGTAATCAAATCCAGTGACGGAGGGACCCAGTGTATGCCAGGCTATATTCTCCCATATAGGGGCAAAGAAGGTTGCTTCGGTGGTTGACCTTACTTCATAGCCACTATGAAGATAACCGGTAGTGCCATTTATAATATCCTGGGGCAAAGAGACGGTACAGGTTGTTGAGCCAGCTGGAATACTGCATGTTGCTCCGCCAGTGATTTTTTGATCATATGGCCTGGCCTGTACATTGAATCGGATATTAGTAAGTTTTATAGGCATATCAGATGCCTTGAACAGGTTCCAGTTTACGCTGTTGAACCATGTTCCATCAGCCTTTTGTCGTTCTATGGGTGAACTTCCCCAAGCCGGACTCTTTACAGAGGCAGGATCCCAGTTGAGCCAGCTGGCATACTGACCAAGATCTCCTCCAGACCATTGATATGTATTCACAGGTCTATAGTAGTTTCCATCTAAGGCACCCTGTGGCAGCTTAACTTCCACGTAGACATAGGTGGCATCTTCGGAAAGGACCTGTACTCCGCCATAGTTATTGGTAATGCTCATGCCACCATTTCGATATGGCTTCCAGTTAGTTCTTGGGATACGTATAACCAACTTGTAGGGGTTTTCCAGCACTGTAAGGCCTCGTTTAAACGGGACGTATCCCGAAGAAATGCCGGGTACAACACTGGTGCTTACACGTGAGTCATGAACTGCAAATGGCGTAAATTCTCCCATTTGATCGTCATATAAAAACCGCTGGGGAGGAATGTTAAGCGTATTTCCTGCCAGGTCCGTAACGATGAAATTGAAGGTGAATTCTTCATCAAGATCACTTGAGGGCATGCCAGCCTGGGTGTTCATATCTTTAATCCACGGATAGAACGCACGTTTATTGGCTGTGTCATAACTCAGGTTATTGTCGGAGACCACAGAACCATTACTTCGTTTAATGACAAGACGGATCTTGTCAATTCCACTAGCATCCTCAATACCGTCTGCAAATATAGAAAACTGGCCACTACCGCCTCGGCCCAACTCCCAAAGTGGCCCAGAAAGTACCATGTCGTAACCTGCGTTTTGACTCGGATAAATACTCTTATAGCGTGGAGGAGTTGTATCAACGATGAAATGATAAGTAGATGTGCTCACTACAGTCTGGCGAATATCCAGAGTTTCATTGACTACAGTAAAGGTCCCTTCTCCGAGCGCCGGTAGAACCATATCCTTTCCATAGTATTCTGTTCCATCGGCAGCAACGATACGATCTGCAACGCTCGTTTTGGTCGAGACGGAGGAATACATAACCTTTTTATCGCTGTCTCGTGTGACCGTCACTCGCTCGTACCGATCAAGACCCGATATCAAGTTCAGAGTCAAAACACCAGCGGGATTAAGATATGTTTGTGTTGCAGGTTTGATATTCCGAACAGCCTTATTGGTATCTGTAAATGAGTAGCTAAATACCTGAGCATGTGCCGAAGATACAGTAGCAAGGGCAGTTGCAACCATGCAGCCAATTAGAGTTTTACGCATATGATGCTCCGGGAATAGGTTATAGCCTTATTCTACGGATTCAGCCTACAAGGTCCGGTCGGATAAAGTGATAATTTGCCTGTTAAAAGAGACATCAAGTGAGAAAGCAACCAACGTACAGAATGCAAAATGGCGGCAGTGCATCTGGATGACGCAAAAGTAACTTTTTGTATCCACTTTTTTGGATTTTAGCCTTCAAAATGAGTATTCAACCAATCATAAAAGTAACTTTTGATAGACGCTGCTCCTTTATGTTTGCCAATTGTGCTGATATGTTTGTAAATTCAAGGAAGCGAGATTTTAAAAGCATCTGTTGAGTCAAATTTATGTAAAATAACAGGGAAACCATCACTTCTAGGTTGAGGAAACCCAATGTTATACATGCTCTTATGCTGTTTTCTGATAGACTGGCCCCCTGAATCTCCAGACAACCAATATCACTTAAATAAGTGATAGTCTTAATACTAGTTTTTAGACTAGTCATTGGAGAGCAGATGATTGATGTCTTAGGACCGGAGAAACGCAGACGGCGTACTACACAGGAAAAGATCGCTATTGTTCAGCAGAGCTTTGAACCGGGAATGACGGTCTCCCTTGTTGCCCGGCAACACGGTGTGGCAGCCAGCCAGTTATTTCTCTGGCGCAAGCAATACCAGGAGGGAAGTCTTACTGCTGTGGCCGCAGGAGAACAGGTCGTTCCTGCCTCTGAACTTGCTGCTGCCATGAAGCAGATTAAAGAACTCCAGCGCCTGCTCGGCAAAAAAACGATGGAAAATGAACTCCTTAAAGAAGCCGTTGAATACGGGCGTGCAAAAAAGTGGATAGCGCACGCGCCCTTATTGCCCGGGGATGGGGAGTAAGCTTAGTCAGCCGTTGTCTCCGGGTGTCGCGTGCGCAGTTGCACGTCATTCTCAGACGAACCGATGACTGGAAAGATGGTCGCCGCAGCCGTCACTCAGATGATACGGATGTGCTTCTCCGTATACACCATGTTATCGGAGAGCTGCCCACGTATGGTTATCGTCGGGTATGGGCGCTGCTTCGCAGACAGGCCGAACTTGATGGTATGCCTGCTATCAATGCCAAACGTGTTTACCGGATCATGCGCCAGAATGCGCTGTTGCTTGAGCGAAAAACCGCTGTACCGCCATCGAAACGGGCACATACTGGCAAAGTGGCCGTGAAAGAAAGCAATCAACGATGGTGCTCTGACGGGTTCGAGTTCCGCTGTGATAACGGAGAAAAACTGCGAGTCACGTTCGCGCTGGACTGCTGTGACCGTGAGGCACTGCACTGGGCAGTCACTACGGGCGGCTTCGACAGTGAAACAGTACAGGACGTAATGCTGGGAGCGGTGGAACGCCGCTTCGGCAACGAGCTTCCGGCGTCTCCAGTAGAGTGGCTGACGGATAATGGTTCATGCTACCGGGCTAATGAAACACGGCAGTTTGCCCGGATGTTGGGGCTTGAACCGAAGAACACGGCGGTGCGGAGTCCGGAGAGTAACGGCATAGCAGAGAGCTTCGTGAAAACGATAAAGCGTGACTACATCAGTATCATGCCTAAACCAGACGGGTTAACGGCAGCAAAGAACCTTGCAGAGGCGTTCGAGCATTATAACGAATGGCATCCGCATAGTGCACTGGGTTATCGCTCGCCACGGGAATATCTACGGCAGCGGGCCAGTAATGGGTTAAGTGATAACAGGTGTCTGGAAATATAGGGGCAAATCCATCTGATGCTCAACAGTACATTCGTTATGTTCAGAGCAATGTCTGCAATAAGTAAAGGATCCGCTAAAGAAAACCGGTCTGAAATATCGCTGATAGTCCTAGCAACACTTGGAATCGCATCACCATTCATTGTCGCAATGATTACTATTAATGAAAGTATGACATCTAAAACAGTAACAGATTTTTCTTTGGGTGCTCAGTGGTACGGAATGGTTTCAGCGGTAGCGCTAATGGGGTTATATGCTCGACGCGTTTGGAAAGAGAAGAAGTCCTTATTTACTGGCGCTTTCCTGGCCTCTTCCTTAATGGCCTTTATTTTTACTGACAGCCTTGTTTTCGTATCCCAGAAGGACACCGGCGTTCTGGCTACTTTCGTACTCGATAAAAACGCTGGAGATATTGATTGTAGTCGCCCGGCTATGATTGTCCATTACAGTAAAGGTGTTCCAACGGACTGGCGTTGCCCAACCAGTATCATGTTGATGGCGTATTCTTCATATCCTTTTTTACCCTGGCCTGAGTATAGCCATGGTACCAGCCAGTCTCTTACGGTTGTTATTGATACATTTATGGAAAACGCTGTTAATCTCAGCCAAAAATAAAAAATAAACCTCACTAGTGAGAGGTTTTATAAACCTGAGCCACCAATCTAATTAACTCTATATTTTTGTTTTAGCTTTTTTAAAGATAGACTTACCGAATAAAACAGCAATTATAGAGCAAAGGCCTGGCGTTAGGACAAAAGCTAATAATGCACTGCCAAAACTTGTCATTTCAGGCACCAGGAACCAGCTGATAGGCCACGTCAGGGCTGGTAAATTTAGCGGATCATAAAGCGCATGTAGAGCGCTTAACACACAGTAAAGTGCTAAAAAGCAAACTAGATAAACAACGATCCACATTTTAATTTGCTCAGCAATTTCAAATTTTGGACTGCCCATGCTTTACCTCAGTGGCTGAATATTGATGGTTAATATCTTTAATCACCCGTAAGCACTTAGTGCATACCTTAGTTCGATTTGTCTGCTTGTCCAGAGTGTATTTAACTTCAAGTTGACCTCCAGCATTAAGCAAAGTGAGCATCTCATCTTCTAACACGCTTCGGTAAATGGTCTTGGCCGAGAGTGTGCCCGGTAACGAGTACTCAACATAATTGTTTGAAACTCTTACCGATTTAGGGATTTTACCACTGAGCTGGGTTTCATTCGTTGAAGGCATTACAGTTACTTTAATCACAGTTGCCGGTGACCAGAAATCCTGATAACGCACTTTATGAATTTTATCAGCTCTAAGGCCTAACCACACATTTCCGGCGATAAGAACAATAAGCAATCCATAAACTGATCGTCGAATGTTACGCCTTTTAATCACAATGTCCCCCATCCCTCAAATATCATTCTAAATAACTGCACCAGGATATCATGAGCGTAATTAATAGAATTCTTCATAACCGGGGTTTTCAGTTGAGTTTGCGGACTCTTTACTTTGCGGTTTCTCACCCTCTAGTTGAGTATCCCTGACAGGCTTGGATTTACCCATGCTCCTCTGAAAGGTATCCATAACAAACTCAATATCTTCTTCTGGCAGGCTGGTGGGTTGGTTGCTCATAGGACTTCCTCTTGTTGAATACGTTCGGCGTACAGGATGCGAACCGAAACGGTCGTGTTTTCAAACTCGTTCTCAAAAACGTCCATCCATTCCGTCCGGAATTCTTCCCCCAAAAGGTTATCGAGCCCCTGAAGAGATAATGGAAGAACGGCTGCTAGAGATCCCCCGGCTGCGAGATGAGATGCAGCTGCCTGGAGATGCAGCCTGGCCCGGTTATCGGCAAAAGGTGGGTTCATCACGACATAATCAAACTTCTTCTGTTGATTAGACTTAGACCATGTGAGGAAGTCAGCTTCTGTCGTATCGTATCCCTTAGCCCGGGAGATAAGGCAATTCAAAGTATCAAGCTCGATGCCAGTAACGATCACACCGGCAGGGAATGATTTAAGCAAATCCGCATGGCCAATATTAGGCTCCAGGAGGGTATCCCCTTCCCCTGCACCAAGCAGGGAAGATACATATTCGCTGATTCGGCAAGATGAAGGGTAAAACTGATGCGATACAATATCAGGCATCTCCCCTATCTGGCCGATGTAACGAATAACCTCACACGGATCATAGGAAAATGTCACATCGTATTTTGTTACTGTTGCCCCTAAGAACCGAAGGGTGTCAGCGGCAACACTCGAAGATTTGCGTTCGGCGAGAGACCCTAAAGATGTCCAGCAACTCCATTTATTGTCCCCGTCATTTTTAAACATCAGTTCAGAAAGCTGCATCCGGGTATCAAAGTCGATGCACTGCTTAAGTACAGGGAATGCCTCCAAAGATTTCTTGCTATGAGCCATACGGTCGGCAGGTAATGCCAGCGGTACGATAGCTGATAAAATATTGTTAAGCCGCTCGGCGATATCAGGGTGGACGTCAATATGCATTGATCCATTTTTGTAAACCCTGAAACGAATACTGTTGCCATCGATGCAGATCCATTTTCTGAACCCCTCATGTTCGACCAACGCCTCAACCAATGATTTGGTGTTATGGATCGCCTTCACCTGTTCGCCACGGAAGAATGCGCATATAACGCGGAGCTCGCTCAGCGGTGAAATGCCAGACTCTTTAAAATCCACCCTTAATTTCTGCCAGGGGTATTTAGACGGCTCGCAAACTCCGGTAGTGATCATGCGGGTGGAGAACCCAAAAGCTTTGTTTGTCTTGTGACTGCGGCTCAGAGACTGGAAGACGTCGTAAACCCTTTCTTTAATAAATTGATTGCGGTCATTAAGCAAAGCAACGACTGTGCCCACTACAGCGTCAGCTGTGAAATCAGGGATCACCTGAGGCGGCATAATATAACGGTCGGCCGTAAACTGCTTATCCCATTCGTTACGTTTGGCATCCGACATGATAGGCAAAACATCAGTGAGTGCCATAACGCATTTCCAGTATTCTGATCTCAGAGCGTTTTCTGCGAACAAAGCATCCGCTTCTGAGATGCTGTGGTTGTAGCCTGAGAGATAAGAATAAAGTTTCTGGTGATTGTGGGTTTTGAACTGGACAGCCATGAGTTTCAACAAGCAGAGTTCATCATTATAGGACTCAACAAGATCCGCGATAATGCCGAGCTCTTTGCGCATATCTGGAAGAAATGTTTCAGGAGAGCTAACCACCAGGCTATGAGAGGTTGTTAAAGCCAGTACGCTGTGACCTGCATTATCGGGTTTAGCTTCAGAATCAAGAGATGACATTTTACCGGTCCTTTAGAAAAAACTTTTACCAGGATAGCAACGTCGCTCAGTAACCTAATAGGTTCAGTGACACGAAAAAGTTTTTTATGTCTCTGAATAAAACTTAAAGATGTCAACTCATAGAAAGAAGCAAAAAAAAAGCCCCGCATAAACGGGGCAAGAACGATACATGGAGGTTTAAAAAAGGCGGGCAAAAAGCCTGAATCCTTAATGACTCTGACAAAACCAGCACTTTGCCAAAAGTAAATTATTCTGCGTCCGGCTGTGGGTCAGTATCCTGATCGGTCTCTTCCCCTGCCTTCTTAGCATTTTTTTTACGTGGGTATTTTGGCTTCTCACCATTAAGTTTTGCCTGACGATTCTCCGCACGGCGAAGCTGCTTGTTCTCTGATTCTGTGATCTCTTTTGAAAGATTTCTCAACATCTCCAGAGTACTGCGGTTCAACGTAATGTTGATTTCTTCGTCAGCACTTGAATCTGTCAGCTCCGGCAATTCAATATCCCCCAGTTTCTGTAATAAGCTGGTGGTGATGAGTTTGACGCCTTCTACGGCTTTTGTGGCAATAACCGGCGGAATCCGTGCTGGCTTGAAGTCTGAAGGTCTGACTCGTACCTGACCATGTTGGGTTTTTTTCACCGTGATGCCATTCGCATCGGCCTGCTCAAGTTCTGCGATCATCTTCTTGATACGTGAAATTGCTTCTGTTTCGCCGAGCTCATCGATCAGTGAAAGCACGTTAACATACGAAATAGCGTCAGCATGAATCCATTTCTTGATAACAACAGAACAGGTTGTCAGGCGGATAAGAGAACTGATGGTCGTCGGGCTTTTATTTTCACGTTGAGCAATTCGTTCGAGTGACCAGCCAGCAAGAGAATGTAGGCGACGATAGGACTCGCCAAGCGCAACAGGAGAAAGCGCAAGACCACGGTTACCATCAATGGTCGCGAGCTCACAGCCAATTTCATCTTCTTTAATCTCAACGCAAAGGATTGTGATGTCATGATCTTCATCACATGCCATCATTGCGGCTTTTAAACGGCAGTGCCCCTGGCGAACAAAAGGTACCCCATCAATGACACGTACTCGGATAGGGTCTACATAGTCACCTCGAATGTAGGCATTCTTGATGTTGTAGATGTGTTCTTCAACCTCAGGGAGCTTATAGTAATCGTCACCCATTCCCATTTCGCGGGAGTTGAAGCCTGGCGTGACCTGAATTACTGAAGGGTGGATAGCCCATGCTTTCTGGTCACTTACTTCAGTACAAAGTTCAGGGTTTGCATCACGGAACTGTTTAAGCCCAGTGACGTAACGGCCTGTGCCAGTAACTACTGAAAAGGCAACATGGGCCGTTTTAAAGACCTTGTCATTAGCTTGCTGTGTAGGTTCTGTCAGTAAAACACTCATAGGGGCTCCGTTACATTTTTCTGCTTACTTTCTGCGTAGCGGGGATACTACCGAAAAAAAAATTCATAATTTTTCGCAAAAAAGGTACTTTTTGAGCCTATTCTGATTTTTTACAAAAAAAGGTGGCTCCCCATTACTTGTGATGGCATAAAAATCGCTTCATAAACAAATACATAAATCCAAAACATAAAGTTCAGGTATAAGTGAGGAAAAATCTTATAAATCCGAAATGCTGAAAGTCAAAACTGTGCGTCTTAAACAACTTTTTTTTGCTCCCTAAGTTATTAGTTAAAGCCCGTGGTTAGGTACGATACCAGCACCTAAATTTCTCTCTCAGGTATAGACACTTTGACTCGACATCTCAGACACATGCCGATAATCAAATGGGCTGGTGGAAAAACGAAACTGATGCCTTTCATCAGCCATCACTACCCACACGATCATAGTTGCCGGTGGGTAGAACCCTTTATAGGCGGTGGTGCCGTTTTTCTGAACATGTTTGCACAAAATGCATTGCTTGCAGATAGCAATCCAGACTTGATCAACCTATACAGGACTATTCAAAGACAGAAAACTAACTTTATAAATCAGGTCCAAAACTTGGCGGATAAAACCTTTGTCGAAAAGGACTACTATGAGATGAGGGACCGTTTCAACAAAACCTGTATTTCTGGTCAATCGCTTCAAAGAGCGGCTTTGTTTTACTCCCTGAATCGCCTGGGCTATAACGGTATGTGCCGCTATAACTCAGAAAGAATCTATTCAGTGCCGTGGGGGAAACATACAGAACTGAAGCTTGACCTCAATAAAATAGACTACCTTTCATTTCGTCTTTCAGGTATTGAACTGATCACCGCTGGTTTTGAGGAGACTCTGGCCGCAACCGGTGAAGGAGATCAGATTTACTGTGATCCGCCATATGACAAAACAAGCAAAACTAGTTTTGTCAGTTACGATGGTAAACCGTTCAGCCAAAGCGACCACGTGCTGTTAGCAAATATGCTCGTTGACGCTCACAGAAAAGGCGCTGCTGTTGCGATATCAAATAGCCTGACATCATTCACTTTGGGCCTCTATGAAGAGCGTGGATTCGTCATACACAGACTCAGCGCTTACCGATCCGTAGGAAGTAAGCCGAATACACGGAAAACGGAAACAGAAATACTGGCCGTGCTGAAATAGAGTAAATTCTAATCAACTAGGCTAATCCATTCCTCAAAAGTTAATACCTCAGGGTAAGTTCGTTGAACATAAGGTATAAACTGAAGCTCTTCTATTCTCCGGTCGCCCCTCTTTCCTTCGCAAATAAATGAAATGAGTCCTTGCTGAGAAAGGCCAGTAAGGACGCTCATAAGTCTTATATTTAGACTTTTAAGCTGTAAGTCGTTATTAATGTCCTCCACTTTATGAGAGCTCTGGCCTGAACGTTTAAGATACTCGTAAACCATGAAATTCGAATTTCGTCGTTTTAACAATTTTTCGGTTATGCATTCCTGAATGAAGTCGCCAAGAGCATCTAAAAGCGGACTGAGAACTACCGGGAAAGTTAATGTGTAACTTTGAGAAGTTTTAGACAAAGTGAATGAGTTTAGAAAGCTAAAGTTTAGTCTCTTTTTTGAATATGGAACATAAGCGACAAGAGTAGTCGACATAACAGTAAGTAAAGCTTCAAGATGGTTCACTGTTATTAAAGTGGTTTTATCTGTATTTCTAAGATTATGGAAATCAATAAACGCTACTCTTGAACGGCTAAGCCAATCTTGTACTTTAATGTCGATAGAAAATTGCGAGATATGATTTGAACATTCATTTTGGGTGATAGGGCATGCAGACGAAAGATGGTTATGGATTATCATGCATAGCACAAAAAAAGGAAAACGGCAGGCTGTGGGGCATTGAAAACCGGTTAAAGAAAGCTTAGACGTTTCATATGCGCTTACCGGAAAAGTAACTTTTCTTAACGTTGGCTTTGACGATGTTCTTGCATTTTTACAAATGAAACCGAGACCCAGATCATTGTGCATTTTAAAGTCCATCTCCATCATCACCTTTTAGCCTTAACTGTATGGTATTGGTATACAAAAAATTAAAATTATAATTAATAAGATTATCATTTTTTTACAATAGAAAAGGTTCTGATAGAGGGGAATTTAAATGTAAAAGATTTATACTCGCAGATCTTTATGAGGGATAAAACCCATTGCGTAAGCAACAATATTACGTGAGTGAGTCCTAACGACAGTTAAAGTCTTGGCTCTATATTTAAGCAGCAAAAACATTTAACTGTCTTGGAGTTTATTTAACTTAAAAACTGTTATTGCAGCATAATTTTTCGAATCAAATTCATAGAATTTTCTGACTTTTCCAGTCAAATGATAACGTTCACCCAATAAAATGTGATCCTGTTTATCGGCCGTTAAAGCGATCCCGTCATTTCTAACTTTACCAGTAAATGTAAAAAAATAACTCCCTTTACTTTTTGCGTACGCGGCCCTGACTTCAGTAAATGTTAGTTCAATGCTTATGACCTGGCCGATATTGTAGCTATGTTTTAAAATTTCTTGTTCATTTTCCGGAGTTTCAGACAACATCACATCAAAAGTTGTAAAGAAACAATCCAGCTGGCGTTCTGTCAAGAAACGGTTATTGTCTAATTGCGCCAATATACTATTAGAAAACTTAGTGTTAGCCTTTTTTGCTTTCTCAATAAGGACGTGGTTTCTGGATTTCCATGCTTCGAGTGTTGGGTTAACACGCAGTTCCGGAATGTTATCGAGAAAGGTAATTGGCTCTAGTGCCACTAATTTTTCAATAATGGGTCCAACTGTTTGTACCCCATGACACTTTTCACATAAATCAGCCCCTTTGTGGCCTGTGCCCGCACATTCGTTACATTCTCTTTCGATAGGTGCATAATAATTTCCATCTCCGTTAAGTGATACATTCACTGAGGCTGGTACCATATGACCATCAAGAGTAAAGAAAAGAGATTTCATTTTCGAAACACCTCCAAACGTGCCTCTACGATTGCTACAGCTTCTTTCACAGTTTTTTCATAGTGGTCATGCCCTTCAGGAAATTGATCAAAACGTTTACCGTGTTCTAACTCTTCCATGTTGCGTTTAAGGACTTCATGAGTTAGAAGCAAATCACTATAATTATCGATAAGAGTCAGCTTTATAGGTTTAATCACTCAACTAATCCTCGTTTTTAATATTCCTTAAGGAGATCTCGAATTTCCAGAAGCTCTTCTAATTTTGGTTTAGAAACAATGATTGCTGTATTTTCGTCGTTAAGTAAAGACAATAAAATATTTAGCTTTTCATCATTCAAGATTATTTGAACACCATCATTGGAAAATATTACATTATTACTATTAACATTTTTGAACAAGTGTGCACTATCTCTACCAAATTTTAGTTCTGTTTGAGTATTCGTTATAGATTCCGTATGTGTACTTTCCACAAGCTCAAGAAATTCAGATTTTAGCCGTTCTGTTTTCTTATGCGAGAGGCGCTTAATACCCAAAGTCTTACGAGTGACTGCCGAATTTTTCTTTTCTGGTCCGCCTTTATTTAAGGTGTCTGGTCCTGCTCCAGCTGCATTGTGTTCAGGTATGCCTACAATTTTGCTCGTTGTAGTCTCAATATTCTTAACGCCAGGTAAGAAACCTTCTATATGTTTTAAAACCATTTTGTGATCGTTGGAATATTTTAACATTATTTCAATGGCGAGCGTTTTTTTGATTAGATTTAGGCTAATCAAACGTTGAAGCTCTAATGGCATATCAAGGATTTTTAGCATATTACGAATTGCGGTAGTTGATCGTTGATATCGCATTGCTAGTTCTTCAACCGAATACCCGAGACTAACAGCATGAGCTAATGCATGAGCTTGCCCAACCGGATTTAGCCCATTGCTTCTGTTACCATCGAGGTTCTCAAGGTATTCTTCAATTTCGTTTTTATAATCGATTAGGATAACAGATAATTTTGGAATATTAGCACCTTCAGAAATTGCTAATTTTAAGCCATGAAAACGAGTATGACCTTGACGAACTAAATATTTACCTTTTCTTTTTACGACCTTGATCATATCAACCTGCCTTCCTTCCTTAAAGGCTTGTTTGATTGACACAATCATCGACTTGACAGGTTCTTGTTCGTAACACAAATCTCCGATTACCGCCTCTCGGGGATTAAATCCCTTTTCAATTTCAACTAGATTAGTATCCACTTCAATGACTGTATGTTTGCTGTTGTTCAT